>NZ_JAKUGD010000003.1:0-563615 GCF_022663775.1 Bacillus cereus group sp. BfR-BA-01350
TTAAATTGACATAAATTGTCCCCTTCCTTTGGCCATCATATGTGATGGTCTTATTTTTTGTCTTTCTATCTTCTATTTAAAACTCCCTCTCTCTTTCACTCTATGTTCACATCAAGGTCACACTCACCTTTTATAGTATATGTATCGAAGTTGTTCCTCCCTAATTTATAAGACATTCCCCAGTGTCTTGAACAACTTCCATCCCTAATTAAATTGACATAAATTGTCCCCTTCCCTAGGTCATCCGATGTGATGGCCTATTTTGTTTTTCAAATACAAAATGTAATCCTCTCTACATTAAAATAAAGTGAAACTTTAATCAGTGGGGGGTTCTTCATCCCCCACTGATTATTAGTTGAACCAATCGGACTTTAATGGGCAGCCCGACCCCCACCTAACTTCTTTGCTTTCGCTGAATTTTGAGGTGGGGGTCTTACTGCCCATTAAAGCGGGATAAATATTTTTATACAAAATATTCAGAAAATATTGTCAAAATAGGTATTTTTTCGGTACAATTAATGTAGAAAGCTATTTTACAAAAAATAAGGGGGGATTTTATTGAAACAAACAAAAGCAATCTTAATTGCATTATTTCTCGGTTTAGTTGTCGGACTCACTTTAAATTTAGCTGCACCATCCATTTTTGAACCATTAAATCAATATGTGTTCAATCCACTTGGTCAATTGTTTATTCGCCTCATTAAAATGCTAGTTGTCCCTGTTGTATTCATTTCTATCGTACTTGGAGCTGCTGGTCTTGGGGACCCGAAGCAACTTGGAAGAATTGGTTTAAAATCAATTTCATTTTTTCTAGTAACTACAGCCGTTGCCATCTCTATTGCAGTTACATTTGCACTGATTATACAACCAGGATCTGGTGGTAATTTTAAAACCGAAGGGCTTAAATATGAAGGTGCAAAAACCGAAACATCTTTCGTCGATACATTGCTAAATATCGTACCAGATAATCCAGCAAAAGCGATGGCTGATGGAAACATGTTACAAATTATTGCCTTTGCCGTATTAATTGGACTTGGTATAGCTATTTTAGGAAAACGTGTCCAAGGTATTCATTCATTACTTGAACAGGGCAACGAATTAATGATGTATCTCGTTAATCTCGTTATGAAATTAGCTCCAATCGGAACATTTGGGTTGCTTGCTTCATCCGTCGGTAAAATGGGTCTTGCAGGCGTCGCTGCGATGTTCAAGTATATGATTGTCGTTATGCTAGTACTTATCATTCACGGTGTCTTCGTATATGGTGGCTTATTAAAAGTATTGGCAAAAGAAAGCATTGTCCGTTTCTTTAAACATTTCGGACCAGTAATGGCGATTGGATTTAGTACATCTAGCTCTAATGCATCTCTTCCATTTGCAATGAAAACCGCACAAGAGAAGCTTGGAGTTCCAAAAGCAATCAGCTCTTTTGTACAACCATTAGGTGCAACGATTAATATGGACGGTACTGCCATTATGCAAGGTGTAGCAACTGTATTTATCGCTCAAGTATACGGCGTTGAACTTACTATCTCCCAGTTAGCTGTAGTCGTATTAACTGCTGTACTAGCAAGTATCGGTACTGCTGGTGTACCAGGTGTTGGGCTTGTAATGCTGACGATGGTTTTAAATCAAGTAAATCTACCAGTAGAAGGTATTGCCTTAATTATCGGTATTGACCGCATTCTAGATATGTCAAGAACAGCTGTAAATATTTCTGGTGATGCAATTTGCGCAATGATTGTCGCAAAATCAGAAGAAAAATATAATACGGATCAATCTGCCGCATCTTAAATCAAAAAAGGAGTGAAATGATTCACTCCTTTTTTGATTTACTTCCTTTTTTCGAACGATATTCTTTTCCTTTGTTATCATTACCAGTCTCAAATTCAGCACTAAACTCTTGCTGAAATTGTCCTGATCTCGGTGAGCCTTGATTTCCGCTCCCTTTACTACCATTTCGATTTGTCATATTTTTGCCCCCTTTCCTTTACTAGTAGTATGTTACATATTTTCTTTTTTATAATCTTTTACATACGAAAGAAGACCTCCCTCATATAAGGAAAGTCTTCTCCATCACTACGTAAGCGTTTTCTCACTTGTAATAACTTAAATAAGTTTTTTAGAAATAGATATCATTATATTCATTTCTTCTTCTGAAAGCGTAGAAAATCTTTCTTGTAAATATTGTTTTTTCGCATCTTCCATTTTCGTAACTAAATTTTTTCCTTGCTCTGTAATCTCCAAATATACAACTCGGCGATCTGACGTAGAACGCGAACGAGTTACAAAACCTTTATTAATTAATTTTTCTGTAACAGCTGTAATATGACTATTCGACACATTTAACTCATTCGCTACACGTGATACCATTTCTTTATTCGTACGATTCAATATTCTAAGGACGATGAACTCATTCCACGGTATGTAACCACCAAATATTTTTCCAATATCATTACGCAACGTGCGGAACATAGCAAAAACATTTGTCGATAGTTCTTCCATTAATTGCTCTCGATTTTGAGACAACTTTGACAGCCCCTTTTATTTCATTTAGTTAAATAAAAACCTTATTAATAATTCTACATGAAATCTTACTTTTTGTCACCTTATTTTCCCATAATTCGTAGTTTTTTAATATACATTTCATGATACAATAAAGTTGAATTTCCAAAAAAAGGAGTTAGAGTAGTGAGCGAAGAAGACAAATTTTCTAATCTTAATCTAAAAGATAAGACTATTATTATTAGTGTTGTTATTCTTATTCTCATTATATTCTTTGTATTTATAGGAATCTTTCAAATTACAGGTATAGAATATTCATCAAGAACAGCTCTACTACTCTTTTTTTTACTTATTCTTTTATTAGATGGTATTACATATTTTATATTCATTTTCTTTAAAGTAATCCTACATCCAATGATGACAAGTATGCCCAATTGGCTCTCAATCGCCCTGCTCTCCATCATTGAAATTACGCTAGATTGGTTCGTCATTCATACCGCTGACGATTGGATAGAGAGCGTACAACTGTCCAACATAGCTGAATTATGTGTCGTACTATTCCTTTTCCTATTAAATAAATTATTAAGTGACAAGAAAGAGTAAGAATACAAGCTTTTCTATATAAAAATTGGTACAATGAAAACAAATCATACTAAAGAGGTGTTACTTATGAACTTACAACAATGGGCTGATAAAGGTATGTCCTTTGATACATATGTGAATGAAATGAAAGTAAATCAATACGAGCTACTGCACATTTACAATAACTTTTTAATTCCAAATGAATTACTTCCTGTATTAGAAGAACGTCAAAATGATGGCTGGCGTGTTATCGTATTAACAGCTGATTGGTGTGGCGATGCTCTTTTATGCGTGCCTGTTATGAAACGAATTTCTGAAGTTGCAAATATTGATATGTCATTATTAATTCGCGATGAAAACTTAGAATTAATGGATCAATATTTAACAAACGGAACAGCACGTGCGATTCCAATCTTTATTTTCATTGATAAAGATGGAAACGAACAAGCCGTTTGGGGACCACGTGCTCCAAAAGTACAAGAGTTAGTAACTTCGATGCGCGCTACATTACCTGAAAAAGAAGATCCAACATTCGAAGAGAAACAAAAAGAAATGTACGCTAATTTCCGTGCTACATTAGCTGATGATACTTCTCTTTGGGAACATGTAATGGAAAGTATGATGGAAAAAGTAGTAAAATAAAAAAACTGCCGAACTCGGCAGTTTTTTTATTACATAATGAAGAAATAGAATACCGCAGCTAAAATGAAACGGTAGTAAGCAAACGGTGTTAGTTTTACGCGAGATAATAATTTTAAGAATGAAACAATTGCAAGCATTGCAACAACGAACGCTGTAATAAATCCTGTTGCAAATAACGGTATATCAGCCGCACTTAATATATCCCAGCTTTTAATTAAATCTAAGCCACTTGCTGCTACCATCATTGGTACTGCTAAGATGAATGTATATTCAGCTGCCGCTGTATGTGACACGCGAGCTAATAAACCACCACTTATTGTAGAACCAGAACGAGAAAATCCTGGCCAAAGCGCTAAACATTGGAACATTCCGATTGTAAATGCTTGCTTATATGTGATTTCATCTAATGTTCTTGCTGTACTTGGTTTCGAAAACTTCTCAGCAACAATCATTAAAATACCACCGGCTACTAAACTAATGACAACTGGTCCTGGACCAAATAAAACCTTTTTAATTGCACTATGGAATAATACACCTAATATGCCAGCAGGAATCATTCCGATAATAATATGTAATAAATTTAACGATGGTCCATCTGTTACTTTTCCTATACCTACTAAAGACCATAGACGCTTCCAAAATATAACTACAACTGCTAAAATCGATCCCAATTGGATAACAACTTCGAAAACTTTCGCTCTCTCGTCGTCGAATCCAAGTAAATGACCTGTTAAAATCATATGTCCTGTTGATGAAACTGGTAAAAACTCTGTTAAACCTTCAACAGCACCCATGATTATTCCAATTAACCAATCAGCCACGAGTAGTGCCTCCTTAATAACAAATATGTAATTTTTCACACCTTATCATAATACCTTATCCCCTTTTAAAGTGCATCCTTTTTTTATTGATTGTACATATTGTATACGCGTATTTCTTTTCTATTTTTTGATTAAATTGTATGATAGTTAGAGTTTGTTTTTTAGCGGAAAGGGGATTTTATGAAAGAAACTAATTCATTATCACAAAAATTAAAACAATTTGTATTACTATTTTTCCCGATTTTCGTTACGCAAATGTCATTATTTGCAATGAGTTTTTTCGATACGACAATGTCAGGACATGCAAGCCCTATTGATTTAGCAGGTGTTGCTATCGGAACAAGTATATGGATTCCAGTTAGTACGGGATTAACAGGAATTTTGATGGCTACGACTCCAATTGTTGCACAACTCGTTGGATCTAAGAAAAAAGAGGATGTTCCTCACGTTGTCATACAGGCAGTATATTTAGCCATTTTCGCTAGCCTCGTTGTTATCCTTATCGGTTTCTTTACTGTTACACCTATTTTAAATGGCATGCGATTAGAAGAACCTGTAGAACGTATTGCAGCACAATTTTTAAGTATTATCGCAATTGGAATTATCCCTTTATTTACTTACACAGTTTTACGCGGATTTATTGATGCATTAGGAAAAACTCGTACAACGATGATCATTACATTACTATCATTACCAATTAATGTAGTATTAAATTATGTATTAATTTTCGGTAACTTCGGTTTTCCAAAACTCGGTGGTGTCGGAGCAGCAATTGCTTCTGCAGCAACCTATTGGTGCATTTTAATTATTACCGTTATGATTATTCGTACGAAAGAGCCTTTTGCATCTTTCCATATCTTTAAACAATTATATCACCCTTCTCTTTCGAGTTGGAAAGAATTCTTAAAACTTGGCGTCCCTATCGGATTTGCTATCTTTTTTGAAACGAGTATTTTCGCTGCGGTAACACTTATGATGAGTAATTTTAGTACGACAACAATCGCAGCTCATCAAGCAGCTATGAACTTCGCTTCCTTGCTATATATGACTCCTTTAAGTTTAGCAATGGCCATGACCATCTCTGTTGGATTTGAAGTTGGAGCGAAACGATATAATAACGCAAAACAATATGGATTTATCGGGATTGGCTTAGCACTTGCATTCGCCCTATTATATTCCATTCTTCTTTACTTTTTTGATGATGAAATTGCTTCTATTTATACGACAGATATACAAGTTCATCATTTAGCAAAAGAATTTCTTATATTTGCGATTTTATTTCAAATTTCAGATGCAATTGCAACTCCTGTACAAGGGGCACTACGTGGTTATAAAGATGTAAATGTCGCCTTAATTATGACATTAATCGCCTATTGGGTAATTGGTCTCCCTCTCGGTTACATATTAGCAACCTATACTGATTGGGCAGCAAAAGGATATTGGATTGGTCTTATTATCGGTTTAGCATTTGGCGCCACCTTCCTTCTTATCCGTCTCTTTCAAGTTCAAAGAAAATATACAATAGAAAACCGCCGCTCACGATAGAGGGCGGTTTTCTTTATGCATATTTTTTCTTTAAACGTATAACATAATGAAAAAGAAAGGTGGATACATATGGACGAAAAAGAAAAAAAGCAATCATTCGACGAAGAATTCGCCCCTGAAATTTCACCTGGATATCGGCAAGATGTACATAAACAACCTAAATATAAAAACACTTCGTTTTTAATGGGGATTACCATTTTTGCCGCTGTATTGCTTGTGCTTATCATTTTCGTTTATTTTTGATGGAAGGTGATTTATTATATGAAGAAACAAGATTCCAATCGTTCAAAAAGAACTGTAAAAACAGAAAAAGGGTATGCAGGTGATTCGGTTCTTACTCAGAAACAAGTTGAGCAAGGAAATTTATATATTGCTCAAAAAGAACTTGGTCAACAAAATGAAAATCTTTAGAATCCCTCAAAGAACTGGGGGATTTTTTATTCCACTATTTATAGCACTGATTTATGTTTCACTTTATTGTACGTACTGTTTTTGTTCTAACACCTTTAATGCATGATTAACCTTTACAATTTTCATTTCATAATTCAATTTCATTTCGCTTCTCTTACCATTTTCAGTACCCGCCACGTACGCTACAGTTTTATAGAGAAAACTTTCATCCGTTACTTCACGTATCTCTCCGTTTATAAATTTATACTCTAAATCCTGAAAACGATTTGGATAATAGTTTTTCATTAATTGTTCATACCCACTATTTAAAAATATTTCTTCACCTTTTCGTTTTACATCTTCTTTATTATGAAATCCAAACACTGATAGTTGCTCTGTCACAAAATGTTCTCCTACCTTTTTCATTTCATTATGAGTTAAAACTTCTATACCTTTGTTTTTTAATTCCTTATTTAATCCGTACTGATCAATCGGTTTATAGCTAGCAAAAACTTCTTCTTTATATGACCAAAACAGTCCAAAAACGATACATAGAGAAATGATTACTATTCTTTTCTTCGTAATACTCTCACCCTTCTCCATAATGATAGGTATATTTTAACATATAGAAAGAAAATTCTGATATCATAAAGTAGAATAACTTAAATTAGAAACGAGGTACAAGTATGGACTCTTACAAACAATATATAAAAGAAGCTCTACCTAATCTTTCTATACATTCCTATAAACAAAATGAAGAAGGATGGGATAATGTAGCGATTATAGTAAATAATGAGCTACTGTTTCGTTTCCCGCGAAAACAGGAATATGCAATGCGAATTCCATTAGAAAAAAAACTGTGCACACTTCTCTCTTGTTCACTACATGAAATTAAAGTTCCAAAGTATCACCTATTCTATAAAAAGGAGACTGATACTATTCCGCTTTGTAGTTACTATACTCTCATTCATGGTGAACCTTTAAAAACAGAAATAGTTACTACACTAGAAAAACAAGAACGAAAAGCACTTATTACACAATTAGCTACTTTCCTTGCGGCTCTACATAGCATTCCTCTAAAAAGTGTTACAGCGTTAGGGTTCCCTACCGAAAAAACACTTACCTACTGGAAAGAGCTACAAACTAAATTAAATGAGTATGTTACTAACAGTCTAACTTCGTTCCAGAAATCAACCTTAAACCGTTTATTCGATAATTTTTTTGCCTGTATAGCTACATCGGTATTTCCAAATACAATCATTCACGCTGACTTTACACATCATCACATTTTATTTGATAACCAAAATAAAACCATTTCAGGAATCATTGATTTTGGTGATGCTCAAATTGGAGATCCTGCCTTTGACTTTGCTGGGCTATATGATGATTTCGGACATGAATTTACTACATCAGTATATGAACAATACTGTACACTTACTTCACGCCATGATCCATTACTCATTCACCGTATCACAAGTTTTTATCAATACAGTCCTTTACTACATAATATAATTTATAACTTTGAAACAAAGAATGAACTTGAGTTTTTAGCTGGTATAGAACAACTGAAAGCAATACTACAGGGATGAGATTACATTCTCTCCCTATATTCTCTCTCCTCATATAACATTAACTTTTTATCCATTTCAACAATGACTTTATACAGTTGAAATGCCTGTAAAATTTGCAGTTGAATTCCAAAAGGGGCATTTTGTTCTTTTAACCATTGAAATACTTGCGCTTCATCTTTCATTGATTATTCCTCCCTTTATTAAAATCTGCTACAAATATACGGTAAATGATGAAAAGCTTTTCATGTCAATAACAAAAAAGAATGCAACATTGCATCCTTTAATGTACGATATTTTTCTTCTGTTTCGCTTCTTTCTTTACTTCTTCCCCTTGGCATTCACTACGAAATGCACAACTTATACACTCAGAACGAAAATGACGCTCTGTATAATGCTCAGGTTGCTGTAACATTTCTTTCATTCTAGATAAATGGGCCATTCCAGTTATAATATCTTCCTGTTTCGGAGTGTAGTCATACTTAGTTCCTTCTATTAAATTAATAACTTCAATTTTCCCTGGAAGAATGCCGAAAGCTTTATAACTGAATACTGTCATTAGCTTTTGACAAAGAGCAAGCATTTCCTCATCCGCATCGACAACATACTTTTTAATTACAAACGACTCAGTACTCCACTCACCAACTTCTAATGTCAATGACATGTGGACACCTAACTCTTCCATATATGTTTGAAATTTTTCATATAAAAATAACGGCGGTGTTTGGCTATCATCTCTTTCAACAAACTGTAATAAGTGATCCGTTAGCTTCGCTAACACAATATAATACTCCGTCTTCGAAGCAAACATATTAACCCTTACTTTTTTCCAATACTTTTCTATTAATATTAAAAGTACAATTTTCGTTTGTTGGCCTGCAGGTAGCGTGTAATATTCGTTAATAATTCGATTCACAATCATTTGTGCGATTTGTTGCCATTCAAACGAAGAAGGTTCTCTTCTTTTTATATGACGAAAATAAAATTTATGCGGACAACGCATAAAATCATACAAATGATAATCTGTCATCGTTTTGATTGCGATTTTCTCATGCACTTGCTCTTCATCTCCCTTCTGCCATTAAGAAAGGTGTTTTACAAATTCAGCTCCAAACTGTAAACATTTTTCTACATCTTCATCTTCTGGCGTTAATTCTACTTTTAACCCTTCTAACACAACTGCTGCCCCGCGTTCTTGTAGCTTTTCTATTAAAATGTCAACTGCCACTCCGTATTTTGGATAAGCCGAATCACATGATCCGAATACTGCCGCTTTTTTCCCAGTTAAATCAATGGAATCCATTGCGTCATAAAAATCTAAGAAATCATCAGGAAGGTCACCATCTCCCCAAGTGTATGCCCCTAAAATAATTCCATCATACTGTTCTAATATAGAAGCTTCAGGTGAATCCATAATATCAATCACTTCAATTTCATTTTCAGTTTCACGAATCACGCCGGCAATATGATCAGCCATTTCCTCTGTATTTCCACTCATACTTGCAAAAATCATTACTAACTTACTCAACTGAACCTCTCCCTTTACTTTGTATCTCTTTTTCTGTTTGAATGCTCTTCTTCTCATCTACATATTCAGACCGAATTACATTTCGTTGCCATTCCATATGCTGATCAACATCTTTATTTTTATCTTTTAATCCCCTCCGCAGAAGGTGAAAATTTTTTCTCATTAACATGTCGCATCCATCCTATTGATAATAATTATCAATTTCAACTATATTTAGATTAATTGAAATTGATTATCAATGTCAACAACTATTTTTAAAAAAATGATTAAAATGTACAAGCTTGTCCGTTAGCTATTCATATACTATAAATGAGCATAGTTCTTTCTCAGCCCTCTCTGACGGAAAGAAATAAAAGCAACTGCGATAAAGCGCAGTTGCCTTTTTTTATCCCACTTTAATGGGCAGTAAAACCCCCACTGATTAAAGTTGCACTTTATACTTTTCTATGATTTCAATAATCTCATTGTTGTTTCTAAAAATAATTCCACTCCATAAATGAGAGCTGATTCATCTACATCAAATTTTGGATGATGATGCGGGTAGCAAGTATCTATCTTTTTATTACCAGTCCCTAATTTAATAAAACAACCAGGTGCTTTTCTTAAATATGCCGAAAAATCTTCTCCTCCCATAGAAGGTTCAAGCTTCACAACACGCTCATTTCCAAACAAATGTAGTGCACTTTCTTCTACTACTTTCGTAATATATTCATCATTAATAACCGGATCATATCCATATCGATACGAATATGTATACGACCCTCCATGTGCTTCGGTAATTCCTTTCACGATTTTCTCAATTTTCTCTTCTGCTTCTATCCTTAATGCTTGATTAAATGAACGAACAGTTCCCATTAAAGTTGCTGCACTAGGAATAATATTATCAGCCATTCCCCCATGAAACTGCGTAACCGAAATGACTCTTTGCATAAAAGCACTTGTATTTCTTGATACGATATGTTGTAAATTTGTAATAATCTGTGCTCCGATAGCAATAGGATCTATCGTTTCTTCTGGCCTCGCCGCGTGCCCTCCTTTCCCTTGAATTTCAACTGTAAATACGTCTGGTGCAGCCATCATCGGCCCATACGCAATGCCTATCTTCCCGCTCTCAAGTCCTGACATAACATGTAAACCTATTACATAATCAACACCATCCATTACGCCTGCTTCAACCATTTCTTGTCCCCCGCCAGGATACACCTCTTCTGCATGCTGAAAGAATAGACGAATCTCACCTGCAAAATTTTCCTTTATATTTGCTAGCACTTCTGCTGTACCCAACAAAATAGCCGCGTGAGCATCATGCCCACATGCATGCATTACACCTTTATTCACAGACGTATAAGATTTACTTGTCTCCTCTTGAATTGGCAACGCATCTATATCAGCTCGAATCGCAATCACTTTCCCTTGTTCCGTTCCTCTTTTAATTGCTAGTACACTATACTTCGTCGGTCTCGTTACTTCAAAAGAAGAAAATGAGCATACTGTATCATATATAAATTGCGAAGTTTCTTTTTCATGAAACGATAATTCTGGATACTTATGGAAATACCTTCTCCATTTCACGATATTTTCTTCCGAAATTAGATTCTTCCACACTCTATCCATGATAATTTCCTCCTTTTTAAAAGGGCTAGAAATGTAAAAGTTTACTTTGTCTCGAATGACTCATAAGCACAAATACTATATTTTACGTATTCTTCTAGTCCACTTTTATGTATTCACACAATCCACTTCCTATTTACATATCAAATCCATTACAAATTGATGCTGAATGTAATATAATTGCTAAGTTAGGGATTTTCTTTTTTAGTATTTAGTGCTAATATCAGAAAAGAGCCTTTTGACTTATTTTTACCTAAAATGTGGAATTTTGTTTTTTTCACAATAATGTAGGACATGATACCTACAAAGAGCTATTATTTCATTAAGAGAGGGAAAGACATGGAAAGATTAAAAGAGATATGGTCTCGACCACTCACACAATGGGTTGCAAAGACGGTTTATTACCTTGCAATTTTATTTGCATTACTTTGGTTGTATGGATTCCATGATACAAACACAAGTACATTTATTTACAATGAATTCTAGGGTGGGAACGTTATGAAGTTATTAGAACAAATTGAAAAGTGGGCTATTGAAACGCCTGATCAAACTGCTTTTGTTTGGCGAGATGCGAAAATTACGTACAAACAATTAAAGGAAGATTCTGATGCGTTAGCACATTGGATTTCTTCTGAGTATCCAGATGATCGTTCACCAATTATGGTGTATGGCCATATGCAACCTGAAATGATTATTAACTTTTTAGGATGTGTAAAAGCTGGACATGCTTATATTCCTGTAGATTTATCTATCCCAGCTGATCGTGTACAACGTATCGCTGAAAATTCTGGTGCGAAACTACTTTTATCAGGAACTGAAGTAACTGTAACTGATTTACCAGTTCGCATTGTAAGTGAGGACAACTTAAAAGATATTTTCTTTACTCATAAAGGGAAAACTCCAAATCCTGAACATGCGGTAAAAGGTGATGAAAACTTCTACATTATTTACACATCAGGAAGCACAGGTAATCCGAAAGGGGTTCAGATTACTTATAACTGCCTTGTAAGTTTTACAAAATGGGCTGTAGAAGATTTCAACTTACAAACGGGGCAAGTATTCTTAAACCAAGCACCTTTCTCATTTGATTTATCTGTCATGGATATTTACCCATCATTAGTAACAGGTGGTACACTTTGGGCAATTGATAAAGATATGATTGCACGTCCAAAAGACTTGTTTGCTTCTTTAGAGCAATCGGATATACAAGTATGGACTTCCACACCATCTTTCGCAGAGATGTGTTTAATGGAAGCATCTTTCTCTGAGAGTATGCTACCAAACATGAAAACATTCTTATTCTGCGGTGAAGTGTTACCAAATGAAGTAGCTAGAAAATTAATTGAGCGTTTCCCAAAAGCAACAATTATGAATACGTACGGTCCAACTGAAGCTACTGTCGCTGTAACAGGTATTCACGTTACAGAAGAAGTGCTTGATCAATACAAATCACTTCCAGTTGGCTACTGTAAATCAGACTGCCGCCTTCTTATTATGAAAGAAGATGGTACGATTGCGCCTGATGGTGAAAAAGGTGAAATCGTAATTGTTGGTCCAAGCGTAAGCGTTGGATATTTAGGAAGCCCTGAATTAACAGAAAAAGCATTTACTATGATTGACGGTGAGCGCGCCTATAAAACAGGCGATGCTGGCTATGTTGAAAATGGTCTTCTATTCTATAATGGTCGTCTTGATTTCCAAATTAAGCTGCATGGTTATCGAATGGAATTAGAAGAAATTGAGCATCACCTTCGTGCGTGTTCTTACGTAGAAGGAGCAGTTATCGTTCCAATTAAAAAAGGTGAGAAATACGATTATTTATTAGCGGTTGTTGTTCCTGGAGAACATTCATTTGAAAAAGAATTCAAATTAACATCTGCAATCAAAAAAGAACTCAATGAGCGATTACCAAACTACATGATTCCACGTAAATTCATGTATCAATCTTCTATTCCAATGACACCAAATGGAAAGGTAGATCGCAAAAAATTATTGAGTGAGGTTACAGCATGACCGCATATGGATCATTTTATTTTTTCGCTATAGTGGGCATTTTATTAATACCTACTATCATAGCTGGATTAAAAGGTAAAATGTTGCGCAAATATAATGCAGTTCTAACATTAGTTATGCTTGCTATTATCTTCTCGGATAAACCGAAGCAAGCGATTATGTTAGCCGTATTTATTATTTGGCAATATGCCCTAATTAAAGGCTATTTACTTTTAAGAAAACAAAATAATAGCACATTCACATTCTGTATAGCTGTTATTTTATCAATTTTGCCACTTATTTTGGCAAAAATCGCACCGTTTGCACCCGAACTAAAGTTTATTGTATTTTTAGGAATGTCTTATGTAACATTTAGAGCAGTGCAAATGGTATTTGAAGTTCGCGATGGATTAATTAAGGAACTTTCCTTCTTTAATTTTTGGGAATTCGTTTTATTCTTCCCAGCAATTTCAACAGGACCTATCGATCGTTATCGTAGATTCCAAAAAGATATTCAAAAGCCTCCTAGCGCTGAAGAATATCAAAATTTACTATATACAGGGTTAAACCGCATTTTCCAAGGTTTCTTGTATAAATTTATTATCGCTTACTTAATAAAGCAATATTTTATGGATCCAGCATTTGCTCAGCAAGATACAGTCTTATCGAATATGATTTACATGTATAGCTATAGCTTATATTTATTCTTCGACTTTGCTGGTTATAGCTCATTTGTAATTGGTGTAAGTTATATGATGGGTATTAAAACGCCTGAAAACTTTAATAAACCGTTCATTAGTCGTAACATTAAAGACTTCTGGAACCGTTGGCACATGAGTTTATCATTCTGGTTCCGTGATTTTATTTACATGCGTTTCGTCTTTTTTGCAACGAAGAAAAAGTTAATTAAAAACCGTTACACAATTTCGTATATCGGTGCATTTTTAAACTTTTTCATCATGGGAATTTGGCATATTACTGGTGAGCATGTGTATCAATACATTATTTATGGTCTTTATCATGCCGCACTGTTTATTTTATTCGATATTTTCGAACGAAAAAACAAGAAGCATAAGTTTTGGCCAAACAATAAATTTACACACGTCCTTGCGATTATAATTACGTTCCACGTTGTATGTTTCGGTTTCCTAATTTTCTCTGGACACCTTAACAGATACTTTTAATGCACCCTTCTTATACCATTAAGAAGTTGCACATATAATATATTTCGGATATAAAGGAGATTTTAAAAATGGCAGAATTTAAAGAGCAAGTATTAGATATTTTAGAAGAAGTATGTGAAAACGATATTGTGAAAGAAAACTTAGATGTTCAATTATTTGAAGAAGGTATTCTTGATTCTTTCGCTGTAGTATCTTTATTAGTTGAATTCCAAGAGCGTTTAGATATTGAAGTTTCTATTTCTGATTTTGACCGTGATGAGTGGGCTACTCCAAACATGGTTATTAAGAAGTTGGAAGAAATCCGATGAACAAAGCAAAATTTGGTCCGATGCTTTTAGCATTGGCCCTTTTTGCTGTATTCCTACTTATTCCGACGCGCTTTCTACTCCCGCTTTTAAGTGACGAAAAAGTAGAACAAGCTGCAACTTCTTTAAAAGAAGAAAAGATTCAAAGTATGATTTTACAGCAAAAGATGTTAGCAGACTCGAAATACCTTCCGATGTATGGTTCATCGGAATTCGCACGTATGGATGCTTACCATCCATCAAATTATTTCAAAGTAAAGCCTGAAGGATTCACACCATTCCTACTTGGACGTGGCGGAACACAAGACCTTGTACATGTATTAAACTTTGCATCTACAATGGATCAATTGAAAGATAAGAAAATGGTATTCGTTCTTTCTCCGCAATGGTTTGTACCACAAGGTATTGATGAAACGCACTTTGCACCTAACTTTTCAAAACAACAAGGTTACCACTTCATTTTCAACGATGATGTAAAACCTGAAATGAAAAAGCAAATTGCAAAACGTTTATTAAACTTTGAAATCGTTAAGAAAGAAACTTTGCTTAAAATTTCTCTTGAAGGTATCGTTTATGATGATACAAAGCATAAAATAAAAGCACTTGCTGCTAAACCTTTCGCTTATATTTACCGTAACATTTTAGATCGTAAAGATTTATTTACAGCAATGTTTAATATTAAACCGCACAAAGAAAAACTTGATCCTTCATTAAAACAAATGAACTGGGATGAAGCTCGTAAACATGCAGATCAAACAGGTGCAGCAGAATCTGGATCTAACGAATATGGTATCGAAGATGGTTACTTTAATAGCAAAATTAAAAAGAAATTAAAGCAACGTGAAGGCTACTTAAAAAATGATGCTTATGATCAATCGCCAGAATATGAAGATTTACAAATTGTACTTGATCTATTAAAACAATCTGGTGCAAAACCACTCTTCATTTCTGTTCCTGTAAAAGGGCCTTGGTACGATTACGCTGGCTTCCCGAAAGAACGACGCGAATTGTACTATAAGAAAGTTCATGAGCAAATTGAGAAAGCTGGCTATCCAATTGCCGACTTCTCAAATCATGAGTATGATAAATACTTCTTAAAAGATCATATGCACTTAGGTTGGAAAGGCTGGGTTTATATCGATGAGGCCATCCAACAATTTTATAAAGCAAACTAATGAAAAGACCGCTTGAATTATTCAAGTGGTCTTTTTCTATATACATTTTGCAATTGTTCAATTGCGTTATCTGCTTCTTTCATCACTCTCTCCACTACATGCTGAGCTGATTCTATTCGTGCTAATGACGACGCTTGTCCCGCCCAAAGCGACATATATTCTCCATTATTTTGTTTTGCTGCTTCTTGGCGTATTTTAGAAGTTAATACATTTTGCACCGGATACATCGGAAGCCCTTCTTCTTTCCCTTCATGCTTCTCTATAAATTCATTACGAATACCGCGTGCATATTTCCCGGAAAACGCCCGAGTTACAGTTGTGCTCGTATCTGTACTATGTAAAACTGCTTCTTTATACACATCATGCGTAATACTTTCTTCACTCGTTAAAAAGGCTGATCCCATTTGAACAGCTTCTGCCCCCAGTGTAAATGCAGCAACAAGCCCTTGTCCGTTCATTACACCACCTGCTGCAACAATCGGGATATGCGGAACTGCTGCTACTAGCTGCGGAATTAATGCGAACGTACCAATCATAGCGTCCTGTTCTTTCCCGATAAACGTTCCTCTATGCCCTCCTGCCTCGCTACCTTGACCGACAATAATGTCTACTCCTAATTCAGCAAGCACTTTCGCCTCTGCCACATGAGTAGCTGTGCCGATGACTTTTATTCCACTTCTTTTCAAATCATTTATCTCTTCTTTTTCTAACGTTTGAAACGCAAAGCTAACGACTGGTACTTTTTCTTCTACTAACACTTGTAATTGTTCTTTATAACTTTTTGGAAGCTTTACCTGCTCTTCTTCCTCTATACCGAATTCTCTATTCACTCCGCTAAGTAATCTCTTTGCCAAGTTTATCTTCTCTTCTTCTATCTGTATCTCTTTTGTTAAAAGTAAATTAACACCGAAGGGCTTATCTGTTAGCTCCCTTATTGTATAAATTGCTTCACGAATTTGTTCTGGGCTCATATAGCCTGCTCCAAGAGTACCTAATCCTCCGCTATTACTTACAGCTGCAACAAGTTTTGGCGTCGTAATCGTACCCGCCATACCTGCTTGAATAATGGGATACTTAATTTGTAATAAATCTATGACTCGACTTGTAAACATCATTTCTCCTCCTATTCTCTTTATATCTTCTTTATTTGACAAACTTTTCCCTTCTTTTACAAGGATTGAACTTCCTATGAAGCGAATATATTGAAAGTGAAGGAGGCTGAAAACAATGATATATCCAAATGCATTACAACAAGGTGATACAGTAATGATTATTGCACCGTCCGGCCCACCAACAATTGAAAATGTATTAAAAGGTGTAAAGGTATTACAAGAAATGGGTTTATCTGTAGTAATCGGGAAGAGTGTTTCTGAGAAATATGGATATTTAGCTGGAAGGGATCAAGTCCGGCTTGATGATATACATGAAGCATTTTCAAATCATGAGGTAAAGGCCGTTTTCTGTGCACGAGGTGGTTACGGTAGCGCTCGTCTCCTCCCTCACATTCAATATGAAATCATTCGGCAAAATCCAAAAATCTTTTGGGGATATAGCGATATTACAGCTTTACATACTGCCTTTTCACGTTATGCAAAGCTTATTACTTTTCATGGCCCAATGGTTGAAGAATTAGGGAAAGGTGTAGATTCTCTTTCTTTATCTTCTTTCAACCAACTATTTCATCCGTATTCAACCATCTTATCTGCTTCAGAATGTATCGTACCTAGCTCTTCCCGTACAGTTACAGGTCAGTTAGTTGGAGGCAATTTAGCGGTGTTAACGAGTATCATTGGCTCCTCCTACGAGATAAATACAGCCAATAAACTTTTATTGCTTGAAGACATTGGGGAAGAACCGTATCGCGTTGATCGTATGTTAAATCAGCTACTTTTATCTGGAAAGTTTCATGAATGTAGTGGTGTTATTTTTACAAGTTGTCATGACTGCACTCCTTCTAAACCATCTCAATCATTGCAAACAATACTATATGAATATTTCACTCCATATGCTATACCTGTCCTATTCGGTTTACCGATTGGACATATAAGCCCAAACATCGGAATCCCTCTTGGAGCTACAGCGACAATAAATATAAATAATAAAACACTCTCTATTTCTTCTGGCATAGCTACTCCGTGTTCAAATTAAAAAGGAAAAGCAATTCAGCTTTTCCTTTTATCCCGCTTTAATGGGCAGTAAGACCCCCACATCAAAATTCAGCGAAAGCAAAGAAGTTAGGTGGGGGTCGGGCTGCCCATTAAAGCCCGATTGGTTCAACTAATAATCAGTGGGGGATGAAGAACCCCCCACTGATTAAAGTTTCACTTTATTTATAATAGTTAAAAATTCGTCCAGATGCGATATCTGCAATTTCTTCTGGAATAAATGTTTTACTTATATCAGTACCGACATTTAATACGGCTGTAGCATCTTTCTCAATGCTACTAAATAATTCTTTCCCACGTATCGTAATAAGGGGTGTTCCTTCTGGCAATACATCTTTCACAAATTCCATTTGTGTAAAGAACGGAACGATCCATCTACCCTCTCCTTGGAAATGACGCAAACGAAGTATCCCTTCTGTTGCACCTTCCTCTGCTTCTAGTGAGCCAGCAACATAAAACTCAGTAGATAAGAGCAATTCATAAAATTCCTTTTGCTTTTGTTTGTCATCCCCTGCTACAACAAGTACTTCTTCTATTCTCTTTACCGGAATTTGCTCCATACGATGCCACCCCTATTTTTTAAATGATTGTACTTAGATTATACGAAATATTCTTATTTTTTTCTACATAATTCGCAATTATTTTCTTAAAATAATTTTAATGCTTCTTTTGTCGTCACAATCGTAGCAAACTCTTCATGTAAATTTACAAGTGTCATATTGTGAATATCTTCTGCACTATACTCTTTACCATCTAGACCTTTACGATTAAAAGTAGCCGTCGCATCACGCACTAAATACGTTGTAAATCCTAAATTACCTGCCATTCGTGTCGTAGTCTCCACACAGTGATTTGTCGTTAATCCTACAATCACTACTGCATTACATTTGTTTTCTCTTAATTGCTCTTCTAAATTTGTTCCAATGAACGCGCTGTTAACGGTTTTCTGAATAACCACTTCACCTGACAATGGTTTCACTTCTTCTTTAAAGTTAACCGTTTCTGCTCCCTCATAAAACATTGACTGATCATTTTCTTTATTTACATGTTGAATATGAAAAACTGGTCGTTTCCTTTTTCTCCATTCTGCTAACAAAATTCTCATATTTTCTTCAGCAAAAAGATTATTTCTCTCACCCCAGTATGGTAATTGAAACGCCTTTTGTACATCAATTATAATAAGTGCTATTTGATTATTCATCATTTCCTCCTTCATTCGGCTGCAATTGAAATAGAAAACCAAGTTGTTGTGACGCAGTAATAAAACAAATATACGCGCAAAGCTCTACAATTTCTTTTTCTGTCCAATATTGTTTCAATACATGAAACATAGTATCATCTATCGCCTTTTTGTCATGAATAAATGTATGCGCAAAAGTAACTGCTACACCAATTTCTTCTACCTTTTGCATATCATCAGGCCTTCCCTTTGCCATACAGTACGGGCATTCATTCCCATACGCTAATGTTCTTCTCACTTGCTCCTTTAACTCTGCTGAAAGAGTTCCTTTATTGTATAATGTATTTTCTAATGTACTCCACGAATGTAATATTTCCGGATTATGACCTAATAACCTTTGAAACTTTGTATCTCCTACATTTGATAATGAAATTCTCTCCATTATTTTTCCTCCTATTCCCTTCAGTTTTATTGTAAAATAAATAAAGTTCTCTTTACATTTCATATGAATCTTAATTTATATTTTTCCTTTACAAAAATTATCATTTTACTGGAGGTATATTTACAAATGCAACTAGACCGTGTTGATCGAAAAATTTTAAATGAATTATATAATGATAGTCGCCTTTCTATGCGCGAATTGGCAAAACGAGTAAACTTATCTGCTCCGTCTACTGCAGAACGTGTTCGTAAACTCGAAAGTGAAGGCGTGATTCAAAAGTACACAATCGATATCGATTATAAAAAAGCAGGACTTGTTTTAGATTGTATTTTAGAAATCACTTTAAAAAATGGTGATACAACACGTATGCAACAGTTCATTCAGTCCTATCCATCTGCAAGTTTTTGTTACCGCGTAACAGGAAGCTTGTGCTACATTGTAAAAATCTCTGTTCCTTCACTTGTTGAACTTGAAGAATTTATTAATGATGTTTCTTCATATGCAACGACTGTTTCTCATATCGTATTATCAGAAATATCTCTTACTCCTGATATTGAACATATCTTTCCAGAAGATTAATTAATTTTTATTCATAAAATATATAAAAACCCCTTACAATAAGAATAAAAATAATATATTATGTATTAAAATACATAAAGTTCGAGAAAGGGGCTTTACATTGAAAATCTGGTTTTATGAAAAAACGGCACACTTAGATGACTTGCTTGGCATTTGGGACAATGTTCCGACTATCCCTCGAATTGGTGAAAAAGTTGAGATTTTAAAAGCGGTGCGCACTGTTACAGATATTAAATATGTAAAGAACGGCAATAATTTTCGTGTGGAAATTATTACAAAGTAAAAAGTAGCTCACAAGGAGCTACTTTTTACTTATCTATTATGCGCTTTCTTTATAACGATTTTATCGTCTTCTACAGATACTGTTACATAATCATTTTCTTCTAACCCGAGCTTATTTACAGCCTCATCTGGTAGCTCTACAGCCATCAATCTATCTGTTACAATCACTTGACTATACACTTCATTTTCTTGTGATGCACTCACTACTTTTTCCTTATTTATGAAGCGCACTGGTGGCACACCCACTTCTTTTACCGTACGCCATTGTTTCCAAACGTAAGGAATTAACCAAAGTAATCCAACAACTGTAAGACCGATACCGATCCATAAATTACTTTGCGCTTGTAATTCAGGAATTGAAATTGCGCTACTCTCTTCTCCGCCAACAAATTGCATACTTGTTGCAATTAAATTATTTAGAGCGTGTACAGCGATATTCGTCCATATATTTTGTGTCTTTATGTATAAAAGACACATAACAACACCAAACATGAACGCACCAATAACATCAAAATGTCCTAAGCCAAAAATAATGGAAGATATAATGACAGCTTTTTTAATCCCCCATTTATAAGCCATTCGCTGTAAAAAGAAGCCCCTAAAAATAACCTCTTCCATAATTGGTGCTAATACACATGCTGAAACGAAAGTAAATATCGTCATATATATGTTACTCGTATTAATAACAGTTCCGTCTTCTAACATAGTAACTAAGAAATTCGGTAACGTATGTGCTAATATGTAAAATTGAATATGAGATATACCGACTGAAAAAATCATTCCCATTATCGTTGCTAATACAATTAATCCCCACGGTAAACGTCCTGGCTTATCAAAAAAACTATTAAATACAACATTATTTTTATTGGTTTTTACGTATAACCAAAATAATGGAAATACAAAAAACACAGTTATTTGTGAAATAACCTCCATCGTATTCTCAGAAACATTTGATAGACCTAATGGGATCATCGTAAGGAACAACCCTATGATCATCCATCCAAAAAAGCTACGTAGCCTTATACGTGAAAATGCATAGTGCATATAGAACACCTCCAAAGTTAGTAAAAGTAAATGGGCGGATAACTACATTATAATATGAATATAGTTGAAACTCTTCCTATTGTTCTCAATTACTTTCAAACAACATATCTCTTAAAATACTATATTACTGCTCTTCAAGTTGCACTACCTGAGCAAGTTATGTAATAAAAATCCCCGTTTTTACAAGCGGGGATTTCTTTTATTATAATACGTCACGTTTTTGGAATAATGCACTTGATGCTATAAGTAATACAACAATATACGTAATCACAAGTAATAATGAAGTTGTAAACGTAAATTCTGTGAATGGTGGTTCTGCACCACGATTAATTAATTTATTGCCATCGTAAACATTTAAATTTAAATGGAACAACACAACAAATTTTTCGGAGCCTTTTGCAAGCATCATAAGCATCATCTTAATTGGCTGTTGTAGGAAAAAGAAGAACAATGTAATAATTAATGGCAATACAGATTTTCTAAATACATTTGCTAAGAAAAATGCAAGCGTCGCAAAGAAGAACGGTGAAAGTACTTGGTATAAAATAGATTTCATTACGATTCCTACCGTTAATTCTGTTTTACTACCATCCATTACAATTCCGCCAATAATCATTGCAATTAACGTGCTAGCAAATATGATAAATACTATAGTAAGTAACACTGTAATATATTTAGAGAATAAAACTGTCATTCGTTTTCTTGGACGGATTAATAACTGCTTAATTGTACCTTTTTGAAACTCATCCGTAATCATACGAGAAGCAATTGTAATTCCAAATATCGTTGTAAACAAAGTAATTAAACCAATATCTGAACTTGCAAAATCTAAATATGATCCTTTAAATTCAGTTCCTTCTCCCCATTTCAACATCACTAAAACTCCCAAAATCTCCAATACTGCAATAACACCAATTAAAATATACATTCCTTTTTTCGCATGCAGCTTTAAAAATTCATTTTGAATTAATTTAAACATTACGCTTTCACTCCCCCTGTAATCGCTAAGAACTCATCCTCTAACGTTTTATTTTGAACAGTAACTCCGTATACAAGCACATCGTCATTCACAAGTTTCTTTACAAGTTGCGGAATTTCTTCTTTCGTTACAGATACTACAATGACATTTCCTTGCGCCTTACCTTGAACGATTTCATTTGCTTTCTGTACTTGATCTACTTCAAACGCTACAACTACTGTCTCATCATGTTTTGCTTGTTCATGTAAGTTGTACTCTTGTACAAACTCACCTTGCTTAATAATAACGACGCGATCACACATGAGTTCAATTTCACTTAATAAGTGACTTGATACGATTACAGCAATATTCTCTTCTTTCGCTAAACGTTGTAAATAATCACGAATTTGACGAATACCAGCTGGATCTAATCCATTTGTCGGTTCATCTAAAATTAAAATTTTCGGCTGATGAAGTAATGCCTGTGCAATTCCTAAACGCTGTTTCATACCAAGTGAATATGTTTTCACCTTTTTATGAATCGCATGCTCTAATTCAACCAGTTTTACAATTTCAGCAATGCGCTCTTTACTAATTTGTGTAATTGCCATATTCACAAAATGCTTTAAGTTTTGCATTCCTGTCATATAATCATATAGTTCAGGATTTTCTACAATCGCTCCAATTTTCTCTAGCGCCTTTTCACGCTCCGTGCGAATACTATGACCGCAAATTGTAATATCGCCCTCTGTCATTGAAATAAGACCTGTCATCATACGGATCGTCGTTGTCTTACCGCTACCGTTTGGTCCAAGGAACCCGTATACTTCCCCTTCACGAACTTCAAATGATAAACCGCGAATAATTTCCGTTCCACCAATTTTTTTTCGAACATTCTCTAATTTTACTACTACGTTTCCCAATGCTGATTCCTCCTTTAGACTTCTAGTTTTTTATCGATTATGCGACCTGTTATATAAACAAGTAGAATAAATATTCCTATAGAAAAACTAAGGCTATATAAATTCATAAGTTTTTCCGGATAGAGAAACACATCCGCTCCTGATGATTCATCTATATATACTAATTTTTTTATTAAAGGTGCAGCAGGTGCAAGACCGCCCAACATTCCATATATAGTACCTAATAATTTTGTTACTAGTAAAAATAAGAAAAATACCATTGGATATTTTAACTTCTTCTTTTTCAAAGAAAACACTTTAACGCTTGCTACTGAAAAAAGTAATACTAGCAATATGCTAGATAAATTAAATACATATAACATAGTACTAAAGAGGTGCTTTAGTGGATTGAATACACTTTGAGTAAATAATACTTCATAGAGCTCTGTACCTTTTATTATTTTCATAGAAATACCATATAAAAAAATAGAACCCATTAATTCAAAAATAAGTAAATAAATTACAACGTATAACAATATTGCTAAAACAATCTTTTTACCCGATATCGATGTTAACCGAAATAATGTGCTTTCAGTCATTTTTCCAAATGCAGACACCGCCTGAATAACTATCATTGCTAAAAAAGTTATATATACTAGAATAACGAAACTAACTATAATTGTTTGTCTTACTTCTCCTGATTCTTGCTTAATATAATTCCCCAAACTTACGAAAGCTACAGCGATAACGAATATAAATGATAGCAACGAAATAATAATTTGCTTTTTATTTATATTGTACATGTATATTAAGCTCGGCTTCATCTACTAAACACCTCCTTAAACACATCTGTGACCGCTTTCCCTCTTTGAAAACGTAATTCTTCTACATTTTCATACAATACAATTTCCCCATCTTTTAAAAAGATTACTTCATCAAAAATATTTTCAACTTCATTTATTAAATGAGTCGAGATTAGGATTGTACAATCTTCTCTATAAAATTGTAGAATAAGTTCCAGTACGTGTTCCCTAGAAATGAGATCAATCCCGCCCAACGGTTCATCTAGTACGTATAACTTCGCTTTCCTCGAAAATGTTAAAATGATTTGTAGCTTTTCAACCATCCCTTTTGATAAAGCTGTAATTTTTTCTTCTAACGGTATTTTAAACTCCACAACCGTATCTACCGCTTTTTGAATGTCAAAGTCTTTATAAAAATCACGGTAGAAAAATATAGAATCTTTTACCGTCATCCAATCATCAAATACTGGTTTATCAGACATAAAAGAAACAATTTCTTTCGTTTCTAATCCTACCTTTTTACCAGCGATTGTAATACTACCTTCAGAAGGATGCTGCAGACCAGCAATCATTTTCAATAACGTCGTTTTCCCGCTCCCGTTATCTCCAACAAGCCCAACAATTTTTCCTTCGGTAATCTCTATGTTTAATTCACGAATCACTGCTTTTAATCCGTATCTCTTCCATAAGTTTTCTATTTTTAATAGCTCTGTCATTCGCTCTCCTCCCTTTTCTCATGTAATGAAGAACGAAGGATTGTAAGAATTTCTTCTTCTGAAAAACCTAAATTGTCCATTCCATCTATAAAAGAATGAAGTAATTCTTTCGCCATCTCTTTTCGCAGCTCCATAATTTTCTCCCCTTCATTCGTTACATATCGTCCCATTCCTCTACGCGTTACAACCACTCCATCTCGTTCTAGCTCTTGAAATGTACGCTGAATCGTATTTGGATTTACTTGTAATTCACTCGCTAATTCACGTACAGAGGGAATTTTATCACCAGGCAATAAATGTCCTGTTACGATTTCTTTTTTTATGTATTCCATTACCTGAATGTAAATTGGTGTATTTGGAGAAAACTCTATTTTCATTTCTTCCCTCCTTTTGTATCGGTGTACTAGTTAAATAATACACCGATACAAAAGGATTGTAAATACCCATTTACTTACAAAAAGATTCTATCCGTTAGCTGGATAGAATTTTTCAAACAGAAATCGTTATATGAAAATAATAGTGTTATGTAAACAAAATCATAAAGAAAAGCTGTCTTATCAATGAATAAGACAGCTTTTCTTTATGATCATATATTAAAAATTAAACACGAAGTCATCATCAGATAACTTTTCAACGTTCGTCGCTTTTACGTAACCATTTCCTTTTACAGAGAAGAAATCATGGTTTTTCGTATCTGTACGCAAACCATTTAAAACGATTGGGTTAATTTCTTCTTCTTCAAACTTTGGCTCAAGTCCTAAGTTCATAAGTCCTTTATTCGCATTGTAACGAACGAAACGATTTACATCCTCTACAAGGCCAATAGAAGTGTAAATTTCTTCTGTGTATGCCATTTCAATTTCATATAGTTCCATTAATAACTCTTGCGTTTCTTTTTGCACTTCTTGTTGATCTTCTGCAGAAAGTTCCGCGAAGATTTGTTGTGCTAAAATACCGACGAATACGCCGTGAATTGACTCATCCTTTACCTTCACATAGATTCGCTACTCCTATGCCGTTTATACAGCTTACAGTTTCCTGTAAGAAGAGACTATATCATCTACCTTCTCAGGTAGCCCTCCATTTCGATTTAAGGGATTCTCACCCACCGCTTGGCCCTACTCCTATTGCGGAATTTCACCGCCATTGGGATAGTCGTTGAACGTTCCTTTATCTACGTATCGCACCCACCACTGTTTATACAGTTTTCGGTGTCTGATACGGCTTCCTGTGCCGCTCGATAACCCATGTTTTCTTTCAATGGATGCATTTGATTCACCGGCTTGTAACATCTGAACAATGTCCAAAAACATTTCAAGAGTAACACGTCCCCTTGTTTTCAGTTGGTGCTCAGATTTTACCGGAATATAATTTCGCACTTTTTCCCAAAGATGTTTAAAACGTTTCTTATGTCGAATTAAAGACACATAATTAGGATGAAGATTATATATTTCAGCAATTTCTGGGTTTGTCTTGCCGTCCTTTAATAATTCTACAATCTCAAAAAATTGCGCATCTGTAATTTTGGATTGTGGATTTTTTTCACCTATAACACGTTGTCTTTTCTTTTCTAATTGTTCTTCAGTGAATTTAATTCCACCCAATCCTTCTCCACCTAAAGTTAAATTATAGCCATTATTATAAGAATCATACTGCCAAATATACTGTTGTTCAATCTCACTCAATTCTTCCAATGAACATTCTATCTCCTCTAGAACTCCATATTCTAAGGTGAATTCATATTTACAGTATGCTGCTTGTAAATACCTATTATAATGTGTGCCACTCTTTAACATCCACATATGTTCCTTAATTCGTTTTAAATTCGAAACTTGCACATCTTTACCAATATAATACTTCCCATTGATTTTCAAATAGTAAATTCCGTACATGTTATCGCTAGATAAAGGCTTCGCTGCTGATTGCCCTATCAGCTATTCTCCTTTCCATCCATTGATAGTTAGAGAATAACCTGAATGTATGTATTCATCAATAATATAACAGATAAATTTACAATAGGGGTTCCCAGCAATTAAAAGGGTTTTTCAATTGGTATCTCTACCAAAAGCCGCTATTAGTTAACGGATAATAAGGTTAATAATCTCACCACTTGCTGTTAGTTTTCCTTGACCAGCTAAGTAAAGTGGATAGAAGAATCCACTATAGAATAGGTAACTTTCTAAGAACACACTTGCTACCATTGCCATGTATAACTCTTTTTTCGTTACTTCAGGCTTTAATAAACGACGATAGTAACTTGTAATAATACCAGCCTTTTTCTCAAGTAACGGATGGTTGTCTACCCATTCGAAAATATCATCGATTTCTTCTTCAGTAGCTAACGTTGTGAAAATATGACTGTAACTCTTCGCATGTACTTCTTCCATAGCACCCATGAAAGCTAATACACTTTTTGCTTGTAAATTTTCAAGATGAACAAGTACAAGAGGCATTCCTTCGCCACCTTGTTTCGTATCTAAAAGTGTTAAACCACCTAATACACGCTTATAAGCAATTTGCTCTTCTTTCGATAATTGCACCCAAGTATTTTTGTCAGACGAAACCGCAATTTCTTCTTCTGTCCAAAACTGAGCGATGTTTTGCTTCCAAAACATTAAACTGAAATCGTCTTCTTTTTTATTCCAGTTAACAGCGCGCATTGAATCACCCCTATATCTATTATTGTTCTACTGAACGGTTAAATTTCCATCTAATAATGAAAAGCTAACCGTTTAGTAGAACAAACCAAGTATGAGCAGGGTTCATAACCCTGCTCATACTTTTGGGTTATTCATTTAGTATGGCAATATGCCATTAAACGGTACAAGCCACACACTCTTCCACGCTTAATTTACGTGTTCTCGTATAATACAGACTCTTTAAGCCTTTTTTATGTGCATAGATGTAGTAACGTGCTAATTCACGTGTTGAAATATCACTATTAACGTAAAGAATTGTACTAATACCTTGATCAATATGTTCTTGAATTTCTGCGATTAAATCAATTAATTTAAACTGATTCATATCGTAAGAAGATTTATAGTACCAGAACGTATCTTTTGATAAATACGGCATTGGATAATATGTTGTCGCATTCGCATACGTTCTTGATTCGATTTGACTTACGATCGGCATTACGCTTGAAGTTGCATTTTGAACGTAACTGATCGATTGTGTCGGAGCGATAGCAAGACGATATGAGTTATATAAACCATTCTTCTGCACTTGCTCTTTTAAACTTGTCCAATCTTCTTTTGTTGGAATATGAATTCCTTCAAATAATTGCTGAACTTTTTCAGTTACTGGGCTGTAATCTGTCGTTTCATACTTTTCAAAGTATGTCCCATTCGCATAATCAGATTTATCGAAGTCTTTAAATGTTTCGCCTTTTTCTTTAGCGATTTCCATACTTTTCTCAATAGAGTAGTAATTTAACATCATAAAGAATGTACGAGCGAACTCTTTCGCTTCTGCACTTTCATAAGCGATTTTATTTTTTGCTAAATATCCGTGTAAGTTCATTGCGCCAAGCCCCACTGAATGAAGCTCATCATTTGCTTTTTTCACAGTTGGTGCATTCGGAATGATCGTCATATCAGAAACAGCTGTTAAAGCTTCCATTCCCGCATGAACTGCTTCACGAATTTCTTTATTTTCCATTACATTTACGATATTTAACGATCCTAAGTTACAGTTAATATCACGACGGATAATGTCATCTGTACCATAATCGTTAATTTCAGAAGTTTCTTGAAGCTGGAAGATTTCTGTCTCGAATGTTCAACCGAGTTCGCTACTCCTCAGTCCGTTGCTCATGCAACTGCTGTATGTCACCATACAGGACAGACTATATCATCACCTACAGCATTACCTGATTAGGTGCTCCGCTTTTCGAACGCCAATCGCTTGCGCTCTACTCCCATAAGGGATAGTCGTTAGGCTTTTACTTATCTTAATCTTTCAGAAAGTCTCTTATTACTTTATGTTGTCCCATAACTCTGCTATACAAAATAATAAGATACATTCTGAACTTTTATATTTTCATTCTAAGATAAGATTTAGCACGGTAGGTTACCTCAAATTTGAGGCTTTCCCCGTTTAACGGAGTTTTCGACTAGCATTTCTACTAGAAGGTGCTACATATTTAACACAAGTTCGACATCTTCACAGTTCCAATATCCTTCAATGGATGTTGGTTATTTGCATTTGATTTAAACATTAAATACGGATAACCAGACTCCAGCTGAATCATAGCAATTTTAATAAGCATATCACGTGCACTAATATCTAGCGGCTTCTTCTTCACTTTCGGATTGCTCATTAATTCATCGTACATTTCATCAATATCAATGTCATCTAAATGTTTTCCGTATTCTTTATACACCGTATAAGGCGCGAAAACATGGAAAGGTTCGTTTTTCTCAGCAAGCTCAAAGAACTTACTTGGAACGATAATTCCGATTGATAGAGACTGAATACGGCTCTTCTCATCGGCATTTATTTTTTTCGTATCAAGGAATTCAATAATATCCCAATGGAAAATGTTCAAGTATACTGCGCCAGCACCTTTTCGTTGGCCAAGCTGATTCGCATATGAAAACGAATCTTCAAGTAACTTCATAACAGGTACTACACCACTTGCAGCGTTGTCGATACCTTTAATTTGCTCACCACGTGCGCGTAGCTTAGATAAGTTTAAAGCTACTCCTCCGCCGATTTTTGATAATTGCATTGCAGTATTAATGTTAAAGCCGATTGAATTTAAGCTATCATCCATCTCTAACAAGAAACAAGACACCATTTCTCCTCTTCTGCTTCTTCCCGCATTTAAAAAGGTTGGTGTCGCTGGTTGGTAGTTTTGTTTGACAATCATGCTTGCGAATTGTTTTGCCTTCGCAACATCACCGCGTCCTAAGTATAATGACACAATTGCTACACGATCTTCATAGCTTTCTAAGTATTGTTTTTGATCATTTGTTTTTAACGCATAATCTTTGTAGAACTTAGATGCTGCCATATAAGATTGGAACTCGAAGTTTTCACCATAAGCGATGTTATATACCTCTTCTACTTCCTCCAAGTTATACTCGTCCAGAACGTTGTAATAGTAATCATGTTCTTTCATATACTCCATTCGCTCTGCCACGCTATTAAAATGAACGGTATTCTCTCTAGCTTCTTCCATAAAGACTTCTAATGCCTCTTTATCTTTATGAAGCTGATAAAAACCGTCCTGCATTTGCGTGATTTCATTATTCAGTTCAATGTGTCGCAATCTCCCGCACCCTTTCCTTAAAATATTCTACATCGTTATTTGTTCCTGATAACTCAAATTTTGATACAATAGGCACTTCATATTTAGCAGAAATTTTGTCAGCACTTGCACCGAACATGTCTCCCCAGTTACGATTGCCGCTTGCAGATACGCCTTTTAATTTTTCATTATTGCGCTCTAAAAATTCTAAAACACGTTCTGGTACATTGCCAAAACCTGTTGTATACGTAATTAAAATAAAGTCTTCATCTATTACTAGATCTTCACCAATTTGAACGGCCGGCATATTTAATTTGTGGATGAAACGCTTTACGTTTCCTGTCATAGAATCATATGCAACTAACATTTCCGACCCTCCCTTTTCAATCTATACTCTCTGTATGTTGTTTCTTGATTTCTCTATATATTGTATTACGTTTCAAAATAAGACACAAGATATATGTATAAATTCTTTCTTTTTTTAACTTTTACTTTTCGACAAGACCATCAATTTTTTTCAATACAATGACTATGAAACAACATTCTAAAACTCATGTCAATAAAGTGCTTTTCAAAAAAGTTGTCAACGAATTTAACCTTATTTTTAAAAAAGTTACCAATATATTTTGTCATAAAACGGCAAATGCTGGAGGAATATATTTCTCCAGCATCACGCAAAAAAGAACAGACATGAAACGATAATCTGTTCTAAAAAACGATTACATTTATCAATTTTACTTTATTAAATATTATACATATAGTTTCGGTTCGCGTTACATACTAAAAGATAGCTATTATGGAAAAAGATTATTATTATGGAAATTCAACTTATTTATGAAAAGATTATTCAGAGTGCTCAATACGCAAAATATCTTTTACAAATATATGATGCGGATTTTCATCTTTATCAATCATTGTACATACCGGAGCTTCTTCATCAAAGTATACAATCATTCCTTCTATGTACTGATACGTATGTTGAACTTGTACCGTTACTTTAATTTCTACAGCCTCTTCATATGCTCTTTTTATTTTCTGAAGCATTTTTGTGGAACACTTTCTTTTCTCTGGATACATGACCATCCCCATAAATCGGTTGCCAGTTCTATCTTTCCACATATAATCCCAATGCGGTAATATGCTTTGTTTAAAATCGCCCATAAGTCTCCTCCCCTATATTCTTCTAGTTACGAACGTGGCGTTTCTGAATATGTATAAATGACCTGTCCGCCGCGCTGTGCGTTACCAATGAAATGTTTAAAGTCTTCTCGATTTACTAAAACTTCTCTGAACGTATAAAATACATCTTTCGTAACAACATACTCCTTTATTTCACCATTTTTCAGCTGATCCAAAATTGTATTTGCTAATTCTTTATCCATGTATTTCACCTCTATGCAATATTTTATTTTATCTTATATTCTATAGGTCAACAACTGTAAAATTATCCAGATGCTATACCTTCATTTCATTTTCATTATTTTTCAAAAGATATCTCTTAATTATATGTCCACTAAATATCATATACTAACATAGCTACTTCTCTATATCAAACATTTCGACATGCAATTATGCAAAGTTCCATACCACTATGCTACAATATATAAATAGAACTAGGAGGGATACTATGATTCGGAAAGCAAAAAAGACAGATGCGAAACTGGTAGCACCTTTATTGTATAACGCTCTGCACGAAATTGCTGAAAAAATCACAGGTAGCACAGTTGAGACAGAAGTATTACTAGGACTTGAAACATGGTTCTCAAAAGAGAGAAATCGACTGAGCTATGAAAACTGTTTTGTATATGAGCAAGACGGGGGTGCAGTTGGAGTTATTGTCGCTTATCACGGTAGTGAAGCAACAATGCTTGATGCACCAATTGTACATCACTTAAGAGAATTACATAAAGATGAATCAATTACGTTAGAAAAAGAAGCTGAACTTGATGAATATTACATTGATACATTATCCGTTTCAAATGCATATGGCGGAAAAGGAATTGGTTCTAAATTAATTGAAGCTGCTGAAATTTATGCAACTGAAAAGGATCATGAAAAGATCGCATTACTTGTTAATTTAGAAAACAAACGTGCCTATTCACTATACGAAAAACTAGGTTATAAAAAAGATCAAATCGTTATGCTTGTAGGCGAACCTTATGCACATCTCGTAAAACGATTGAACATCAAAATTTCTATATCTTAAAAAAAGCACACGATTTATATAAATCGTGTGCTTTTATGTTAAATTCGTATTTAATACATTTCCATTCATCGCCTCATGAAACGTATATGTTGTACATCCCCATGGCTCTCTGTGCAAAATAGGAGAACCAGACCATCCCATCGCTCTCAGTTCGGCACCAATCATTACATTCACATAATTATGACCTACAAGAGCAATACTTCCATGTACGAGAGCGTAACGATGTAATAAGTAAGCCGCTTGTCTCGCCCTCTCTCTTACTTCCTTATAAGACTCAACATCTTTATGGTAACCAAGTATCCATAATGTTCGTCCGATAAACATCCATAGGTTAGGTTTACACTTCAACCATTTTGGAGCATAAAAGCTCGTCGGAACTGCAGCTTCTCTAAAGAGAGGATTTTGTATAAACGATAAAGAATCAATTAATTCAGCTGCTGACTGTACAGCACACTTTTGATCACTCGTTACAATCAATTTTGCCGCTTCAACCGCTTCCCTTGTTTCCGTAGGTACTGGTACTTTTTTTGTTATAGTATGTAAGTCATATCCTTTCATCCATTCATGAAAGGATGTAACCGTCATTGGTTCTATAGTACGATTTAAGCGACCATGACGAATAAAAGAAATCTTCATTCTTTCCACTCTCCATTCATCACTTACGAACTCTATTATGTACTATTTTTACATATCATACCACGCAAAAAAAAGAAAGTTATACAACTTTACATATCCCCCCCACTCTCATGTGTGACCCCAGCATGTATCCCATCCATCCCATCAAAATATGTAGTCGTTTCATGATGACGAATCTTTTTTAAATTTATATAAGAAAATACAAATAAAGTTAATACTATAACACTCCCCACAAATTCAAACATCATTTTACCGCCTCTAATTTCTCCCACTTTAGTAGGTTATTGTATGTTTTTATTATACCCCTATATAAAGATGTCTGCATTTAAACCTTTCTTTTTTTCTAATAACATGACATTTTTGCATATTTTCTTACAAAAAGTGAATATTTTTCGAATTTTTACTTTGGAAACATTTACAAAGTGGACAATATGGTTCAAAATAAGAGGAAATAAAAAAACCAAAATTATTCTTTTTTGGGAAAACTGTAACAAGGAGAGTTGCTTATGCAGATCGCAGAAACTGGAGATATCATTGAATTTAAAGGTGGAATGCAAGGCCGTGTTCAAAAAGTAAATCAAAACTCCGTTATTGTAGATATAACAATTATGGAGAATTTTAGAGAACTAGATATGGAACCTCTTACAGTTGTAAGTCATAAAAACTATACTGTCATTAATCAAAATGCATAATATAATAGAAAGAAAGGATCTGTATGTTATACAGATCCTTTCTTTCTATTATATATTAACGATTATCAATTGTTTCTGGATATAAATCATGGTTCATCATGCGGTAGTCAGCCATTTGTTCATACTTCGTTCCTGGGCGACCGTAGTTACAGTAAGGATCAATTGAAATCCCTCCACGTGGTGTGAATTTACCCCATACCTCGATGTAACGTGGATCCATTAATTTAATTAAGTCATTCATAATAACGTTCATACAATCTTCGTGGAAGTCACCATGATTGCGGAAACTAAATAAATATAGTTTTAAAGATTTACTCTCTACCATTCTTTGTTCTGGAATGTAGCTAATATAAATTGTCGCAAAATCTGGTTGGCCTGTTTTCGGACATAAGCTTGTAAATTCAGGACAATTGAATTTTACAAAATAATCACGGTTTGGATGATTATTATCAAAAACCTCTAAAATTTCTGGGCTATATTCAAATAAATATTTTGTATTTTGATTTCCTAATAATGTTACATCTTTTAAATCTTCATCTAATCTTCCTGCCATTTTAAACATCCCTTCTCATTATACTCCGCGTTTATTTCCCCATACTAACGCATGAAGCTGCGGCAATACTTTTGCATTATTCATTTCTTTGCAGTTAACCGCTTTTTCAATAAGCCACTCATACTTATCTAATAGCTTTTTAATCAACATCGCATCATCCACAGTTTTTGTATCATCATTTCCTACTTGTAAGAAAAATGGTACATCTGGATAACGTTCGTGCATCTTAACTGCATACTCAAAATCATAATCGTCAAATACTACTACCTTTAAGCTAATATCTTTTCCTGCTAGCTTCTGAATTACATCATCTAACTTCTGAAAATCAGTATTCATCGTCGAGCTTGGCGGCTTCGGAGAAATCGTTATTTCATCAATTTCAAGTAACCAATCTTGCCATTTGCTCCCTTGCGTTTCGATTGCCGTTCGCATTCCATTCTCTTTTAATATAGAAAGAAGAAACTCAATATTTTTCAACAATACCGGATTTCCACCTGAAATCGTAACATGAGAAAAATTTTCGCCGCCAATTTCTACAAGCTCATTCCAAACGTCTTCTGCTGTCATCTGTCTAATTTGATCTTTAGCCGATCCATCCCACGTAAAAGCAGAATCACACCAAGCGCAGCTATAATCACAGCCAGCTGTACGGATAAACATCGTCTTTTGTCCTACAACCATTCCTTCACCTTGAATAGTCGGACCAAATATTTCTAAGACAGGGATTTTACTCATCGAGCATCCACTCCCGTCTTACTTCTGCATAACTAGTCGGAGTCTCAAATAGACGAACAAATTCAACACGAGCTCCTTTATATTCATTCACACGATTATCTTTTGTTAACGCTTCTGCCATCTTTTCATAAATCCAAACGACCATATTTTCAGCAGTTGTATTCATCGCTGGTAACGTTTCGTTTAAATAACGATGATCTAAATAAATTTCTATTTCATTCTTCCAAATTTCTTTTATATCTCCAAAGTCAATTGCAAGACCGATTTCATTTACATATCCACTAATCCCAAATACAACTTTATATGTGTGACCATGTAAGTTTTTACATTTCCCTTCATAACAGTGTAGATGGTGTGCTGCATCAAATGTAAATTCCTTGCTGACCATTACTCGTTTATTATGATATTTGAGCTGTTTACGCTGAATATCCTTGTCCATTTTTTGCAAATTTTCTACGATGCGAAATCCAAAGAAATTATCCATTAGTTACTCGCTCCTTCGCGTTCTTGTAGGTACGTATCTAATCCTGCTTTACGAAGTTGACATGCTGGACATTCACCGCAACCATCACCAATGATTCCGTTATAACATGTTAATGTTTTTTCTCGAACAAACTCGAATGCTCCAAGTTCATCTGATAATTTCCATGTTTCCGCTTTATCAATCCACATAAGTGGTGTATGAATCACAAACGGATAATCCATGGATAAATTTAAAGTAACGTTTAACGATTTCACAAACACGTCACGGCAATCTGGATAACCACTAAAATCAGTTTCACATACACCCGTTACAATATGACGTGCTCCAACTTGTTTTGCTAATACAGCAGCAAATGATAAGAATAGTAAATTTCGTCCATCTACAAACGTCGATGGTAATTCCCCTTCTTCATGTGTAATCTCCATATCCGTTCTCGTTAACGCATTTGGAGCAAGTTGATTTAATAGACTCATATCTAGTACTGTATGTTTAATTCCTAGCTCTTTTGCAATTTCCGCTGCACAATCAATTTCTAACTTATGACGTTGATTGTAATTAAACGTTACAGCCTCTACTTCTGCAAACTGCTCTATTGCCCAAAATAAACATGTCGTACTATCTTGTCCTCCACTAAAAACAACAACTGCCTTTTCTTTTTTCATTTCACTCATTCTCCTTCTCTACTACGAATAAGAAGAAAGAACGTTCTTGAACTGTCACAATAAAAAAACAAAACAATACCTAAAGATATTGTTGTTTCCATAGTTTTTTATAGAGGGAGTTCGCGAACCTCTCCCGTGCATTGCACGGAATTCCTTCTTTCATTGACAAAGCTTATTGTAACATATTGTATACTACCAGAAAAAATTTCTGATTTTTCCGCTATTTCTCATTTCATTTCTTTCATTTTATAGTATGATTAATTTACTATAAGAAGAGAGGAGGCATCCCACTGAAATCCTTTATTATTTATCTCTTTCTAAATATATTATTCATCCTTGTTACAATGCTCGTATACCATTTATTTTGGAATCAAAAAGGGAAACGCTCTCCTAAATTAAATTCAGCTATATTTATTGTATTATGCTGCCTCGTTACTATACTATGTATCACTTTCGCAGCAAAAACAAATTATGGATTTCAATTTGATATGCGTCATATCGTATTAGTTGTCGGTACATTAACCGGAGGTCCTATTGCTGGTGGATCAATATTAGTTGTATTAAATATATATCGCTTCTTATTAGGAGGAATAGGTGTTTTCCCATCGCTTATCGGTTCTATCCTTCTATTTATTGTTCTACTATTTACATACAAATTTTTCAATCGAACTTCTAATCGTATAAAAATAATACTCGCTATTATATACAGTCTCACATACGGATTGAGTTGGATACCTTTCTTCCTTTCAAAGGTTACAAATAAGACTGATTATATACCACATATTATTGTGTATGAGTTATGTACGATACTTGGTACGATTCTTATTTTATATTTACTACACATATTACAAACTCAAGTTCGTCTCCAAAACGAACTTATGAATGCTGAAAAATTTCATTTAATTGGCGAAATGGCAGCGTCCATCTCTCATGAGATTCGCAATCCGTTAACTTCAACAAAAGGATTTTTACAACTTTTGCAGTCAGGTACATGCACTGAGCAAGAGCGAAAATTATATATTGACATAGCCATCAACGGAATCGAACAAGCAAATCACGTTCTTACAGATTATTTAACCTTTGCAAAACCAAGTATTGAAAAAGAACAAACATTACAGTTAGAAGAAGAACTACTGCATGCATTATCGTTAATTACACCGCTTGCTAATTTAACAAATGTGCGTACACATTATATAAAGCAAAGTACTTCTTTTTTTATCGCGGGAGAAAAACAAAAACTAAATCAATGTTTGTTAAATATTTTAAAAAACTGCATTGAGGCCATGCCAAAAGGCGGTGATCTTTATTTCACATTAGTTCCTGATCATAAACATATTCAATTATATATAAAAGATACAGGAGTTGGTATGGATCAAGAACAAGTAAAACGTCTTGGATCCCCTTTCTATTCAACAAAAGAAAAAGGTACTGGTCTTGGAATGATGGTCGTATTCAGTGTTGTGCAAGCTATGAACGGAAAAATTGATATTATAAGTGAAAAAGGTACAGGTACAACTTTCTTATTAACTTTTCCACTCATACAAAAAACGTGATGAAATACTCATCACGTTTTTTCTGTTCCTTCAACTAATTCAGCAAAAGCTTTCACTTTTCCATGTGGTTTTTGATTTTCTTTACGTGCTTTCCAAGCGCGCTCTTCTTCTTTCTTTTTATTGGACATACTTTTCAACTCCTTCTTTTCTTTCTCTCTGTAGTATTCCAAAATAAGAAGAAAAACTATGCACATATGAAAAAGAAGTGGTCTCCCACTTCTTCCTAATTATCGCTGTAAAATTGCGTGTTTCGCTTCTTTTAACTGCGTAAGATGTCTTTGTTCATGCAAATCAAGAAATTGAACCCACTGATATAAATTCAGATCATTAAAAACAGGATGCTTTAACCCATTTTCAAATAGGTCTTTTTCATCTATAACGCTATGAAGCGCATGTAATAGTTCTTGTCGTGAATGTTCTAGTAATTGGATTCCTTGCTGTTTTTTCATTAGCGTTTCTGTTGGTTTCATCTGCTGAGGAGCTTCTCGTTTATGTGTGCGATCCAGCGTAAGTTGGAGGTCTTTAAATGGAGTCGTGTTTCTTTCATTTTTTTGTAAGGCATATACAAGGGCAGACGTGACAGATTGTTCAACTAAATGCAAGTGATGCAAAATTTGAATAATACTCCATTTATCACGACGTGGCTTTACATTCACTTCTGTATCATTTAACATTTCAATTTCTGACAATAGCGTGCTTCGGGTAGACTGTAATGAGTTCACTAAACTTTCTAAACTCACATCCATATTAGATTGAAGCATACTTCTTTCCCCCCTTTTGTTGGTGAAAAGAGGCGCTCCTTATTAGAAACACCTCTTTAGTATTCTGAATTTTCTTTTATTATCTCATCATTTTCTCATTATGTCGATGTTAAACATGTGAAAAAAAGCGCATGTTTTTTACAATTTTGTGTCGTCAATTGCTTGTAGCCATGCTTCAATTTCTGTAATAACACTTTTCACACAGCCTTCAGCAAATGGTGATGTTAAATTGGCAACTTCTACTAATTCCAAGAATGATTTACTTCCACCTTGTTGGCACAGATTCACATAATCTTCCCACGCCTCTTGTCTATTATCTCTTGCACGTTTCCAAAATTGCAGTGCACAAATTTGTGCTAACGTGTAGTCAATATAGTAGAACGGCGAGCTATAAATATGTCCTTGACGTTGCCAGAATCCACCGCGCTCTAAATAATCATTATCTTCATAATCACGATGCGGTAAATACTTTTTCTCTATATTACGCCATGCTGTCTTACGATCTTCTGGTGATGCTTCAGGGTTTTCATATACATAATGTTGATATTCATCAACAGATACACCATACGGTAAAAACAGAAGTGCTGAACTTAAGTGAGAGAAGTAATATTTATCTGCATCTTCTTCAAAGAATAACTTCATCCATGGCCATGTGAAGAATTCCATACTCATAGAGTGAATTTCACACGCTTCATATGTTGGCCAATTATATTCTGGAATTTCAAATTTACGACTTTCGTATACTTGGAAAGCATGGCCTGCTTCATGTGTTAATACGTCAATATCACCAGACGTTCCGTTAAAATTCGAGAAGATAAACGGCGCTTTATAATTCTCAATATATGTACAATATCCACCGCCAGCTTTTCCTTTTTTCGCAACTAAATCTAATAAATCATTATCTAACATGAAATTGAAAAATTCATCTGTTTCAGCCGATAACTCTTTATACATCGTTTTTCCATGATTAACAATCCAATCCGCATCTCCTTTTGGAGTTGGGTTACCTGTAGGGAATTCAAAGTTTTCGTCGTAATATGCTAACTTCTCTACACCGATACGTGCTTGTTGACGTTTTCTTAATTCCGTTGTAACGGGAACGATATAATCTAGCACTTGCTGACGATAATTTGCTACCATTTCCGCATTATAATCTGTACGGTACATTCTTGCATATCCAAGTTCAACAAAGTTTTTGAAACCTAAAGATTTGGCGATTTTCGTTCTCACTTTAACAAGCTCGTCATAAATACGATCTAACTCTTCTTCATTCTCAGCTAAAAATCCGTAATACGCCTCACTTGCTGCTTTACGTTCACTTCTCTCTTTCCCTTGCATAAATGGAATAAGCTGTGATAAAGTTCTTTCTTCTCCTGCAAAATCAATTTTTGCAGATGCTAATAATTGTGTATATTGTGAAGACAATTTATTCTCTAATTGTAAATCCTTCACGACTTCATCAGAATATGTTTTTAAATCACACTCCGCAAGAGCAAATAATTGCTTCCCATAATACGCTTCTAATTCTTCACGGAATGGAGAATGAATTAACGCATTATAATACTTTGTACCATATCCTTGTACAACTGGAGAGAATTCATCAAAGAAATCTTGCTCTTTCTTATAAAAAGCATCTGTTGTATCAACAGAATGACGAATGTAACAAAGATTCCCCATTGTACCAAAATCATTACGAATTTCGTTAATTGAATGAATGACTTGTTTTTGTTCCTCTACAGTTTTTGCGTTATCAAACCTCTCTAAAGCAGCTGTAAACTTCTCTTTTAATTCTTCAATATTTGGCCTTTTATATTCATAGTCTTTAAATGACATGAACGAGCCTCCTCTCCATTAAATGCATCCTTTACTATAATTCAATACTTACTTCCAAATCTCCTCTTATTCTTCAACAAAATACGGCATATACTGCCATCATTACATGTAAACAAAAAAGCTTTGGATTTCTTTATCCAAAGCTCCTTTGGAACATATTATTACTTTTCATACTTTCCAATCTTTTTTAATAGATCCAGTAATTCGTCCTTTTCCTCTTTCGTTAACATTTCAAAAGACTGATGAATAACTTGCTCATGCCCTGGAAAAATAGAAGAAATAAAGTTCTCTCCAGATTCAGTTAATTGTGCATAAATAACACGTCGGTCATTCGGGCATGGAATTCTCTTTACTAGTCCCTTTTTCTCTAACTTATCTACAACATATGTAATGCTGCCACTAGCTATTAAAATACGCTCACCAATTTGCTGAAGTGGTTGACCGCCTTTATGATATAGCAGTTCTAATACAGCAAACTCAGTTGGATTTAAACCGTTACTTTGTATAGACTTATTTGTCGTATCCATAACAGAACGATGTACACGAGATAATGCAATAAATACTTTTAAAGATTGAGAAATATCTTCTCGTTCATTATTTGATGTCATACAACTTTCAACCCTTCATTTAAATTCTCAGTAATAAAAAGAACAAAATAGTACTTCATATAAATTCCGAATGAGTATTCACTCATTCATTATCTCTCCCCAAATATATTATGAATGATTCTTGAATAAAAACATGACAATTTTAACATAGTTTATATATAATGATAATAAAAAAGAAGGAGTACCAAATTTGAAATTCAAATTCCACAGCATAGTTTTATATATATTGCTTGTTATCCTACCAACAACAGGGATTGGTGCTACATTTTATTCATATCATTCGTATAAAATGAAACAAGAAAATAAACAAGTTGCCCATACGGTTCTCTTTTTATATAGAGACTATTTAGATCACCACCTTGGCGAAGCAATTTCTGCCCTAGAAATGCTCGCAAAGGTCGTAGGAACCGAGACTGGAAATATTAATGGGATGAAAGAAATTGTACATGATACAGATGGAAACGATGCACGTTTTTCTGGTCTATATTACGCTACACCAGAAGGTATCATTACAATCGCATCGGAAGGTGACCAACCACCTGTTGATGTCTCAGATCGTAAATATATTCAAAACGCATTACAAACTAAGAAAACAACTGTATCATCCGTCATTACAGATCGTGTTCTTGGCCATCAAGCTATTATGATTGCTTCCCCCATTTTTAATAAACAGAAGGAGCTCTCAGGCTTATTGTTAGCAAGTTTACGCTTTGACTACATTTCATCATCTTTAAATGCCATTAAGCCACAATACCATTTTGAAGTAACTGATAAGTATGATGTAGTTTTTCTAACCGATGATAATAACGAAACAAGTGATGCACATTCTAATATGCTTACTACTCCACTCCAAAGATTAGATTGGAAGGTCTCTGTTTCTCCGTTACCTATTCATCAAAAAACTTTAAACCAGTGGGTTGCCGTAGAATGTATAGCTACTTTATTTTTAATGTCAATTTTATTTTTACTCGCTCAATATATGTTGTTAAAACGACAAACAAAACTAGAAAGACAACAAAATGAACTACAAAAAATTGAATTAGTTGGAACTTTTGCAGCTAGTACCGCCCACGAAATCCGTAATCCACTTACCGGAATTAAAGGGCTCGTCGCTCTATTAAAAGAGAAATATAAAGATGAACAAGATCAGTTCTATTTTTCCATCATCGAACAAGAAATAGGACGAATTAATGAAATTGTAAGTGAATTTCTTATTCTTGGAAAACCAACTGCAATCATTGAACAAACATATGATGTGAGAACCATTCTAAATGAGGTAGCATTAATTATTCAATCTGAGGCGAATCTACATAATATTGTATTCCATTTACATTTGCCAGACCGTCCTGTTCATATCCGGTGCTCAAAAGACCATATGAAACAAGTGGTTTTAAACATTACAAAAAATGCAATTGAAGCTATGACTTCTGGCGATACACTAACTATTTTCGTAACAAACAATGAAACACACGCACAATTGCAAATTATAGATACTGGAAAAGGGATTCCAAAACATATTCAAAAACACCTCTTTCATCCGTTCTTTACTAATAAAGATACTGGAACAGGTCTTGGACTTATCATATGTAAACGAATTATAGAGATGTACAACGGGCATATTTTTATTAACAGTATAGAAAACGAAGGAACGACAGTTCATATCGAAATTCCGTTACACATAGTATAATTATCCTTATCCCTAAAGGGTAATTATACTTATTTCATAAAACCAGCCACAAGCATTCGCCAAAAATTACTTGATTTCCCTTCATACCCAATTTGAAAAATAGGTACCTTTATAATTGATAACCATTTTGGTGTTTGTTTTTCTTTATAACACTGGTACTGTAAAATAAGCTTGTCCAATTCTTGACTAACTTGAATCGTCTCCGTACTATTTAACCCACTCGTTAAACCTAATTGAATCATCTCTTCACGTTTCATATGAATATCACGTGAAAGCTTTTCTAATGTGTACTTCCTTTTTACAGTAAACATTCATATCCCCCTTATTATACTTCCATGCTCTCTACTTCACTTCTCCATTGAACTTTTAACTGCTTATCATATTTGAATTTGAAGAATCAGAAAATTTAACATTTTCTCCCTGTAATTTACAAATCTTTACCCTCACTTTGAGAATTATTACAAATTATTCTATCTTTGTAAATACATTCGCAATAATAGACAATTTTTTTATCTCCTTTTTTTACAAACACCAATTAAATAGCGGATTCCCTATTTTCCATATACTTTTCTTCGACATTTTTTGTTTAATTTATATAAAAACGCAAACCATAATGGTGATTGATAATATAGAAAGGAAATAGTTATATGCACAAATATACGATTGCATTGCTTATTTTGACTATGTTTTTACCATCCTTCTTGTTTCCTGTTGAGGCCAAGGCCCATACAAATAAAGTAGCTATTGTCATTGATGACTTCGGCAATAATATGAAAGGAACTGATAAAATGTTATCACTTCCTATTCCACTAACTGTTGCTGTTATGCCTTTTCTTCCTTCTACAAAAGAAGATGCGATAGCGGCTCATAAGAAAGGACACGAAGTTATTATACATATGCCAATGGAACCGATTAAAGGTAAAAAAGAATGGCTTGGACCAAAAGCAATTACAACTGATTTAAGCGACGAAGAAATAAATAATCGACTCGAACAAGCGATTCAAGAAGTACCACATGCAATTGGGATGAATAATCATATGGGATCAAAGGTGACTGCAGACGAAAGAATTGTACGACTTATACTCGCAGCTTGTAAAAAACACGGTTTATTTTATTTAGATAGCAAAACAAATCCTAAGAGTGTCGTCCCAAAAATCGGGAAAGAATTAGGAGTACCAATTATTGAAAATCAATTATTTTTTGATGACGTGTACACAGCGGCTCATATTTCAAAACAAGCCCAATTACTCATTAAAAAACTTCAAGAAAAACCGATTATGGTAGCTATCGGACATGTTGGGCCTCCAGGTGAAATTACATCACGTGTTATAGAAACCTCTATTCCTAAAATTCGTGAACATGCAGATTTTATTTTTTTATCCGATTTAGCATTATCTCCGCCTCCTGTTTCAAAATAAGATTCATGACTCAAACTAAAAAAGAGAGCAATCTGCATATAGCAAATTGCTCCCTTTCCTTTTCATCTTAAATATAATCTACATGACTCACCCTGAATCCTTTTTTCTCTATTTTTTCGATTAATTGCTTTAATCTTTTTTCATTTAACTCATCTGTTATATTGACAATAACGCGGCGAATATATTGATCGCCGTTATCTAGCGTAAATAGTCCACCGATATGAAATGCTTTCAACAATGTCCCAAGTTCTTTAATCGTTCCCTTACAATCTTGTGTTGCAATCGTTAATATATAACCACCCGTCCGCATACCAAATGAATCCTCAATAACATCAAATATATTGGAATGCGTTAAGATGCCAACAAATTCATTATAATCATTTAGTACAGCTAAAAACGGCAAACGACGAATAACATAAAATGCTCTGAAAAAAGAGTCCTTTTCAAAAATAAATGCAGTGGAATCTTCCAGCATATGTTCCGTACTTAATTCCTCTAATCCACCATTACACTTCTTTTCTAAAAGATCCACTTTATAAATAATCCCCATGAATTTCTTTTCATCTTCTGCTAATACAGGGATTGCTCGAAATCCCGTTTCATTCATAATTTGCAGAGCCTTCTTACCTGAATCGTTCATTTTGCAAAATGTTACTTGCTGTTTTGGCAGAAAATGATATTTAACTCGCAAAATATGTTCCTCCTTACATGTCAACATGTAATCTATATATAATAAGGAGACCTATATTTTATGAGTAAAATTATTTTTAAAACGCTTTCATTTACTTATTGACTTGTAACGACATCACAAACATTTCATATAACAGAGCTCTTTGCACCTTTTATCATTAACAATTTTACATGGTAGTTCATTAAATATTCTATACCCTCCAACCATTTTTTCGCGTATTCTGGAGTTTTTCCCCACACAATCATGCCATAATTATGAACGAGAACTACTCCTCCACCTTCAATAAAATTCGGCACATTATTCTCTAATAAATCTGCGAATTTTTTCTCATCTTCTACAATGGGAATTGTCATTTCTGTTATACCTTCTTTTCCAAAAACACGTTCCACGCTACGTTTATCGAATGTTACTTCCCCTTTTTCTCCATACAACTCTGATATTAAATGACTATCTACAGTCTGTACTTGTAAAATACATTCTGCACTACTTTTTTTATAAATATCTGCATGCATAAATGATTCCGCAGCTGGTTTTTCTTCATTTTCAAATACTGGTTCACACATACAGTTTACAACAATAAAATCTTCTTCTGAAAATAACCCTTTATCTCTTCCTTCAACGTTTACTAAAAAAGTTAACGGCTCTTTTGACGTACAAAGTGATAAGCTAATTTTTGTACCATAAAACCAATCACGAAGTGCTAGTTCAGATTTCACATCTTTTAATTCATTCCATTTCTTTAGAAAAAATAACATTTCGTCACCCCCGGCGTAATATTCATATAATGTTCGAATCCTTTCTATGTAAAAGGAGTATTTTTTGATTATTCTAAAAATTTAATTGAATTATCACATGAGAACGCCTTTTTGTCAATATAGTTTCACGTCTCTTCTTTAAAAAGGGCTATTCATATGTCTATACTCCTGTATATTGACTATTTCATTTTATACATAAAAAATACGTTATTCTTTTTCAATCAAAGAATAACGTATTTTCTCATCTTTTATTTCATTATTGCGTTATATAAGAACTGTGCATATTGTTCACGTGTTACAAAATCATCACCTAAAAAGTTTCCTTTTCCATCACCTTTTGATATGTTATTGTCCGCTAACGCTTTCACATATTCTTCTGCCCAATGACCAGTTGGTACATCATTAAAGTTCACTTTATTATTTTCATCTTCTTTTAGCTGAAATACTTTATATAATACTACAGACATTTCGTATCGAGTTAATACTCCATCTGGACGAAACTCCCCAGTACCATCTCCTTGCATAATTCCAGCTTGCGCAACTGTAGCAATATCTTGCTCAAACATATGTCCCTTCGTATCTGTAAATCTCTCTTTCTGCTCTACTTTATTTTCTAATTTCAAATACCTTTGTACTAAAGACGCAACTTGTCCACGAGTAATACGATCCCCAAATCCAAATTGTCCATTTCCATATCCCTTAAAAATATTTTCTTTCGCTAAATAATGAATTGCTTCCTCTGACCAATGTCCTTTTGGTACATCTTTAAATTCTACTACTCCTACTTTTTCATCTTCTTTAGAATTATTGTCTTCTTTAGAAGTGTTATCTTCTTTACTTTCTACCACATTTTGAATCACAGATCCTGTGAAGAAGATTCCTGTATCCGCAAATGGATCTTTTACACCAAATTCATATACTTTCTCACCCGGTGTACTCCACTTAACTGCATCATTACTATACGTACCACCTTCGCTCTTTAAACGAATTTTTGTAGAGATTTTACCATCTTTCTCGTATATAGGTACTTTTACTTCTTTATTTACTTCTGTTTCCTCTAAAAATACTTTTTGATTTTGAACATTGATATAGGCTGTTTTACTTAGTTCTATAACTGGTCGAACATCACGAATTTCATTTGCAACAAAACTTAAGAATACTAACTTTTTCAAATTGCTAGCTGGTGTTAAGTCTGAAATATAATTCGCTTCTAAATCAAGCTTTTGTAAGTTTACTAGACTTGATAATGGAGTAATATCCTTTAACTCATTGTTAGGTAAGTGTAATTGTTTTAACTGTGTCATCTTACTTAGAGGAGTAACATCTTTTATTTCATTTTTCCCGATCCACAATTCTTCTAATTGCTTCATTTGCTCAATACCGGATAAATCTTTTACTTTATTACGTGTTAATACTAAGTCTTTTAAAGGTAATGAATATAACGGTTTAATATCTTCGATTTGATTACCTGCTAAAGTTAAATATGTTACATTTTTCAACGCGCTTAATGGCGCAACATTCGTAATTTTATTATTTGCTAAATTCAAGTAATCTAGTTGTTCCATTTTCGCTAATGCTGTTACATCTTCTATTTGGTTGCCTGATAAATATAAACTTTTTACATTTTTCATTTCAATTAATGGTGCAACGTTCGTAATTTTATTATTACTTAAATCAAGAGAATCTAAATGATCCATCTTAACAAGTGGTGTTACATCTGAAAATTCATTACCACGTAAAGCTAAATGTTTCAATTGTTTTAAGCTCGTAAAGAATGATGGATCTTTTATCTTCGCATTCGCAACTGTTAAAGATTTTAAATTTGGCATATATTTTAATGCACTATAATCCAGTATCTCATTCGTATTTAAAAACAAGTCCTTTACTTGTAATAACTCTTCTTTCGTGATTGGTGTATTTAAATCTTTTCTATTAAATACCTTTTTATTAACAAGCTCTCTTAATTTATTATCTGTTATCATATTTTGATTATCAACTGGATGATCCGTCTCCGTATTGCCTGAATTAGAGTTATCATCTCGTTTCTCTGTTTCTTTGTCACCTACAGTTGGATCTTTAATTTCAAATTGAACTTGATATTTGTGATCATATCCAATAGCCGGAATAAGTATATGCATTTGCATATTGTGCTTCTTCTCAAACTCGCCAATTTCAAATTGAACTACTTTCGTTCCATTCTTCCTCTTATCTTCTGACAAAACTTTCACATCATGAAATACGCCAGGTTGGTTTTTATCCTCTATTCTAAGGTATTGAAAATAATCGCTATCTTGCATTGTTACAGTTACAATTTTTTTCCCATCCGCAATCGTTACCTTAGGATCTTTTATATATTGAGAAACCATAGATGGCTCGTCTTTTTGATCCTTATATATTTTAATCTCAGTATCTTATGTACGTTCACTAGCTGCCGCTACCGATTGGTTTGCTTCAATTTTTATTGCTGCTAACGCTGAAGTAGAGTATGCAGCAAATGGAATTGCTAATGTTGTCGCTACTACTAGCGCCTTCATATAATTTTTTTTCAAAATAATATCCCCTATCATATATAATCTTTATAATTGATAAACATTATCAATTACTCATAAATAAATGATAATGAATATCATTATCGATGTCAACGAGAATATTACATTAAATTTATATTTTTAAAGGCAAAAAATATAAAAGCCCTTTATTCAAAGAGCTTTTTTACCTATCGTATGAAGAATTTCATTTTTCTCCTTCTCATTGATGACACCAATTTTTCGCAAAATATTTGCATACAATACAAGTTTATTATATATCCGTTCTGACATACTTCCCCTTCTTTCCTTCGACCAACTTTTTTTGTATTGGTAAATTATATGAAAGAGATGGGAAAATGTGTCCACTTTTTTTGCATAAATACAAATCTTTTATCCCGCTATTTGCAGGCAGTAAAACTCCCACCTCACAATCAGGTGGGAGTTCTACGTATTTAACAAATTGTCCATTGAATATTATGCCTTTTAACTTCCTCTTCAAAACTATAGGGCATTTTCTTATCACAAATTACATGTTGAATGCGCGAAAACGCTGCTATTCGGTAATTTCCTTTTACGCCTACCTTTGTATGATCACATAAAATATATGTTTTCTCTGCTAATTTCATCATCGCTTCTGACAGTTTCGCCTTTTCTAATTCAAAACTAGAAACTCCAAAACCAGGTAATAATCCATCAATCGAAACAAATGCTTTATGAAAATGAAATTGCTGGATAACTTGCTGCGAAATAGATCCTGATACACGTGAATGTTTTGGAGATACCTTTCCACCAATAAATAAAACTTCACCGTGAAACATCTTTTTATTAATAGAAGAAATTAATTGTGTCGCTACTGGAAATGAACTTGTTACAATCGTTAAATTTTTGCGATGTACAAGATATGGTACCATTTGAAGTGGTGTACTTCCGTCATCAATCGCAATAACATCTCCATCTTCTACAAATGTTGCTGCTTTATACCCAATTCGCTTCTTCTCTTCTATATGTAGCATCTCTCGTTCTAACATTGGTGCCTCTATTCCAGCTCCCGGAAGTTGGACGGCTCCACCATACACTTTCTTCAACTTCTTTTCACGATCCAATTCTTCTAAATAACGACGAATCGTCTCTGTTGATACAGCAAACTCTCTCGCTAATTCTGAAACTTTTACCTTCCCTTTAAACTCTACCTTCTCAAGAATGGTTCGCTTTCTTTCTTCACCTACTACAGACATAACCTCACCCCATTGATTTCTACCTCATACACTGCCTTACTTATACAAAGTTATAACTTTCCTTTTCAACGAAAACTTCCTCGTGAATATGAATACCACGCTTTTTTAGTTCATCAAAAATAATTTGTGGTTTGACAAAAGCTTCCTCGGGTGTCACAACACCAACTTTATTTACATTCCCATTTGCGATTAGCTCTGTAGCAATCCCAAATGGAATACCGACGTTTCTCGTATAAGCTCTTAATTTTTCCCATCCTACAACAGATCCATCAGATAACGGGTGTGTATGATATAATACACGTCTTTGTTTCTCATTATTTTTCATACCTATTACTTCTACATGAAGTGCATAACCGTAAATCTCTGTTTCTTGTCCTTCTTTCGATTGCAATAAATACTTCGCAATACAATCCATTATGCCGATTTCTTTTCCATTTATTTCAACTGGATCATTACGCAATATACCATAGTCATACAATGCACGTACGAGCTGCATATTTTGCTTTGGCCAAGTTCCTCTCGTCTCTATTAGTTTAACGCCTTTATTTTCTAATGCTTTTGCTAACGTAATCGTTTCAGAATGCGGTATGATATACTGCGTTGTCTTACCATAAGGCGCCGGTAATTCAATTTCTCTTGGACGCGCAAACGGAAGCACTTGCTTAAACTCACCATCTTCATACACTGTACGCGATGGCAAATGTGGATCATATTCATATGTCGTTGTTTCTGTAATGGATGCAGAAAAAGCAATGGGACGATACGAACCATGACTTACACGAACTGACTCTACAGTATGTAACTGATTTGCTGCATACATCGCCATCATTTGCGTTACACCTGGCGTCATACCAAACCCAGGTAAACATGTTTTTCCGTTTTGAACAAATATAGAATGCGAATCATTTTCTTCACCAAATCCATTTAAATTCACACCGTGACAACCTGCTTCTGCAATACATCGAGTAGATAATCCATTTAACTTAATTGTTGTACCATCCATTACAATGTCATAGCCCTTCATTTTTGCAACCGTATCCTCATGATTCGTTACATCTACTTTCACAAAATCAACGCGAGGATCGTTGAGCCATTCTACTACTTTAAGCCCCTCTTCTTCGTTAAAATCTGCTACTGTAATCGTCTCAAAAGATGAAAATTGCACTAAATCTAAAATTGCTTCACGACAAATTTTACCTGCTCCACCTAAGCAAAATACTTTCAACCTATAACAACTCCTTTAGCGATACTATCAACTAAGCGATGAATATCTGCCTCATGTACATCACCGATATTTCCAATGCGGAATGTATCTACTTTTGAAATTTTACCTGGATATATAACAAATCCATCACGCTTTAATTCATTGTATAATTGCTCAAAATCAAACCATTCTTCTGGATAAATGAAAGATGTAATAATAGGCGATTGATATTTTTCATCTACTAGTGGCTTAAATCCGATTTCTCTCATTCGATTCACTAATAGTTTTTGATTGTTATCATATCGATTGTAACGTGCTTTTACTCCGCCCTCTTTTTCTAATTCAAGTAGTGCTTGATAAAAAGCGTGTACAACATGTGTAGGTGATGTAAAACGCCATTTTCCATTTTGATTTTCCATCGTTTCCCATTGATCGTATAAATCTAAAGATAATGAACGTGCCTGCCCTTTACATTTCAACAATTCATCGCGCTTTGCAATAACAAATCCGAACCCTGGAACCCCTTGAATACATTTATTCGCACTACTAATTAGAAAGTCAATTTGCAACTCAGCGATGTCTATTTCAATACCACCAAAACTACTCATTGCATCAACTAGTGTTACTTTTCCGTATTGCTTCCCTAATTTACATACATCTACAATTGGATTGATAATACCTGTTGTTGTTTCACAATGAACAACTGCAATATGTGTAATCTCTTTATCTTGTTGTAAGATCTTTTCTACTTCTACAATATTAGTAGGCTCCCACTCTTCTGTTTGACTGACCACCACATCTATATGTAACATCTCTGCCATTTGTACAATTCGCTTACCATACGCACCATTTGTACAAACAAGCAGCTTTCCGTTTTTTGGAATGACAGAACCGATTACTGCTTCAACTGAAAACGTACCGCTTCCTTGCATAAGAACAGTCGTATATCTCTCTTCTTCCTTCGTTGCTAACGATACAAGTTTAGCTCTTACCTGTTGCACCATCGTGTTATATTCAACATCCCACGTACACCAATCGTATAGCATAACTTCTTTTACTGTTTTTGTTGTCGTTAATGGTCCTGGCGTTAATAATAAGTAGTGATTTTCAGTCATGATCCTCTTCCCCTTTTATGAAATAATAAGTTGTTGTTTCTCAATATGTTCCATTACACTTTCGAGTTCCTGCATCGTTTCAATCGTAAAGTGCGCTCCATTTTCAACAAAGCGATTACGAACTACTTCTATTTTTTCACGAAGTTCTACTGGATCCATGTTCTCCACTTCCTCTTCACTTAAGCCGAGTTCGCTACTACCAAGAATTACACCAACCGTCCACATACCAGCATTTCTTCCCTCTTTCATATCTGATACCGTGTCTCCAATTTTTATCATATGATTCATCGGGTATACACCAAGTTCTATCGCATTTTTATAGCACATCCACGGATATGGACGCCCAGCAGGAACATCATCTGGTGTTACAAGAAAATCAGGTTTATATCCTTGTAGTGCTGCCTCTTTTGCTACAATGTCCATCATCTCTCTCGTATAACCAGTTGTTGAGCCAATTTTAAGGCCTCTTTTACGTAATGAAGCAACCACTTCTTTCACCCCATCAATTGGCGTGGCATAGTGTGGCAAAATAGTAAAGAGTATTTCTTCAAACTCTTCATACATCTCGTGAATGTCTGCTTCTGTTGGTAAATGTCCGAAAATACGCTCCCACTCATTCGCAATACGAGGCATTTCTGTTAGTGCCCTTACATGATCGATCTTTAATAATCCCATCGGTTTACGGGCTTCTTCATCTGTAATTTTAACACCACGTTTACGAAAAATTTTTATGAATACTTCCAGTGGTGCAAAACATCCGTAATCAACTGTCGTACCTGCCCAATCAAAAATAACTGCTTCTATTTTCATTCAATCCATCACCCTTCTCACTTATCTTTTTTGCCATTGTGAAGTTCGGTTACGAAGTGCTTTCGTTCCCCATTCATATACAACTCTCACTACAATATTTGTAACAACAATAAGTACACTCATTGCAGCTGCTGGCGCTACATTTCCTGCATCATCCATATTTACGATTGATACGGCAGCTAGTTTAAAATCAGCTGCGTATAAGAATACAACCGCTGACACAGTTACCATCGAATTGACGAAATAGTACATCACCATTTCTAAAATTGCTGGTAAACACATCGGTACTGTTACTCTAAAGAATGTTTTATAAAACGGAATGCCCATCGACTGCGAAACAAGCTCAAACTCTCGGTCTAATTTCTTTAAAGCAGTCGTTGCGGTAACGAATGTTACCGAATAAAAATGAATGATATTGACTAGTACTAGCACAGCAATTGTTCCGTATAAAGAATGAAACGGATTCGTTACTGAAAGTCCAAGTATTTGAATCGTTGGTTGACTAAAGAAAAAGACGTATCCCAATCCAAGTACTAAACCTGGGATTGCTAAAGGGACAATCGAGAAAAAGTAGCCTGTTTTTCGGAAAAACTTTAGCTGATCTATTTTCTCAATCGCATATGCGAACATAAATGTTAAAATTGCCCCAATAACTGCTGTAACTGCTGAGACAATCACACTATTTTTAAATGCTTCAAGTCCATCTCCTGTTAAACTCGAAAAATTAAAATGCTCAAATGTAAAACTCATATTATATGGCCATACTTTCACACTTGCAGCAATACCAACCGCCACAAATAAAAGAATAATCATAAGTGTAATCACACTACAATATATGAATGAGACTACATCTCTTTTCTTATTAGCCGTTATTCTATATGGCACTGCTTTGGAAGATAAGAAATTCGCCTGCTTTCTTTGCGTAATGCGATCAACTGCAAATGCAAATATAGCTGGGATTAATAAAATCATTCCTACAGTTGCACCCATCGGCATATTTTGTTGTCCAATTACTTGTTTGTATACATCAGTAGCAAGTACATTATATTGCCCACCAACAATTTTTGGTGCGCCAAAATCAGTAAAACTAAGTGTAAACACAACAAACATCGCACTAATTAATCCATACTTTACACTAGGTAAAGTAACAGTGAGAAATTGCTTTGTTTTACTCGCTCCCAACATATTAGAAGCTTCGTATAAACGATAATCAGAACCTTGGAAAGCAATTAATAATATAAGAAATGCTTGCGGAAATGTATACATGACTTCAGCCATTACAATTCCTACTGGTCCATATAAAGGGATTTGTATACCTTCAAATAAACCAAACATCCCTTTCGTTACTAATCCTTGATTACCAAATAAATATGTAAGTGCGATACCATGCATCATCGTTGGTGCGAATAATGGTAACAACGCGACATATTGAAATACACGCTTTCCAAATACATTCGTACGAGCGATCGCATAGGCGTAAGCGAAAGCGAGTGTTACTGCAATAATTGTTGTTGCACCCGAAACCCATACCGTATTTTGTAATGATTGAACTAGCGTTGGTGTTGTGAAATATTTACTGAAATTCGCAACACCAATGAAAGCTCCATCTTTATCATAAAAAGCTTGTGTAAATAATTGTAATAGCGGCAATACAAGCATAATCAAAAAGGCAAGGATCATACCAATAATTAATAGTCTTTGTACCCACTCTTCTTTACCGATACGTCTCTTAATCTTTTTTTTCGTATTTTCTACCTTTAAATCTTCTAACATCTCCATCTATACAACAACCTTCTTTCCATATGACAACATATGATTTTCTGAGAAAGAGATTTGAATTGGCTTTCCTTTCCTAATGGCTGTTTTTTCTACTTCTGATGCCAATATATCTACAACGATTTTCTCATTATATAGATGCGTTTTCTCATCTATAACGCGCACTTCTGTCCGGTATACAGATCCGCGAAACTCCATGCTTTCTACAATTGTTTTCATACCATTATTTTGTACGACTGTTACATGTTCCGGACGAATTGCATGTTCTTCGTTATTTTTCGAAAAGAAATTAATAGAACCAATAAAATCTGCCACAAACGGATTGGCTGGTCTTTGGTAAATCTCCTCTGGTGTGCCAATCTGCATAATTTCCGCATGATTCATTACAACAATTTTATCAGCCATCGTTAATGCCTCTTCTTGATCATGCGTGACCATAATAGTTGTCACTCCTACTTTTTCTTGCAAATCACGCATTTCTCTACGTAACTTTTCACGTACTTTTGCATCTAAAGCAGATAACGGCTCATCGAGTAACAAAATATCTGGAGACAGAGCGAGTGCACGTGCAAGTGCTACTCGCTGCTGTTGTCCACCAGACATTTGAGCAGGATATTTATCTTTTACATTCAGTAAATCAACTAGTTCTAACGCCGATAGCGCCTTCTCTTTTACTTCTGCTTTTCCATACTTTTTTGTCTTTAAGCCGTATTCAATGTTTTCAAGTGCTGTTAAATTCGGAAATAACGCATAGGATTGAAACACCATTCCGAAATTCCTCTTTCCAGGAGGTAATGCTGTAATATCTTTTCCATTCACAGCTATACTACCTGTTGTCGCCTCTTCTAGCCCTGCTAAAATTCGAAGCAATGTTGTTTTCCCACAACCACTTGGGCCTAATAAACATACAAACTCATTTTTTTTCACAGTAAAAGAAATATCTTTTAACGCTGTAAATGCATCAAACTGTTTTTGAATGTGTTGAATTGATAAATATTCGCTCATTTTTTCTCTCTCCCACTCACTTACTTTTTCGGTTCTGCTTTTTGGCCAAACTCTTTTTCCCATTTTTCTAAAATTTTGTCACGATTTTCTGCTGCCCACTTAAAGTCGTTCTTTTTGTATAACTTTTCCGTCACATCTTTAGGGAATCCGTCTGGAAGTTTATAATCATTTTTAATTGTCGCAAATCCATTTTTCTCGAAGTATAACTTCATTACATCATCAGTAATTGCCCAATCTAAAAATGCTTGCGCTAATTTTTCATTTTTTTCATTATCTTTTTTAATAAGTGCGTTCGCTTCTACTTCCCAACCTAATCCTTCTTTTGGCAATACAACTTCAACTGGTGCACCTTTTTGTTTCTCTTTCAAAGCACTATAAACCATCGATACACCAACTGGATATTCACCCGCACCCGCTAATTTCGCTGGTTTTGAACCTGAATGAGTATAAGTTGCCATATTATCATGAAGTTTCTTCATGTAATCCCAGCCTTTATCTTCACCCATAATTTGTAACCATGCAGAAACTGTTAAAAATCCTGTTCCAGAAGATGCTGGATGTGGCATAACAAGCGTTCCTTTATACTCTGGTTTCGTTAAGTCTTCGTATGATTCTGGCATCGGTAAATTTTTCTTCTTTAATTCTTCTTTATTTATAGCAATCCCCGTCATAAATGCAGTATTTCCTACCCATTTTTCTGGTTGTTTATCATCTTTAAATTGCGGTAAAACGCGATCCGCTCCTTTTGGAGAGTATCCTTTTAACATATCTTTTTTATCTAACGCTAATAGACTTGAAGCTGCAGTTCCCCATACAACATCTGCTTGTGTATTTTTTCCTTCAGCTAGCAATTTTGCTGTAATAACTCCAGTTGAATCACGAACAATATTCAGCTTCACATCTGGATATTTCTTTTTAAAAGAATCAAGATAAATTGGTACAAGTTCTTCTTCAATTGCTGTGTAAACAGTTAATGATCCAGATAATTTATCATCTTTTACTTTTGCCCCAGCACTTTCTTCTTTCTTTGCACCACACCCCATTAATAACGAAAATACCATTCCAGTTGCTACAGCTTTAAAGATTGTTTTTTTCACTATCTCTCTCTCCTTTTACAAATCTTATGTACAACTCAAATATAAACAACTAGTGTAAAAGCAGTATTAAACCAACATTAATCTTTTGTTTGTTGTTTGTTTTTGTGTAATACGTTGCTACTTCTATGTTTTTTCGCATTTTTCTGCTAATAATGAACACTAAATTTACAAATAATTAAAAAAACCTTTATAATCCCACAAAAAAATGAGGCGTTTGTAAAAAACGCCTCACTTTTGTTTACCTTTTTTTGAATTACGATTTGCATACTTCGCGCTATTTTCTCCTTCATACTCTAATGCAAATTCTGCATCTGGTAAGCTTTCTTTCGGAGTTTTATTATTGTTGATTGCCGCATTTTGTTTCACTTTTCTTTTTACCAATACATTCACCTGCTCTCAAAAATTCACTTTCTACTCTAGTTTGAAGCAAGCTAAAATAATTATTACTGGCAAGTGTTAACAAGTACATAAGAACTGCTAGATGGAAATACTACATATGAAGAAATCATAATAAAAAGGAGCTCTTATTTTGAAGAAGAAAGATAAAATCCAGTCACCCATTTTAGATGAAACGCTCCCGCATCAAATGAATTTCCCATCTTTTAAAGGAACAGGAAAGAAGATGCAACAACCTTTCATAAATCAATATGACGTCGTAATCGGAGACAGTAAATATGATTCCGAGAACAGTCCACTTCACAATTGGAGTGATGATGTAGATCCTGCCATTATGGCTGGAGAAGAATGGATCCATCCTACAAATGATATTGGGTGGATTTCAGAAGAAAATCAAGAGTTACTAAAAAAAGAAGGAGATAATAAGAAGGATACTTTTATGCATCCGCAATTTGGCATTAATGACTAAAAAACCATTCTACCTAACATAGGTAGAATGGTTTCATACTATCCAATAATAATTCTCTCTTTCGGATATTTATAGCGAGGTGGCTGTTCTCTTCCGCCACTAGCTAGTATAAATGTTAAAATACCGACACGCCCGATAAACATAAGTACAATGAGTACAAGTTTACCAACAGTTGTTAAATCTGGCGTAATACCTGTCGATAGTCCTGTCGTCCCGAAAGCAGAACAGACTTCAACAATTAAACTCATAAGCGGTACATTTTCCGTAATAGATAAAATAAATAGTGCTGTGGCACATAATAAAATCCCCATTGTCATAACGACAGATGCTTTCAGCACGTCCTCTTCATGTAGCTGACGTTTGAAGACTCTAACCGTTCTCCCGCCTCTTGCAAAAGTGTATAGTGACAATATACTAACAGCAAATGTTGTTGTACGTATCCCGCCCCCAACCGAACTTGGAGATGCTCCTATAAACATTAATATACTCATAAATAAAAGCGTCGGTTGTGACAATTCAAGTATATCCATTGTAGCAAGTCCCCCGCTTCGCGTCGTCACAGATTGGAATAGTGTATAGAAAACTGTTTCATGCCATGACTTTCCTGCTAAAAAATGATTTCGTTCTAGTAAAAAAATCATAATCGTTCCAACGACCACGAGCGCAAAAAATGTTGTTGTCGTCAATTTTGTAAATAGCGAAAAACGAAATAGTTGCTGTCTCCTTTTACTAAGGAATTGTTTCACTTCCATTAATACAGGGAAGCCGATTGCTCCTAAAATAATAAGTAACATATGAATCATTTGAACAATGTAATCTTTTTTATACGGAATTAGCGATTGTCCTGTTAAATCAAATCCACCGTTCGTAGTTGCACTAACAGCCGCAAAGAAACCGTGAAAATAAGCTTCTTGCCAAGTTGGAAAATAAAGTAGGAATCTCGTGCCTAATAATATTGCTCCAATAAGTTCTATCGAAATAATTACAATTAAAATAGAACGCATCAATTCTACAAGGCCTGATAAGTTCCCTTGATTATGGTCTGCCATAATGAGTCTTCTTCTCTGCAAACCAATCTTTTTCCCCGTTATGATCCAAACAAATGTACCAAGCGCCATAATTCCTAAGCCGCCTAATTGCAAAATAAGGGCTAAAATAATAATTCCTGCCGTAGTAAATGTATCTGAAATTGTAACAACAGACAGACCCGTAACACTTACCGCACTCACAGATGTAAATAGAGCATCAATAAATGTCCATTTCACACCTGCCTTCGTAACAAACGGTAAACTAAGTAATATTACCGATACAACTACTGCTAATAAATAAAATAAAACAATAAGTTGTACGGGACGTAATTTTTGTAAAAACTTTTTTATATCTCTCATTCCATCACTTCGCTACCTTTTTTCTATCGATTAAATAAAGAAAAATCTTCCCTTTCTTTATTTGTAAGTAACTGCTCAAATATTTTTGCAAATACCATTCCATACACAGTTCCATTACCTCCATGCGGTAATGCGTAAAATAAATTATGTATCTTTTTGTCTTCTTTTAAAATAGGAAGACCATCATGACTACTGCCAAATGCTGCTGCCCAATAGTAGTCTGCCTGTATAGTTTTATACTGCGGGAACATCTCTTTTACAATGTTAATAAGGATGTCACGCTTATGCAATAATTTCGTATCACCGATTGTTTGAATTTGCATTGCTTCATCTAATCCGCCTACAATAATACGGTTTTTATACGTTCGAAAATATAAATACGGCCGTGCTGTTTCCCAAATTAATGATCGCTCATACCAACCTTCAAACTGATCTATTTCATTTGTTACAATTGCATAAGAAGTTTCTACTATTGCATTTTTTTCTTTCTTTCCAAAAAGTGTTTCATAACCCGTCGCCATAATAATATTCTTTGCTACAATTTGATTTCCTGTTTTCGTATAACAAATTAAATCATTTTGACGTTTTTTTATATGTATGGCCTCTGTATGTTCATATATAGTAGCACCCATTTGATTTGCTTTATGCAAAAGGCTATGCGCTAATAAATACGGATTTACCTCAGCATCACCGTGTGTATATAATGCCGCTTGTTTTGTAAAAGGATACCGTTCCTTAATATCAGATGCTGTAAAATACTCAACTGGAAACTCATAATTCTGTAACGTTTTGTATTCCTCTTGTAAAAATAAGACGTCTTCACTTTTACTTGCATAATATAAACTATTTCGCGGAATAAACTGGGGATCGATATCGAGAGTCGGTACAACTTTCTCCATTGTTCGTAACGCTTCGTAACAAAGCTTATATGCTCGTACCCCTTTTTCTTCACCAAATGTATGGATAAGTGAGGTTAACGATTTATCATGAAGAAATTGTAATAACCCTGTATTCGCAGCTGTGCTACCACACGAAATCATATTTTTTTCAATAAGTATAACGCGCATTCCAATTTTCGCTAACGAATACGCTATTTGAGCACCTGCTTCGCCGCTTCCAACTACGAGCACATCACATATCATATCATTTTCTAACGATGGATAACAAGGTATAGAAGCTCCCGTATCCCAAAACAACTTACCAGTCATAAGCTTCATAATTATACTCCTACAATATAAATTTCTCCTTTCTATGTTTTGTTATTTTCCATAAAAAAATCCAACTAACATAGGCTAGTTGGATTTTTTATTTTTACTTCGAACGCTCGTCAAGCCAATCTCCAATCGTCGGATACGTTTGTTTTATAGCTGTTCCGCCATAAACGATTGACATATGTCCCGTTGGTAAACATACATATTGTTTATCTGTGCTAGAAATATGATCCAGCAAAGCTTCTACTTGGCATGGCAGGGCGATATGATCACGTTTCCCTGAAATATTTAAGACATTCGCCTTAATATTTGCAAGGTCTACCTTTTGTCCACGAATAACGAGTTCACCCTTAACCAATTTATTGTTTTGATAAAAATCACGAATCCACTGTCTGTATGATTCACCTGGGAACGGAATACCATCGCCAACCCACTTTTGAACTAACCTCCAGCTTTCAACGAAGCGCTCATTCTCTGAACGATCTACTAAAGCAACATATGGACCAACAAAGTTCGTAATTGGTTTTAACATTTTGTTTCCGAAATCAATCATTTCTGGCGGAATATTTCCAAATGTATCAACCGCTTTATCTAGATTGAAGTATTTCTCATCTAATAAAGGACCATATAATCCTGTTTCAGAGAAATCAAAAGGACTTGTCATAAAGATTAGGTTACGAATTGGCATGTGCGGATGAAGTGCCGCATAAATAGAAGTTAACGTTCCCCCCATGCAATAACCAAGTAAAGAAATCTCGTCCGATTTTGCAGTTCGCATTACTTTTTTCACTGCTTTTGCAATATAATCAAACACAAAATCATCAAATTTCAAATGACTATCTTCTAAACCAAATGTGCCCCAATCAAGCATATACACATCAAAACCACGGTCCACTAGATATTCCACTAAACTATTTCCAGGAGTTAAATCCATAATATATGGTTTATTAATAAGAGCATATATTAATAGAATTGGAACTCTTTGTGTTTTTTCTTGTTTTGGAATGTAGCGATAAAGCTTCGTCTTATTCTTCGTCCAAATAACCTCTTTCGGCGTTAATCCTACTTGTGGCTCTGGTTCACGTAATAAAATTTCACTCGCCCTTTTCACTCGGCGGTATGCTTTTCGGTATTCTTCTGGGTATAGCTCTAATTGCTTTTCCCATTCTGTTGCGAATGTAGTCATTTTTCTATCTCCTTTTTGGTCAATTTCCTTCTAAAAAAAGAAGTGCATTCCTGCTATGGATATGCACTTTTTTCTTACTTCATTACATATATAATCCGCCGTTAATGTTTAATTGCTGACCTGTGATATAAGCACCGTCACGGCATAGGTATACTACACCTTTTGCAATTTCATCAGCTTGACCAAAACGTTTTTTCGGGATTTTCGCAACGATTTTTTGGCGTACTTCTTCTGGTACTTCTGCTACCATTTCAGTATCAATAAATCCTGGGCAAATAGCGTTTACAGTTACATTTGTTTTTGCAAGCTCTAATGCTAATGATTTTGTAAATCCTAGCATACCTGCTTTCGCTGCTGAGTAGTTTGTTTGTCCAAATCCACCGGCTTGACCAATAATAGAAGAAATGCTAATAATTCTACCTTCTTCTGCTTCCGTTATGTATGGAAGTACCGCGCTTGTCGTATTAAACACACTGCTTAAGTTCACGTCAATTACGCGTTCCCAATCTTCACGATTTAACTTTTTGAATGTACGATCTCTTGTAATACCAGCATTATTAACAAGAATATCAACTTTACCAAAATGATTCACTGCTTCTTCTACAAGTCGATTTGCGTCTTCTACTTTAGAAACATCTGCTTGAACTGCATAAACGTCATGTCCTTCTTTTCCTAGTTCATTTACCAAGTTTTCAGCTGCTTCTTTGCTGCTGTTATAGTTAATAACAACTTTTGCGCCCTCTTGTGCTAACGCTACTGTGATCGCTTTTCCAATCCCTTTTGCCCCACCTGTTACGATTGCTACTTTTCCATTTAATTGAACCATTTCTTTTCCCCCTTAAATGAATTTGTGAACGACTATTATGAATCATTTTGGTACTCATACTATGGAGTCCCTATATAATTATGTTTCGCTGTTTATACATAGAAAAGAGATTCTCCCTTTCTCTTTCATATGTTATAAACAAGCGCTATTATCACTTTTTATTTTCTGGCTTATTCGTAGGTTTTACTTCTTCTTTTACAGGTTCTTGTAGTTTTGCTAGTACTGCATTTTGCTTTTCTAGCAATTCTAAAATTTGATCAACTTTCGTTTCTAATGTGCGAATATCTTGTTTTACTTTCGTAACATCGCGCTTTAATGTAGGAGCTTGTCCTACTGACTCTACCTTATCTTCTAGAAACTCCTCAATGTTATCCACTTTATTTTCTAAGTTAATAACAAGCGTAGCCACTCTAGCGATATCCTCTTTCGTAGGCACATTCACCTGCTCTAAATAATTTTTTGTCGTATCATTTAATGCTTTTTGATAAAACAAATTCAAATCTAGAACGCTGCCCATCCAAGCAGAATATTCTTCTGTTTTAATTGTTTCATTGAGCGCTTTTCCCCAAAATGTTTCGGTTTGTTCATAAGCATTTTTCCATGCTTGTAGTGGATCGAATTTTTGATCAATCACTTTACCTACACTCCCTTTTTTGTTTTTGAAACAATTCAACCTATTCATTATTTTCTAATATTCTGAATAAAACTTCAAGTCTATATTTTATTTTTTTCTATTTTCTAACAAATGTATTGACTTTAAAAACAGATAGGTGTAAATTGCACTTATAAGCAAAAAATTCCATCTAACTGATTCATGAGGTGATGCACAATCATGCTACATAATGAACCAGAACAACGCGAAAGTTTGGAGAACAACCAAGCAAAACAACCAAACTCCATGCCAAAAAACTTCTTAGTTCCCTTCTTACTTCTCTGTCTTAAAGACTGGAGTCTTCATGGTTACAAACTTATTCAAATGCTAATGGATATCGGCTTTTCTTCTGTTGACCAAGGTAATGTGTACAGAACACTACGCAAATTAGAAAAAGAAAACCTTATTTCTTCTACTTGGGATACAAGCGACGGAGGGCCAGCAAAAAGAATTTATTCTTTAACTGAATATGGAGAGCAATATTTAACAACATGTGCGACTTCTTTTGAGCATTATCAAAATATGTTGCGGACGTTTTTCACGTTATACACCAATGCATTCTTTCCATTTTCTACTTCTCCAGAAAAGGATGAAAAAGATTCTTCATCTTCACCTGGTGATACAGCAGAGTAATCTGCGTTCACAATATGTAAAAAAACATTTGGGGGTCAAACAATGGAAACTAAACCATACGAATTAGTCGATGCATTTTGGAAAAACTGGTCTCAATCACTTTCCCTTTTCTCTTCAGCTGGGAAACAATTAGAGCAACTTACTTTAGAAACATTAAAACAACAACAAGATGCTTTGCATAAATTAACATCAGGAGTAGATGAACTAGAAAAAGAACTGCAACAATTTACTACTCAATTCAATAATCAGTATACAGATTACGTGAAGCAATTAACTGGGAACTCCTTAAATGATCAAATTAATGAGTGGCAAGACAAATGGAAAGAGCTTTCTGCTCATATGCAACAGCTAACTGTTTCTCCTACAAAAACATCTTTGTCTATCCTTACTCAAACAAGCGGTCAATTTGAAGAAACAACGAAGCAATTTATTGAACAACAACAATTACAACGTGAAGAGGCTCAAAAACAGTTAGAAGGTTTTTTGGAAGATTTCAAGACAAAACAGTTGGAACTCGCAAAAAAGTTCGAGGAAAACTCAAAAAATCTATTTACTTCCATCAAGTAAGAAAAATGTGGGAGCTAACTGCAGCACAAACAAAACTCTTTCTTCCTCCTACTACATCAAGATGGCTAGCATTTTTCGATATGGAAAAGAAGGAGGACAAAATGAATCCATTTCAAGAAGCACAAACCGTCCCGGAGCTTCGTTATGATGAGATTCAAGTCGGTGATCAAGCATCACTTACAAAAACGATTACGGATGAGGACGTTATCAATTTTGCAAAATTGACTGGAGATGTGAATCCTATTCATATTTTAGATTCTTTTGCAAAAACGACAATGTTTAAAGAACGTATTGCTCATGGTATGCTCGTTTCAAGTTTTATTTCTACCATCCTTGGAACGAAACTCCCGGGTAAAAATACGATTTATTTATCTCAAAACGTTTCATTCCGCGCTCCTGTCAAAATCGGCGATACACTTCGCGTTGTAGCAGAGGTCATCAAAAAACGTGACGATAAAAAAATCATTACGTTGCAAACAAATATATATAATCAATCGGATGATATTGTCGTGGAAGGTACAGCGACAATACTAAAAAAAGAGTAGCAAAAATTGCTACTCTTTTTTCTATCCAATAACTTCTAATCACACCGATTACTTCCGCGTATGAGCACGCCGGTTCCACATAAAATAACGGTACCAGTTCAGATACATACTTAGCTGAACTGGATTACTCATAAGGATGTGTATCATCATGGCAAAAACAAACAAATTACTAGTTCCAGGTGCTGAACAAGCACTTGATCAATTTAAATATGAAATTGCACAAGAATTCGGCGTAAGCTTAGGGTCTAATACTGCATCACGTTCTAACGGATCAGTTGGCGGTGAAGTAACAAAACGTCTTGTTTCTTTAGCTCAACAACAATTACGTGGATAACAATATAACATATGGCTTAGAGGCAGATATTCTCTGCCTCTTTCTATTTTTAACATACATAATGGTGCTTTTTCACATACTAGTAAAAGCAAACTGAAAGGAACGATATGTAACATGAAACGGATTAACATTCACATGAGTCCTCCCCGTGTTCTTACTTTGTCTTTTATTATGTTATCAATTATCGGTACATGCTTATTAAAATTGCCAATTGCTACAACGACGTCTATTTCATGGCTCGATGCTTTATTTACAACCGTTTCTGCTTGTACGGTTACAGGTCTTGGTGTTGTGGACACTGGGAAAGTATTTACCTTATTTGGCCAATGTGTCATTTTAACACTTATACAAGTGGGTGGACTTGGCATTATGAGCTTTGCCGTTTTAATTGCGATTATGCTAGGTAGAAAAATTGGTCTTCAAAACCGAATTTTACTGCAACAAGCGTTAAATCAAACGAATATAGGCGGTGTCATTCGTCTTGCCAAAGCATTATTTTTATTCTCTTTTACAGTCGAATGTATCGCTGCTTTCATTCTTTCTTTTGAATGGATACCGAAATATGGGATTGCTAAAGGGCTCTATTATAGCTTTTTTCATTCCATCTCTGCTTTTAACAATGCTGGTTTTTCTGTATGGAGCGATAATTTAATGTCCCATTCTCATAGCATTCTTGTCAATCTCGTCATTTCCTCCCTCATTATTTTAGGTGGGATTGGTTTTACAGTAATCGTAGATATAAAAAGAAAGAAAAATTTTAAAAACCTTACATTACACTCAAAACTTATGCTCTCTTCTACTCTAATCATCAATATTATTGCGACTGTTTTTATTTTTATATTCGAGTTTCACAATTCTCTTTCTATGAGAGGCTTTACCCCATTTGAAGAAGGCATGGCTGCTTATTTCCAAGCTATTTCAACGCGTACTGCCGGGTTTAATACAGTTGATATTTCCGCATTATCAAAGCCTTCCCTACTATTAATGATGCTCCTTATGTTTATTGGCGCTGGTAGTGCTTCAACTGGCGGTGGGATTAAGTTGACAACATTTTTAATCATGTTTTTTGGGGTATTTAAATTTTTACAAGAACAAGATGATATTGTCGTGTTTAAAAAATCCATTAAAGATACTCTCATTGTCAAATCATTGACCATCGCTATTATTTCTATTTCATTTATTTTTTTTGCTATTTTAATTTTAAGTATTACTGAGCGTGTTCCTCTATTGATGAGTGCTTTCGAAGTATTTTCAGCATTTGGGACTGTCGGTCTCAGTATGAATTTCACACCACACTTAACTATGATCGGAAAAGCTATTATTATCTTTATGATGTTCTTTGGGAAGATGGGACCTTTAACATTGGCTTTTTCATTTGCACGTAAAAAGAACCGAAAAATAAAATATCCGAATGAAGACATTTTAACAGGTTGACAACCGTATAAATTATCCATATAATGAGAGTACAATAGCATATCTCCAAAGGGGAGTAGCGTCCAAGAATATTTCTTGGAAACAAAGTCGTCATTACGTAGAACTTAGTTCTTCCGGCTTTGTTGGCATTTTCATTACATATGTCTAGCAAGACCTTTGCCTATTAACGGCAGAGGTCTTTTTTGCATTCATTACCAAATTCTTCCAAAGTTAATAGGCAGGAGTATGGGGAAACTAAATAGTGGGGAAATTCTTCACTTATTTAGTACTTATAGAAATGAGAGGAGAATGTACATGGATGTATCATTATTATTGGAGTATGGTTGGGTATTACTCATCCTAATTGCACTAGAGGGGATTTTAGCTGCTGATAACGCGCTTGTTCTTGCAATTATGGTAAAACATTTACCAGAAGAAAAACGTAAAAAAGCATTATTTTACGGATTAGCGGGAGCATTTGTTTTCCGATTCGGATCGTTATTTATGATTTCGTTCCTAGTCGATGTATGGCAAGTGCAAGCAATCGGTGCCATTTACCTTATGTTTATCGCTGGTAATCACTTATTTAAAACGTATGTTAAAAAGAATACAGATGAAGAAACTGAAGAAAAAGAAGCAAAGAAAAAACAAGAGAACTTTTGGTGGACTGTATTTAAAGTTGAAGTTGCAGATATCGCCTTCGCAGTTGATTCTATTTTAGCTGCTGTTGCATTAGCAATGACTTTACCAAAAACAGGATTAGGTACAATTGGTAGTCTTGATACTGGACAATTCGTTGTTATCTTTGTAGGTGGACTTATCGGATTAATCATTATGCGATTTGCAGCAACTGCTTTCGTACAAATCTTAAAACGTAAACCAGGACTTGAAACTGCAGCATTCTTAATTGTAGGTTGGGTTGGTGTGAAACTAGCAGTTTATACGTTGGCACACCCTGCATTAAATGTAATTCCACATTCATTCCCAGAATCTACACCATGGAAGCTTACATTCTGGATTGTATTAGTTGGAATCGCAGCTGGTGGTTGGTTCTTCTCGAAAGAAGTAGAAACAAAAGTCGAAAAGAATTTAGACGAAAAAGCGCTGTAATTACAGCGCTTTTTCTTTTTTCCTTGTCCCCTCTCTATGTCCAGAAAAAATTCTATTATACTATTTTTTGTAAGCGTTTTCTAGGTGTATGTATGTCCTTTTTGTGAAACATTGCACAAACTTATTGAAACTATGACAGAATCCATGTACTTTATTCATATAAGAAGTATTTATAGATGATGTACTAAAGGAGCGTATTACTCATGCTAGAACAAGGATTGGATTATGTTGTCAAACTGGCTAAGAGCAAAAAACAAATGTTAGATACAAACCCGATGCAATATTTCATTCGTGCCGCACTTGCGGGTATTTATATCGGTTTTATTATTGTACTATGTTTTAAATTAGGTAACTTTTTTCACATTGCAGATTCACCAGCAACTTATTTAGCTGCTTCTATGTTTTTCGGAATTGCTCTCGTACTTATTATATATGGTGGTGCTGAATTGTTTACTGGAAACACAATGTACTTCACTGTAGCAACTTTAAGAAAAGAAACAACAATTGCTGATACACTTCGTAACTGGTTTGCTTGTTATGCAGGCAATTTAGCTGGCGCTTTATTCTTTGCCTTACTATTTTATGCCACTGGAATTTTCGAAACAATTGATCACGGTCATTTCATGAATAAAGTCGTTGAGGGAAAAATGAATACACCTACAATGCAACTATTCTTTAAAGCAATTTTATGTAACTGGCTTGTATGTCTTGCTTGTTTCTTACCTTCTCAAGTTAAAGGTGATACAGCAAAAATTATGATGATGATGATGCTCGTTTTCACATTCTTCTTATCTGGTTACGAGCATAGCATCGCAAACTTATCACTGTTTGCTTTATCTTTGGTTTCACCGCATCCTGAGACAATTTCTTTTGCAGGTGCTATTCATAACTTAATTCCAGTTACAATCGGTAACATTATTGGTGGGTCTGTATTTGTCGGTATGGTATACCATTACTTAACAAAGAAAGTACCTGACGTGAAACAAGAAGAAACTGAATTAGGAGCAGCTCAACAAGAAGAAATCATTCCGTTGCAAGCGCATATGAAACATTAAAAACTCCAAAGTTTTACTTTGGAGTTTTTAGCTCCCCACATATTTAACAACAAGATTAGGGTTAATCTCTCCTTCTTCCTTTCCCTTATTCATTCTCTGTTTCATCTTATGCATACCGATGACATCATTCGTATGAAAGTGTATTTCATTGACGTATAAACCCTCTTTACAAAAAGCCTCTACAAAATCTAATCCACTTTTTTCTCCCCATCCCATATTGAAATCAAGGGAAAGAACATTCACCTCATAATCTCGTACCATTTGCAAAGCACATTCTACTGTAGTTGCGAGCACGTAACCATACGGACAACTTCTTTGATCATCCATATATACATTCATTTTCTATCCCCTCTCTATTTTGCATACGTGACCAACATGTAACATATTGCCCCAAGACTAATAAAAGGACCAAACGGTATTTGAGTCCTCATTTTCATACGTTTTAATACGAGGCCAGCTCCAAAGAAACAGAGACTAAAGCAAGATGCTAAAAATAAAACGATAAAAATCCCTTTCAGTCCCACTATAAATCCAAGTAACGAAAGTAATTTTATATCCCCTCCCCCAAGCCCTTCTGGATATATCTTTTGCATGCAGTATAACAAAATGAATATAACGCAACTACCAACTATACTATCTATCCAAGTGACTAACGGTATAAAAGCACATTCTAAAATGAGTAAACAAGCAAACCAAGCTAAAATACGATTTGGAATTAACATATATATGTAATCTGTAACTGAAATAATAAGAAGTAACGAAAAAAGTGATAAAACGATAATAAGCTCTCGTTCCACCCCAATCATATATACAGTAAGAAGACATATCATTCCAGTTACAAGTTCAAATACTACGTACAAAATTGAAATTTTCCTCTTACAATTCGTACAACGCCCTCTTTGCATACAAAAAGAAATGATTGGAATCAATTCTTTTGGCTTTAGCACATACTTACAATAATGACAATATGAACGCGGGGTTATGATAGACTCCCCTAGCGGAACTCTCATCGCAATTACCATAAAAAAAGAACCAAACACCATCCCCGCTAACAATGCATATACATAAGTGAACATCCCTTCCTCTCCTTTCCAGAAGAACATAGCAAAAAAAGGAGAGAACTTCTACTTCATATTATCTCTATTCTATTAAAAAAGCAGGCCATTTTCTGGCCTGCTTTCCCCTATTTTATACGATGAAATATACTGCTTTTAATGGTCCATGTACTCCGACAACAAGATTCATTTCTATATCTGCCGAGTTACTAGGTCCTGTAATAAAGTTAATACAAGATGCCACTGTCTCGCCATTTTCTACACGCTTGTTCATATCCTCAACTGCTTGTGTAATACGAGGTACAAGTGTTTCACGTGGAATAATAGCAAAGTATACAGTCGGTAAAAAGTGTAAAGAACGGCCTTGGCCTTTATGACTTTGTACAACGATCGTACCAGATTCGGCTAAAGTATAATCACTAAATGCAATTCCAATATTCGCTCTTTCCGCGATACGCATATTCTCTTCTTTTTTCTCAGGATCCCATACGTTCACTTCAACATTTTGCTTTGGAAGTTCTTCTTTAAATAAAGAAGTCAACCCATAAGAATCAAAACGTTCATCTGCCGATAACATAATAGGTCCCCCGCCGTTTTCAACGATTACTTTTTGAATATCTTCACGTAAACGGTCATTTGTCGTTTCCACAACAGTTGTATGAATGTTTGTACATTGATTTTTAAATACTTCTAACAATTCTTCTTGTGAATAATTTTTTAACGTTTCTTTATTCACATTGTTTTTCCATACTGGACGTTTTACACCATCCGTTTTACGCGCGCGTCCAAGTTCTTTTGCAATATTTTCTAGAAAGGACTCACGGTTTTGAATTAATCCTGTCATTATTTGTCCCCGCCTTTCTTATGATCTTTATACCAATCACGGAATCGTTCTTTACTTGGAGCCGGGAATTCACGAATATCTGTCCAGTTTTTAAGTGGCCCAACACCTTTTGATACACGGTTACCAGATGTAAATGGACTCATTGCTGCTGGCGCCATCTTTGATCCCATTTTATATAAAGCTGCTGAAGATGCGCCCATACTAAACATTTTCATTGCTAATTTTTCTGCAAGTGGAGCACGCCCTTCTTGCTCAACGATAACTTGACGATGTTTTAATAATAAATCATGCAATGGAATTTTTACTGGACAAGCTTCTGTACACGCTCCGCATAAACTAGAAGCATAAGGAAGCTCTTTGTAATCATCATATCCACCTAAAAGTGGTGTTAATACCGCCCCAATTGGTCCTGAGTATATAGAGCCATATGAATGTCCACCAACATGTCGATATACAGGGCATACGTTCACACAAGCAGCACAACGAATACATTGCAACACTTGACGGAATTCAGATCCGAGAATTTGAGAACGACCATTATCAACCACAACTAAGTGGAATTCTTCTGGGCCATCTACTTCCTCTTCTTGAATTGGTCCCGCTACCGTTACATAACTTGTTAACTTTTGACCTACTGCACTACGACATAGTAAACCAACTAAAACATCTAATTCTTCCATTGTCGGAACCATACGTTCCATACCCATAACCGCAATTTGTGTTTTTGGAATCGACATAACAAGGTCGGCATTACCTTCATTTGTTACTAAACAAAGAGAGCCAGTATTTGCAACAGCGAAGTTACAACCTGTCACACCAATTTCAGCATCCATAAATTTTTCACGAAGTTGTTTACGAACAAACTTTGTCATTTCGTATGGATCATCAGAATTTTCATAGCCAAGCTTTTCTTTAAATACGTCACGAATTTGCGTTCTATTTTTATGAAGAGCAGGCGCAATAATATGTGAAGGTGGATCGTTATCTACTTGCAGAATATACTCTCCTAGATCACTTTCTAACACTTCACAACCGATTTCTTCAAGCGCATGGTTCATACTAATTTCTTCTGTTACCATTGACTTTGATTTTACTACCTTTTTTGCCTGCTTCTTTTTTGCAACGTCTTGAATATACTTTGCTGCTTCCTCTTTCGTTTTCGCAAAGTACACATGTCCGCCTCTTTTGGATACATTTTCACTTAACTGCATTAAGTAATAATCAAGATTTTCTAACGTATGTTGACGAATTTCTTCACCGAGTTCACGCCATTCTTCCCAGTTTCCTAATTCATCCGCTGCTTTTAAACGATTCGTATATAAGCGTGTTTGTGCAGAAGATACTGCTCCGCGCATAAACGAATCTTGAATTCCATCGCCAACGCGATCATTAAATTTTTTCTCACTGATTTTCATAGACATAGCTTATGTTCCCCCTTCATGAGCGACTATTCAGTACCTCAGCAATATGCATTACTTTTATTTCTTTTCCTAAACGCTCAATACGTCCGCCAATGTTTAACAAACACCCACAATCTGCACCGATTAAATAATCAGCGCCTGTTTCCATTGCACTATCTACCTTTTCATCTACCATTTGCTCAGAAATTGGAGTCATCTTCACTGAAAACGTTCCCCCAAACCCGCAACAATTTTGCACATTTGGTAACTCTCTCACAGTTAACCCTTTTACATTTGATAATAAAATTCCTGGTGCCTCTGTTACTCCAAGCATACGTGTCATATGACATGATTTATGAATAGTAGCAATCCCTGGTAAACTTGCACCAACATCAGTAACCTTTAAAACGTCTACAATAAATTGTGTAAATTCATATGTTTTATCAGCAACTTTTTGTGCACGTTTAGCCCACTTCGGATCATCTTTAAAAACATGCGGATACTCATGAAACATTGTCGCACAAGAACCAGATGGCGTAACGATATATTCTGCATCTTCGAAAGTTTCAATCATATGTTTCATCGCTTCTTTTGCAGCTTCTACATGGCCGCTATTATAAGCAGGCTGACCGCAGCAAACTTGTGCTTCTGGAAATTCAATTTCACAACCTAAACGCTCCAACACCTCAACTGTTGCTTTGCCGACATTTGTTTCAAACATATCGACTAAACAAGTAACAAATAAAGTAACTTTCATAATTATTACTCCCCCTTTTTACAACTCCACCAACAAACATATGGTCATCAGATGACTAAGGAGAGAAGAAATAGGCTCAACCATGGCCTATCCTCTCCCTCTTCTAAAGAAAACGCTTACTTAATCTCTCTCTATTTTATCAGAAAATTAGATTTTTAAAAGATTAAATTAAGAATTTATATCGTTGCTACCTGTGACAATATGTTCTACATTTGTTAAATGATCTAGCATTGCTTGCTGCGCTAATTCTACATCTTGCTTTAACACTGCATCATATATAACTTGATGCTCTTCTATAAGTCGTTCTGATGTTGTTTGTTCACCATATAAAATAATGCGTCTTGATTCACCAATCGTTTCAGCAATCATCTCTGAAACATGATTCATAAGTTCAAGCAAAATGTTGTTATGCGAAGACTCTGCAATTCCCATATGGAACTGAAAATCTGCTTTTTCACCAGCTTTTTCATCTCCAACGCTCTTTGCCATTTCATCTAACCAATGCTTCATATTTTGTAAATTATCTTCCGTACGTTTTGCCGCAGCTGCTCGAACTGCCCCCACTTCAAGCACCTTTCGTACTTCTAATAAATTCAAAATATCTTCTTTCTTCATCAATAATCTATTGTTTAATGATTTTGTTAATGAAGAAGAATCGAAGTTCTTCACATATGTACCTTCTCCTTGTTTCATCTCAATTAAGCCCATTGCTCTTAGCGCACTTAGCGCTTCACGAACAGCAGATCTACCAACTTGAAACTGCTCAGCTAATTGATGTACAGGAAGTAGTTTGTCACCAGGTTTTAACGTACCATTTTTAATCATTGTTAAAATAGCTTCAGATACTTCTTCATAAATCTTTTTCGGTTTAATAGATTTGTACTCCAGTTAAATCACCTCAGTATCTTCCAAACAACAATTGAAACGATTTATAAGAACTTTGCATCATAACTATTTTAGAACGAATTGGTAAGAAGTACAAATGTTTTGTTCATAAAATCGTCAAAATTCCGATATTTATTACATATTAATTTATATCTTACGTATAATTATTGTCTTCCATATAAAGAGCATGCCCTAAAAATTAGAACATGCTCTCCTCATCCTGTACTTTCAATTTAATACTAACCGTCGTACCGTTCCCTTTTTCACTTTCAATCCGCCACTGTCCGTCATGTATATGAACAATTTGTCTTACAATTGCCAGGCCTAAACCTGTTCCACCATGTTGACGACTTCTCGCTTTATCAACTCGGTAAAAACGCTCGCCAAGGTTTTCCAAATGCTCTGTATCAATACCGATCCCCGTATCTTTTATGTTCAATTCACAGTAATCATCTATCTGTCTGAGCGTTACCATAATATCCCCGTTTTGATTTGTATACCGTATCGCATTATCTAACACGTTATGAAGCACTTGTTGCATACGATCCTCATCAATCATTACAATGATTTCTGGATTTAAATTTGTTGAAATACGAATTTTCTTTTCTATAAACTTAATCTCATACGTATCTAACACATCTTCAATTAGTTGTGAAAAAACGATAGGTTGTTTCTTTAACGGAAAATGTTCACCTTCTAATTGTGCTAAATCTAATAAATCATGAACGAGACGCTGCATACGATCTGCTTCTTTATGAATAAGCTGTGTTACTTTTTCCTGTTGTGGTCCCTTCGCTACACCGTCTAAAATAGCCTCGCTATATCCTTTTATATAACTAAGCGGTGTTCTTAGTTCATGCGAAACGTTGGCTAAAAACTCCTTACGCTTTACGTCTTCTGTCTCCAAAGAATTTGCCATTTTATTAAATGCTTTTCCTAATCGCCCAATTTCATCTTCAGAAGAAATTGTAATTCGTTCTGAGAAATCCCCCGTAGCCAAATGATTGGCAACTCGTTCCATTTGCGAAAGTGGTTTCGTAATAGCAATAATAATTTTTCTACCAATCCATATTGTCAGTAAAGTTATAGCAAGTGCTAACGGTGCTAAAATAAGACCCATATCATATATTAAGTCTTTTATACTTTTTAAAGGAATATAAGAATATACAATACCAACTAATTTTTTATTTTCTAAAACAGGGATGACAACCCCCATAATATTACGATCAAAATGTTCCTCGTATCCTATCTTTGTCACAGTTTTTCCATCTAATAATGCTTGCCTGTCCCCTTCACTTATAAGAGAATGATGGTGCACATCAAATGGTAAACATGCACTTAAATCACGTGGGTTCGATACGAAAAGAACGTCTGAACTAGATATTTGATCAAATGCTCTTACTTTCTCTTCAAAAATTGATATTCCTTCGCGCTTATCATATTGCGCAGAAAGACGCTTCCCTTCCATTACTAATGAATCTTTTAAATTATCAACGTATAGCTTTTCATACGAGTATAAAGATACAAAATAAAGAAAGGAAACTGTTACAAATACTGCACATACTACTGTCAGCCAAAGCTTCTGTACCATCGTAAACATACGTTACACCTCAAATTTATAGCCTACACCCCAAACAGTTTGAATGTAGTTTCCACTTTCTCCAAGCTTCAAACGCATCGTTTTCACGTGCGTATCTACGGTTCTTGTACTTCCGGCATAATCATATCCCCATACCTTTTCCAGCAATTGTTCTCGGCTAAATACTTGTCCCGTATGTTGGCAAAGAAAATAGAGTAAATCAAACTCTTTTACTGTAAGAGAAATTGGCTCACCATCCACCTCAATTTTCCTACTTTTTTCATTAATAAGGATCGGCCCAAACTGAAATTCCTCTTGTTGCTCTTGCTTTGTATAACGCCTTAATACAGCTTCCATACGAGCAATTAATTCACCAGGACTAAATGGCTTTACAATATAATCATCTGCTCCCATACGTAAGCCGTTCACCCTATTCCACTCTTCACCTTTTGCTGTTAAAAATATTATTGGTACATCTGACGTTTTTCTAATTTCTTTACAAACTGAAAGTCCATCCATCTCTGGCATCATAATATCTAGTACAACGAAATCATAATGATTTGTCTCTAATTTTTTCAGAGCTTCTTTTCCATTTTCAGCTTCTTCCCACTCGTATCCGAAATTATCTAAGTACATTCCAACAAGTTGCCTCATATCACTTTCATCATCTACAACTAGCACCCTATATTTACTCATTGTCCTTCCCTTCTCTCTCTATGAGTTGAAACGGTCCTTTTCCGACTTTAATTGTTTGTTTTATTTTCAAATTCTTCATATCCATGACGCACACTTCATCACTATCATAGCTTGCTACGTATCCTTCTGCTCCGCTCTTCAAAAATGCAAATGGGTTTGATCCTACTTCTACAGAAGCCACCTCTTTATACGTGCTAACATCAAACTTTCTAAGCGTATTCGAACCGTGACTTAATGCATATACATACTTATTATCCTTCGTAATATTCACAGGCATAAACGGAGCGTGTAAAGAACGTACCATTTCTCCGCTCTGCAAAGAATACACTAATACTTTCTCATTTACCTGATTTCCATCACCATGTCCGCCAATCCATATTTCTTTCCCATCTGGACTAATTGTTGCCCCCGTTGACGCTGGTGGAATCATAAAGGATTGTATTACTTCTTTTTTCTTTGTATCAATTGTCGTTAGCTTCGTATCATAAAAGTTTAATACAGATAACTGGTTATAGTACTCTACCATCGTTATTGGTCCTTTTCCTGTCGAAACATTTCCTGTTTCTTTTCCATTAATCGTAAAGAACCTTATCTTTTGGGCATTTTGATCGGCAGCAAATAATTGCTTTTTATCTTCTGATACGACTACATTTACAATGCCTTTTCCTGTTTTATATTTTTCCACTTGCCTTCCTTCTGCTAGTGAATATACATACATGTACTCTAACTGCTTACCATATACAAGTATGTCCTCACCATTTGGAAGTAGTAGGGTCCCTGCCATCGGCTCGTTAAGTTCCCATGTCGTAATTAACTTTTTAGTTTGCTTATCGACAAAACTAATACTGCCTTCTTTTATATTCGTTGTTATAATAACACTTTTATCTTTAGCAATCGGTGTATACGAGCTTCCTTGACACCCTACTAATAGAAATAAAAAACAGAGAAGAAAAACATACTTTCTCAAAAGATCCCCTCCATCTTCGGATGATTTCGTTATAATTGTAAAATAACAAATAAATGTGTGGAAAGTGTGAAATTTCCCTTTCCTACTTCATTTACATATATAATGTACAACAAATAGAATTTGAGGTGTGCCAATTATGCTTTTTCCTGATTTAGCGAATAAAATTGTACGAGAAGTACGCAGGCTAATTAAAGAAAATATTATTATCATTAATATACAAGGCGTTATTATCGCAAGTACAGATATAGAAAGAATCGGCCAATTTCATGAAGGCGCACTCCGCTGCGCAAAACAAAAGAAAACTGTCATTATTACAAAAGAGGATGAAAGACGTTTGCATGGCGTAAAAGCGGGTATGAATCTCCCTTTACTATTCCATGACGAAGTAATTGGTGTCATTGGAATTACAGGCGAACCTGAAAATATTTCACAATACGGAGAAATATTACGTAAAATGACCGAACTACTCATCCATGAAAACTACTTTTTAGAACAACTAGAACTTGAACACCGTTCTTATGAGGCATTTGTCTTTGATTGGCTTCAAAATACAGACTGGTCTCCAAGCTTTCTCGATCGTGCCAAAACACTTGGTATTGATTTATATAAGAAAAAACAACTTATTTTGTTCTCTATCGATCGAAATGACACGATGCTTCAGCGTAAGATTTGGCAACATGTACGCAATCTATTAACAAAGGAGCATTTATTTATTCGCTGGGGAAATGATCGATTCATTTTATTTACAGCCACGAACTCCAAAGAGCAAACATATCAATTTTTAAAACGATTAAAACAAGACTGTGAAACTTTGTTTTCTGTTCCTTTATATATCGGGATTGGACAATCCGTTACGCCAAGCAATATGAATTTATCGTACGAACAAGCATTACAAGCTCTTTCCGTATCACTTGCAACGAAAAAGATTGTATTTAATGAAGATTTACGTTTAGAAATGTGCTTACAAGATATTTCTGCGGAAACGCGGGAACAGTTTCTAAAGCGCACCATCAAAAACTTGCTATCATCGCCTGAGCTTATGCACACTTTACGTTTATTTATCGATTATAACCAATCCTATAAACAAACAGCGGAGCAATTACATATACACATTAACACATTGCATTACAGACTTAAAAAAATTGAGGAGTATACAGGACTTGATCCGAAACAATTCAAGGACTTAAACATTTTATACTTCTCGCTCCTCTTATTAGATAATCACACAAAAAAGAATGATAAAATAGATTAATCTTTAGATGATTATACATAGAAAGAATCCCCCGACTTTTTTATCATTATAATGAAAGCACTGTGACAACGTTTTTTATTATGACTAATTACGTTAACAGTTTGAGGGGGATTTCCAATGTTAGAAAAACAAATTATTGATTCATTCGTATCCATTGTTGGCGAAGATAATGTAGATACATCCAATATGGGGCGTTTAACGTATAGTTATGATGCCACTCCAAACTTCCAAGCAATGCCTGATGCAGTCATTGCTCCTCGTAATACAAATGAAGTAGCTGAAGTATTAAAAGTATGTAACACTCACAACATTCCTGTATATGTTCGTGGGTCTGGAACAAATCTTTGCGCAGGGACATGTCCACTTGAAGGCGGTATCGTCCTTATCTTCCGCCATATGAATAACATTTTAGAAATTGATGAAGAAAATTTAACAATTACTGTACAAGCTGGTGTTATTACGCTTGATATTATTAAAGCAGTAGAAGAAAAAGGTTTATTTTATCCACCAGATCCAAGCTCAATGAAAATTTCTACAATTGGCGGTAACATTAATGAAAACTCCGGTGGATTACGTGGATTAAAATATGGCGTAACACGTGATTATGTGATGGGGCTTGAACTTGTCTTACCAAATGGTGATATGATTCGCACTGGTGGTAAATTAGCAAAAGATGTAGCTGGTTACGATTTAACTCGTTTATTTATCGGTTCTGAAGGAACACTTGGTGTCGTAACAGAAGCAATATTAAAACTTGTTCCTATGCCTGAAACGAAGAAAACGATGCTTGCACTCTATGAAGATATTAATGAAGCTGCACGTGCTGTTTCTTCTATTATTGCAAATAAAATCATTCCAGCGACACTTGAGTTTTTAGACCAGCCGACAATTGAAGTAGTAGAAGAGTTTGCTCAAATCGGTTTACCAACTGACGTAAAAGCAATTTTATTAATTGAACAAGACGGTCCGCCTGAAGTTGTTAATCGAGATATTGAAAAAATGGCTAACGTTTGTCGTTCCATGAATGCAGTTGATGTTCGCGTCGCAAAAGATGAAGCGGAAGCAGATGCGCTTCGGACAGCTCGCCGTAGTGCACTGTCAGCACTGGCAAGATTAAAACCTACTACAATATTAGAAGATGCAACGGTACCACGCTCACAGATTGCTCCGATGGTTGAAGCTATTAATGCCATTGCCAAAAAATATAATATTCCTATTTGTACGTTTGGCCATGCTGGCGATGGCAACCTACACCCAACTTGTATGACAGATGCTCGCAACGAAGAAGAAATGCACCGAGCTGAACAAGCTTTTGCTGAAATATTTGCGAAAGCAATTGAACTTGGTGGCACGATTACTGGTGAACATGGTGTTGGTGCGATGAAGGCTCCGTATTTAGAAATGAAGTTAGGTAAAGAAGGTATTGCTGCTATGCAAGGAATTAAACAAGCCTTCGATCCAAATAACATTATGAATCCAGGAAAGATGTTCGCGAAGGACACTCGCAAAAGAGTGGTGGTTGAGCGATGACAACATTAAATAAAGAAAACATTCAAAAGGAATTTAAAGAACGATTAAGTGAAGATGAACTACTAAACTGTATGCGATGCGGTTTCTGCTTACCAACTTGTCCTACTTACATTCAATCTGGATATAAAGAATCACATTCCCCGCGTGGACGTATCGCATTAATGAAAGCGGTCGTTGACGGCTTAATTGAGCCAGATGAAGATGTTGAAAACACATTAAATGTTTGCCTCGGCTGCCGCGCTTGTGAACCTGTTTGTCCATCTGGTGTGAATTATGGGCATTTATTAGAAGAAGCTCGTGATATTATAAATCAAAACAAAAAGTTTTCAATGCCAGTGAGAGCTGTTCGTAAAGTCGTTTTTGAAGGACTTTTCCCGCATCAAAATCGAATGAGAACATTAACAGGATTAATCGGATTTTACCAACGTTCCGGTTTACAAACGCTAACACACAAAACAGGAATTATGAAGTTATTCCCTGAAACACTTGCAACAATGGATCTCGTTTTACCAAAAGTCCCAAAAATGAAAGCAATGAAAGATCGCCCTGAATTTTTACCTGCTGAAATTACAAAAAAGAAACAAGTTGCATTCTTCACAGGTTGTTTAATGGATACGATGTTTTTAGAAACAAATAACGCAACGATGAAACTACTTCAGTTAGCTGGTTGTGATATCGTTATTCCAAAAACACAAAGTTGCTGCGGGGCATTACATGGACATGCTGGTGAGAAAAATGGAGCAAAAGAATTAGCAAAACGCAATATAAAAGCATTCGAAGATTTAAACATCGACTATATTATTACGAATGCTGGTGGTTGCGGAGCTTACCTCGTAGACTACGATTACTTGTTAAAAGATGATTCACAGTGGGCTGAACGTGCAAAGCAGTTCGTTTCTAAAATTAAAGATATTACTGCTATTCTAGTAGAACTAGATTTCCATAAACGTAATGACTTACGAGTCACGCCGCAAGTTATTACGTATCAAGACTCTTGTCACTTACGCAATGTTATGCGAACATCTTCAGAACCTCGTATGTTACTAGAAGCAATTCAAGGCGCAACATACCGTGAAATGAAAGATGCGGATCGCTGCTGTGGTTCTGCTGGTATTTATAACATTGTTCATTCAGAACTATCTATGGAATTTCTAGATTACAAAATGGACCGTGTGCATGAAACAGAAGCAGCAACCATTGTTACTGCAAATCCAGGTTGTTTATTACAAATGAAATTAGGCATTGAACGAGAAGGCCTTTCTCATAAAATGAGAGGAATTCACATCGTTGATTTATTATTAGAAGCAATTGAAACCAACTCGTAATAACTCGTAACATACGTAATAATAGGAAAACGGCTATCTCCTTCGTCTATGTAAAGAGATAGCCGCTTTTTTGTCCGCTACAACATTAAAAATATGTTACTTTATTATAAAAAAGAACAACAGAAACATTACAGTTTTGTAAAAATCAATCCAGTATATTCCTTAAAAAAACGCTCAAACCATTGATACAATAGGATTCTTCATTTTCAATATAGGTACATTTATCCAAAAACCGCGTCTTATAACCAAGTATAAAAATGCTGAAAATTCCTTTTATACTCTATGTTTCTCTTATTTTTCCCCTTTTCCCCTCTTAGGATAAATTAGGTAAATTTTAAGTCTATGAATTTTTTTCCATCTTTTTTCTCACAAAATCTATGCTACGATGAATTTGTCAGTCAGACAGGCTGTCAAAAACAAATCGTGTGAAAACAAATTAAAACTTTATATAGGGGGACACACATCATGAAAAAGCGTGTTTTATTATCTGTAGCTGCTGCAACGGCTCTTACTTTAGGAGTATCTTCTCTAGATGCACAAGCTGCAACAGTACAACCATCTAACATAAAGGTTCAAAATATTCAGCATTCAAAAGTGATGATGAAGCAAATGAGCCAACAAGAATTACAAGCATTCTTACAATCTATGGGCGTTGAGTCATTAGCACAATGGCAACAAGGAAACTTCCAACCAAATTGCATTATTCCTGGTCAACAACCTACTGAAAATGTTGTAACTGAGCAACCGACAGCTAAGCCAGAAACTCAAAAGCCTGCTGAGCAAAAACCGGCCGAGCAAAAGCCTGCTGAAGAAGTTCAAAAACCAGAAGCTCAAAAGCCTGCTGAAAACAATAATACGCAAAAACCGGCTGAACAAAAACCAGCTGAGCAAAAGCCTGCTGAAGAAGCAAAATCTTTAAGCGAGTTCGAACAACGTGTTGTTGAATTAACAAACGCTGAGCGTGCAAAACAAGGTTTACCAGCTTTAAAAATCGACACTGAATTAAGCAAAGTAGCACGCATTAAATCTGAAGATATGCAAAAAAATAACTACTTTGATCATAACAGCCCTACATACGGGTCTCCGTTTGACATGATGAAGAAATTTGGTATTTCTTATACATCTGCAGGTGAAAACATTGCCCAAGGCCAACGTACACCTGAAGAAGTAGTACAAGCTTGGATGAACAGTGCTGGACACCGTGCAAACATCTTAAATAATGGCTTCACTCACATCGGTGTTGGCTATGTAGAAAGCGGCAACTACTGGACACAACAATTTATTACGAAGTAAATAGATTAAAAGAGTCTTCTCATAATGAGAAGACTCTTTTTTACGTTTCATAACTTTCTATTATGTATGAGTATAAAGCGTAGAACATAAACAAAATAGAACCACCACTTATTACGCTAAGTAACACATAAAATCCCCATTTCAAGTTCAAAAACAATGAAAACAATATACTACATGCCATCACTTGAAAAATCCGTCTACTCACTAAACGGATTTTTTTTAATTTGATTGAGTCTTTTTCCGTACTCTGAACTTTTTTAAACGCCTTACTAAGCATAAAGAGAAACATACTAATCCCAATTGTTAGTCCTGTTTGAAAGGATATCATGCTTCCAAAATTAATAAAAAGAATGAGCATATGGATAAACAACATAAATAAAGTAATCGTCTTTAGAAATCCACTTATAATGACATGCTCGTCTTCATTAAACTTATATATATTATGTGAAATAATATACATCAATCCATGTAAGAAAATAATAAGACAAGGAATAAGTGCTATAACAACTTGTTTACTCATAAACTCGTTTGGCCGACCATTTCCATCCCAATGTACCGCCAAATGCTCTGGTAAATATGGATAGAGACATAGAGTAACTAAAAGACAAGCGAAAAATATTCCTAGTATATATTTATATTTGATCAAGTGATTCTCACCTCTCTTTTCTCTTAACGGCTTCGCTTCTTTTAGAGAAATTCCTGCAAAAATCTACTTTCTCAAATTTAAACTTACACTTTACGCATTTACTCTTTGAAATTCTTTCATTGTGTCATTTAATTTTGTAGGAAATGGTACATCCACTTCAATCTCTTCTTTCGTAATTGGATGTAAAAAGTTTATCTTCATCGCATGTAACGCTTGCCTAGACATATATTTCGTTCCTCCACCATATAAAACATCCCCAACTAACGGATTACCATTATAGCTCATATGAACACGAATTTGATGGGTTCTACCAGTTTCTAATTGTAACGTTACAAGCGTAACATTTTGTTTTCTAAAATACTTCTCTACTTTATAATATGTAATTGCTTGATCTCCCTTTGGAGAAACACGTCGTCTCGTCGCATGATGGCGATCTCTTCCGATAGCCGCGTCAATCGTTCCTTGCTTCTTTTTCACTTTGCCTTCTACAAGAGCTGCATATGTTCTTTTAATTTTTCGTTCCATTAATAAACGATCCATAATTGCACCAGCAATTCTATGTTTGGCAAACACGACACCACCTGTCGTATCTTTATCTAACCGATGAATATGACGAACCTTCGTCTCTAAACCTTGCATTTGAAAATGAAAGGCAACAAGGTTTGCAAGTGTTCCCATCCCACCTTTTTCAGAAGGATGCGTATCCATCTTCTCAGGCTTATTTACAATGAGTACATGATCGTCTTCATATACTACATGTAATTCACCATATTCAGGCTCTACATCGTATTCTTCCTCCATAAACATATGAACTTGCAACTTATCGCCTTCTTTTAAAAGCTCATTCCATCTTCTCTGTTCTCCATTAACGGTAACACCTTTTTCCATACGAAGCTGATGTAACAACTTTTTCGGTATTTCCCATTCTATTTTTAATAACGACTCAATGCTTATACCATTCCATTTCGCTGGCACAGTCATTTCGCACCATTCGCCCTTCTTCTTCGTTTCCATACTGTATCACCTTATCTTATTTCTATTGATTCTCTCATTGTAACGGAAAATACACTTTGATGCACCGTCAAAAATAGAGGACAGTCTTATAATAGACTGCCCCTCATGCTCTACGCCTTCTCATTTCCTGCAACACTTCTTCCGCTTTTTGTTCATATGATAAATCTTTAAAGAAATCCGCCAACCTCTTATAATCGTTATACGTATCTAATAAGTCATCCATCTTTTCTGTTTTCATCACTTGTTGTTTTTGCTTCATTTTTACCGGATAACGATAGCCCGATACTTCTTGTATTTTGTAATACTCATCCTCTACTTGAATGACCTTTACAAGTTCCTCTTCTTCCGCATCCATCGTATACCCATCAAAATCCCTAAGCAATTCATAAATAATATGAGTCCATTCATCTTTTGGATAAAATCCTTTTTCTAACCGATAACCGACAATGCGATACATATGCCCATCGTTTTCTGCAAACTGTACTGTATCATTTAGCTTAAATTTAAAATAACGAAACATTGCCTTCACCTACTTATATGTAATGTTCTTATCACATACTATTTGCAAAATGTAGGTCTTGCTATTCATAAAAAAATACTCATCTATAAGATGAGTATTTTTTACGATGATTTTTCTTTTTTCTTTCGAAATGGTAACCACCAGTTCCAGTCTCCAAACAATTTCATTAAACTTGGTACGAGCATAAGACGAATAATTGTTGCATCAAGGAATATCGCTAATGCGACGCCAAGCCCCATTTGTCGTACTGGTAAAATATCAGTAAAAGCAAACGCACCAGTTACAACAATCATAATTAAAGCGGCTGACGTAATAATTCTACTTGTTGACACAAGTCCTTCTAACGTCGCTTGATTATTATCTCCTGTTTCTTCATATAATTCATGGATACGTGAAATAAGAAAGACTTCATAATCCATGCTAAGCCCAAAGACGAGGCCGAAAATAAAGATTGGTAAAACAAATAGAACTGGACTTGCTTCTAAACCAAAATGACCACCTTCAAATAACCAAACAACAATTCCAATTGTTGCGCTTAAACTAAGTATATTCATAATAATTGCCTTAATTGGAATGAGTATAGATCGGAATGCAAATAATAATATAACGAAGGTCGATCCAAATATAACAGACATACCAATTGCAACTTTATCTTTAATTTCATCTTCTAACTCTTGTTGGAACGTCGTCATTCCGCCTAGATAATACGTAACATTCGTTTCTTTATAATTTTGTTTAAAATCACGCACCCACTGTTTCGCAATTTCTGTACGTGGTTTTGTATCTAAAAAGACTTCGATTGTTGTCTTATTTCCTTTCGTATACGCTTCAAATACCGGAGCTATTTTAGCAGCTTCTGGCGACTGTAACATCCCAGCAACTTGATCTGATTTCATTCCATTTAAACTGTCGTATAAACTTCTTACTTCATATACTTTCTTATCATCTTTTAACTTTTGAACGACTTCTTCTACCTTTTGTAAACTTTCTTTTTCTCTCATATCTTTTTTCGTCTCTACCACTAACGTAGCATCAGCATGTGTTTTTGCAGTTTTATTAAATGCCTCTTCGTACTTCTCATATGCAATTCTTGTATCACTTTGTTTAGGTAAAGCTTCTACGTCAGGGAACTGTAAATTAGCTGTACGTAATGGTAATAAACAAATCACAATAAATGTTGTAACAACAATAATCATCGCAATTGGGTGTTTCATTACAAATTGTGCAAATTTACGCCACGCCTTTGCCGGCGTATGTGCTACTTGATTCTTTTTTAATATTCGTTTACCGATTAAGGATAATAGCGCTGGAAGGAGTGTGAGCGAGAATACAATACTCATAATCACAACAATCATTCCACTAATTGCGACAGACTGAATATAATCGATTTTAAAGAAAAACAAACCGGATAGGCCAACGAATACACATAATCCTGAAAATACGATTGCCCGCCCTGCTGTCTGATATGTAATTGCTATTGCTTCTTTTACCGTTCGCTTTGCAACTTCCTCTCGAAAACGATTTACAAATAATAGCGCAAAATCAATAGATAGCGCAAGTCCGATCATCGGTGCAACATTTAACACAAAGATAGATAGTTCTTTATCGCTACCTATAAAGTATAATATGCCCATCGTACTTATAACACTAAGTGCCCCATTTACAATTGGTAAAATAGATGCCAAAAGGCTACCAAATGAAAATAGTAATACGAGAAATGCAATCGGTAACCCAATCATCTCTGCCACTTTTAAATCATTTTGCGTTCTTTCATTAATCTCTTTATTAATTTTTGGAAACCCTGTAGGTGTTACTTTTAATGCTGTATTACTTTCCTTTTCAATTTTATCAGCAAATTGTAATGTCTTTTCCATTCGTTCTTTATTTGTTTTCCCGGAAAATAAAATTGTCGCATAGCCGATATCATCTTGTAACATTTCTTTATTTTGCACTGGATGATGGAAAGATTCATATGTCTCTTTCTCTTGAACATTCTTTACAATTTCCTCTAACTGCTTTTTAAATTCCTCATGTGAAACACCTTTATTTTTTTCAAAAACGAGTAGGAGCGTATCTTGAGACCTCTTAAAATCTTTATCTAAAATTTCTTTCGTTTTTTGATAGTCCCCTTCCGTTTGAAAGCCATCACCACCTAATACTCCCGGTAACTTTGGAGCGAAAATACCCAGTGCTATCGCAAGCAATAATAATGCTACAATTACTGTATAACGAAACTGATATAAAAAAGCGCCTAACTTCCCCCACTTATCTACTTTATGTACATTTGTTTTCACACATTTCACCTACTTTACATCATTCAATTGTTACTTATAATGTATCACATCTTCATACAAACAAAAAACGTCTAAAAAAACTATAATAATAGTTTTTCTAGACGTTTTTCTATCTCTCTTTATGAAGAGCAAACCTCTCAGTAAGTAAACGATGGTAATAAATCGCCATAATTAATAAAATACCACCTACGCAGTAGCCTGCTAAAATATCAGTTGGATAATGTACATTTAAAATGACTCTACTTAATCCAATCGATACGATTACTATTCCCATGAAAAGCGTTATCACATATTTTCCGGTCACACTCTTCAAATTTGCTGCAATGATATAAGCAAGAAACCCGAATGTCATAATAGATAACATCGCATGCCCACTAGGGAAGCTATACCCAAGCGCATCCAACGTTTCATTTAACGACGGACGATCCCTTTTCATAATTTCTTTTATCCCTTTATTCACAAGATGTGTTGTTAAAATGCCCATTGGATATACGATCATCGCAGCATAATAACGTTTTCTCCAAAAAACAAGTAAACTTATAATGAGCGTAGTTACGATTCCAATGGCAGACCCTAATTTTGTATAATGTGAGAAAAATGCAAACGACTCTTCTGTTTGTACTCCTTTTACTAATCCTCGGACATATGTATCCATCACTGTAACGCCACCCGCATGTACGCGCCAAGCAACAATGCCAAATACAGCAAGTAATAAAGCGATACATATCAGCTCATATTGATGTAACTTCTTCTTCAAACGATTTCCTCCTACTATGAAAAAATGCGATTTCTACTGTAGAAACCGCATTTTCTTACTTATTTACCTTTTGTTTTTAGCTCTGTCCAGTAACGATCATAGTCTTTTAACTTATCGTCTACATCAACAAGCCATTCTGTACGATCTAATTCTTCCTTCGTTAAGAAAATCATGTGGTTATCACGATATTCTTTACTATGAAGAGGATGAGCTTTTTCATTTGGATTACTGTATCCAATTGACTCGTAGTTTTTCACACTTACTTTTTCATCTAATAAGTAGTTCATAAACTTCTCTGCAAGCTCTTTGTTTTTCGCACCTTTTGGAATTGCTAACGTGTCAGCCCAAATTGTGCCGCCTTCTTTTGGTACAACGTACTCTACATCTTTATTATCTTTAGCGATAAATGCTGCATCTCCAGACCAAACTGTTCCGATCCACGCATCTTCTGTAATAAATTTCTGTTTAATATTATCTGTATCAAATGCTAATAAGTTTGGAAGCAGCTTCTTTAAATCATCTGCTGCTGTCTTTAACTGCGCATCGTCTTTCGTGCTGTTTGAGAAACCATGCTTTTTAAGACCCATTCCTAACACTTCACGAGAATCATTTAATAAAGTTACATGCCCTTTATATTTCTCATTCCATAAGTCAGCCCAGCTTGTAGGTGCTTCCTTCACATACTTTTTATTGTATGCGATTCCTGTTACACCCCAAGTATATACTAAAGAATATTTATTCTCTGGATCAAACGCAGGTGTTTTGAAATTAGAAACCATATTTTCGATATTCGGGATATTCTTCTTATCTAACGGTGCTAATAAGTCCATTTTCGCCATTGTTTTAACCATGTAGTCAGATGGCTGAATTAAATCATACTTCGCGCCACCTGCTTGTAATTTCGCAAGCATTTCTTCATTACTTGCATACTTATCATAGTTTATTTTCACGTTATATTTCTTTTCAAAATCTTTTAGCACTTGCTCATCAAAATTGTCAGCCCAGCTATAAATGTTTAACTCTTCTTTTTTTTCACCACAACCAGCAAGTACACCAGCAACAAGGCTAAAGCTAATTGCTGCGCCGGCTAATCTTTTCATCAATTTCATCGGTTTATTACCCCCTCGTACTTTCTATATCGTTCGTATTATAAAGGAAGGTGTCCTCCAGAGTTTTCTTCACCATCTGCACCTTTGTTACGGAAGATTTCAGATAGAACCATTAATCCTACGATAGCTACAATTAAAATTGTAGAAAGTGCATTAATTTCTGGTGATACTCCGCGCTTAACCATACTGTAAATGTATAATGGCAATGTTGTTGATCCTGGTCCTGATACGAAGAAACTAATTACAAAATCATCAATTGATAATGTGAATGTTAATAATGCAGCCGAAATAACTCCAGGTGCAATCGCTGGGAACGTTACAAAACGAAATGTTTGCCACGGCGTTGCTCCTAAATCATTCGCAGCCTCTTCTAAATCACGTCCCATACCAGAAAGACGTGCTGCTAAAATAACGACAACAAATGAAATGCTAAAAGTAATGTGTGCAATAATAATTGTTGTTTTACCAAGCTCCATACCTAATTGACTAAATAAAATAAGTAAAGATAATCCCATTAAAATATCAGGAATTAAAATTGGTAAATACACAAGACCATTAATGGCCCCTTCATAACGATATTTATAACGATGTAATGCAATTGCGAAAATCACACCAAGAACAGTCGTTACAATCGTCGTTACGATCGCAATCGTCATACTATTTACAAATGCATCAATAACATCTTGTTTTTGAAATAAATCTGTATACCAATGGAATGTGAACCCTTCCCATTCCGCATTAATGCGAGAATCATTGAAGGAATATACCATTAAAACCATCATTGGAAAATACAAGAACAATAAAATTAACCAAGAATAAGAAACTAAAAACTTCTTCATTTTTGCCTATTCCCCTCCGTTCCCATCATATTTATATACTTTCGTTGCACGATAATATAAGTAAATTAACAGAACAGAGAATAGAACAACAATCATAGATAACGCAGATCCAAACGGCCAATCACGCGCTCCTAAGAATTGATTTTGAATTACGTTTCCGATTAATGCTACTTTCGATCCACCCATAACGTCTGATACAACAAACATTCCGATAGAAGAAACAAACACTAAAATAGAACCGGTAGCAATCCCTGACATCGTCATTGGTACTGTAACATTCCAAAATGCCTTTACTGGTGTTGCCCCTAAATCATAAGCTGCTTCTAGCTTACGCTTATCAAGCTGCTCAATCGCTGCATACACCGGTAAAATCATAAATGGTAATAAAGAATATACCATCCCAAGTATTACAGAAGGTGTATTGTATAGTAAATTTAACGGTTCACTAATAACGCCTAGCTTCAATAACAATGTGTTTACAAGACCTTGTGAACGTAAAATAACAATCCATGCGTATGAACGAACAAGGAAGTTAATCCAAAACGGGATCGTTGCCAATAATAAAAGAATCGAACGATATTTACGATCAACAATTGTAATTGTATACGCAAATGGATAACCGATCAGTAAACATATTACTGTCGTAATAACCGCAATTTTCACTGTTTCCCATAACGTCCCCATATATAATGGGTCAAATACACGTGCTATGTTCTCTAATGTAAATTGCATTTCCACTGTCCCATATGCTCCGCGCTGCATGAAGGCAAATGCCAATACAAACAGAAGGGGAATTAGGAAGAAGATTAACAGCCATGCGACTGTAGGTAGTGCGAGTAATTTCCCTTTTTTCAATTTAAGGTCACCTCGTCCTCTTGCTCCCAGCCTACGTATACATTATCTCCAATGCTCCACTGCGCTGCTTCTTCAGCAGTTTGATATGCCATTAGTAATTCTGATGTTTTCTCATCACGTACATAAAGCTTTTCCATATTTCCAACAAACTCAATGTCTTCAATATGTCCAAGATGGTATTCTTTTAAAACCGGCTCTTCAACCGAACGCACTTTTACGTTTTCAGGGCGAATTGCTACATAGCCTTCCCCGTTTTTCACAATATTATTTTCACCGATAAATGTCGCAACGAACAATGTTTTCGGCTTATTATAAATTTCTTTCGGCGTTCCAATTTGTTCAATATGTCCTTTATTCATAACAACGATACGATCACTCATGCTCATCGCTTCTTCTTGATCATGCGTTACGTATATGAACGTAATTCCTAAATTACGTTGTAAGTTTTTCAATTCACGTTGCAAGTCTTTTCTTAACTTAAAGTCTAACGCCCCAAGTGGCTCATCTAGTAATAATACACGCGGGTTATTTACAATCGCTCTCGCAATTGCTACACGCTGCTGCTGTCCACCAGAAAGCTTCGCAGGTTTACGATTACGGAACTCAAGTAACTGCGTTAAACGCATTGCCTCTTCAGCACGCTCTTTCTGCTCTGCTGCCGGTACTTTCTGCATTTTCATACCGAAACAAATATTTTTCTCCACATTCATATGTGGGAATAGCGCATAATGTTGGAACACTAGGTTCATATGACGCTTATATGGTGGCAAATCGTTAATCTTTTCATCATCTAATAAAAGATTCCCTTTAGTTGGCGTTTCAAATCCTGCGATCATACGAAGTAACGTCGTTTTCCCGCAACCACTCGGTCCTAAAATCGTTAAAAATTCCCCTTCTTTAATATCTAAAGAAAGCGGTGGGATAATCACTTGATTTCCAAAATGTTTTTCTACTGCTTCAACTTTAATAATCTTTTTCATTTTCCCGTCCAATCTACCTTAAATTTTAATTTTTATATTCATGAATAAATATTTATGTTCTATAGACTATTTTTTGTTTCGATCCAAACAAAAATGGTTATTTAGCAAACGTTCACTTCTATTCTTTATGTAGTATGTTTGATTCATTTTCGCCTGATACATAATGTCGAACAGAAAAACCCCTTCCATTGCGAAGGGGCTATTATCATACGGCTACGCCTACTGATAAACACCATCATCATTTTAACAACTTTCGTATGAATTTTAAAGCACTTTTTGTAGAAGAGTAACGAATTTTCATATCGAATGCCGTAGATTGGGCTAAAATGCTTTTATAATGTGAAAAAGTCCGAAAACTTTCTTCCCCATGATAACTCCCTAATCCACTACTTCCGACGCCTCCAAAAGGTAAATATGGCGTTGCAAGATGATAAACAACATCATTAACACAGCCTCCGCCATACGAAATATTACTCGTTACTTTCTTTTGCACTTCTTTATCTTCAGAGAATACATATAACGCTAACGGTTTCGGATGTTGCTGAATTGTGTCAATTGCCTCTTCTATGTTTTCGTACTCTATAATTGGTAAAATCGGACCAAAAATTTCATCTTCCATAACAGCATCTTGCCATGTAATATTCGTTACTACTGTCGGTTCAATATGCAAAGTTTCTTTTTTATAGTTCCCGCCAATTACAGTTTTACCATCTTTCAAAAACGTACATAAACGTTCAAAATGACGTTCACTCACAATTCGTACATAATTATCATTGTGTAGCGGCTCTTTTCCATACTGCTCCTCAATTTCATGTCGCAACGCTTCAATTAACTGTCCTTTCACCGAAGCATGCACATACAGATAATCAGGCGCTACACACGTTTGCCCTGCATTTAAAAACTTTCCCCACACAATCCTTCTTGCCGTTACATCTATTTTCGCATCTTTATGTACAATACATGGACTTTTCCCGCCAAGTTCTAACGTAAGCGGCGTCAACTGTTTTGCTGCTGCTTCCATGACAACTTTCCCAACGCCCACACTACCTGTGAAGAAAATATAATCAAATGGTTCCTTCAGCAAAGCTGTACTCTCTTCAACGCCGCCTTCTACTACCGCTACAAGCTCTTCTTGGAATAAATCCGCTAACATCCTTGTAATCACTTTGGAAACGTTTGGCGTTAACTCCGACGGTTTTAAAACGATTGTATTTCCAGCTGCTAGAGCTCCTACAAGCGGTGCAATTGCTAATTGAAACGGATAGTTCCACGGTGCAATAATAAGTGTCACACCGTACGGTTCAGGCACTACTTTCCCCTTTGATCCAAAATGAGTAAGTGCTGTTCGAACACGCTTCGGTTTACTCCACGATGAAATATGCTTCAATTGAAAAGAGATTTCTTTTAATACATATCCCACTTCCGTTGTAAATGACTCATGAACTGACTTATTTAAATCTAATTTTAACGCCTGAAATATTTCTTCTTCAAAACGCTGAATGCCTTCATAAAGCTTCTTCAAATTATTCTTTCTCACTTCTACACTTCTCGTATGGCCATTATAAAAATATTCCTTTTGTTTATTTACAATAGAAGAAACACTCATTCATTCACCTTCTCCCACTATTTTCATCCAATTCTTTCATTATTTATATAGACTTCATATATAATAAATTTCTATTCGTAAAGTTACATTATATATAATTTCTTTTTGTATATAAAATTCATTGCTCACAAAAAAACTACCGAAAGAAAATCTCTCGGTAGTTTTACTGTATTAACGATATAAACGAACAGCACCTGCAGAATTATCATCAGCTTGTCCTACTACTTCAAATTTCAAACCAAGCTTCGGCAAAATACGTCCTGCATCTGGAATCTGTTGGTTAATATACGTTTTCGAATCATCAAACTTCGGTACACCCGCTAAGCCATTATACGTATACGTTCCACGCGTTGGAGATACAACTTTCCATGCTGGCGTTTTATCAAATGAGAACGCCGCATCAGCGATTTGGAATCGTGTACTACTTTCAATTGTCGGTTTACCATTTAAAGTTCCTACAATTGCTTCTGGATGAGAATCCACTACACCAAGGAAACCATGCCCTGGATGTAAACCAACCCAGTTATCTGTGTAAGCTGAGTCTGCATACCATACAACCATACCAGAGTTATATTCTGGACCGCGAGCAAATTTCAATGCGCTATCTGATCCAGTATGATTTCTCCACTCTACATAGTAGTTATGTTTTTTCTTCTCAGTTCCGTTAGAAACTACAAAACCATCTAATTTAAATTGTGGTGTACCTTCTGCATCATCAGAGAATACTACTTTACCATCTACTGTTAATGAAGCATTATCAAGTAAGAAACCGTTTAATGCTAAGCCACCATCTGTAATGTACTCAAATGTTAATTTTACTTTCTTACCTTTGAATTGGCTTAAATCATATGATTTATCAATCCATTTTCCATTTGTCGAATCGGCATTTCCACTATTTGCTTTCTCACCAAGTTTTTCAATTAACGTTTTTTGACCATCTTCTGTTACAGCATGTACTTCAAGGAAGTCATACTCTGCTTCAATTTCATATAACGATTTGAAATCAAATTTCGCATTCGTTGCATTCGTTAAATCGAACAATGGTGTTTCTAACGTTGTATGCAGATTGTCACCTTTTGTGCTGTAGTAATACTGCTTACCAAACGCTGGAGCAATCGTTTTTATATCTTTATCAGGTAAGTTCACACGAATCATACCTGGTCTTGCTGATTTCGTAACACTTTGGTCTAAATATGTTGCTAGACCGATACCTTTATTTAATTTCTCGTAATCTACTTCTACGATATTTGCCCAGTTACCACCAATTGTTTTTTGGAAAAACTCTTTATTTTGTGGTGAGAAACTCGTTGGCGTTGTTCCCGCAATCTTACCAGCCCAGCTTCCGCCACTCATAACAGACCAAGCTTGAATTGGCTCACCATGACCGGTATAGTCTGTATCATACTCATCTGGAAGACCTAAATCATGACCGTATTCATGCGCGAATACACCAACCGCGCCATCTTCCGGTTCAATTGTGTAGTCGAATGCTGCGATCTTTCCACCCCAATATGGAACTTTCGCTTGTGTGCCTTCAATTGGGAATGGTTTTGGTCCAACAGTCCAGCGATGTGACCAGATTGCATCGTCACCTAATTTACCACCGCCTGCTTCTTGTCCAACACCCGCATGAATAATCATTAAATGATCGATTAAACCATCCGGTTGTTTTTGATTTCCATCACCATTTACATCGTATTGATCGAATTGGTCAAACTCTGATAAATCAATACCGCTATCTACAGCTGCTTTTAATGCATCTTTTACTAAATCACGTGGTCCTTTTGGTCCTTTATTATCATGACCTGTACCAGCATCTGCACCGTAATCAGCAGCTTTACCAGGAACTGTTAACCATTTTGTAACTGTTCCGTCTACTGTATAACTACCGCCAGATTGCTCTTCGTAATATTGTTTAAACGTTTCAATTTTGCTACCATCTTCTAATGCGAATGGCTCATTACCGAATAACATTTTTTCATAATGTTCTTTGTTAAAGTCTTCCGAATACATATAACCAGGTTCTTTATCGATATTGTTATGTTTAAAGTCAGCGTACTCTACAAGTAGAACGAGTACTTTATCTTTACGAACATCACCGTTGTACGCTTTTTGCTTTGCTGGAGATGTTGGTACTTTACCATTTAGACCACCCTTAACTGGCCCTGTCGCTGCAGGTGTTCCTGTCGCAGGTTTATCTAACTTTTCTTTCGTATCTGCTTTCGCATCTTTCACTTTCTTTAAAAAGTCAGATGCTTCTTTCGTAAGTGGGTCCCCATTTGATACTTCTTTCCCAGGATTTTCACCCTTTTTGTTCTCTACGTATTTTTCGACAGCTTTCTTTGTTTCTGTCTCTGAAGCCTTCGAATCAATTACCCCACGTTTTTTTAGCGCATCTGCTAAACGTTCTTCCGGAATTAAATGATCATCAACTGGGCTCGTAGCTGTCTTATTAACAGGCGTTTCAGCATATGCAGACTGACCACCTGCTCCGAATGAAAGACCTAATACAGCTGTCAAAGCGATCGATGATAAAACTTTGAACGGTTTCTTGTTCATCCCTTATTTCCTCCCCTAATAAATAATATGTATTACAAATTGAATTTTATTAAAAATTCAATATTTTTTCAATATTTAGTCATATTATGTAATGTTTTTAATATATTTGTAAAAATTCCATAGTTAGCATACGAATATATCACAATTCAACAATGTTTTCTGAAAATATTGAAAATATTTGTCAGAAACTTTATAATCGCCATAGAGGGAATTTAATGGGGATTTTATCTTTGTTTTATCTACAAAATATTTGATAATTCACTACATAAATACAAAATCTGATTGTATTATCACGTATTCTGTAGCAGCAGTTATGACCGATAATTAGGGAGGAATTACATTTGTACAAAGATAAGACTGACGCATTGGATCAAGAATGGATTGATTTAATACTTGAAGCTCTAGACGCTGGTATCGCCTTGCAAGATATCGAACATTTTTTCCAACGTATGAAGCCGGCCACTCAGGCTCAATAGGTTTGTTCTTTTTAGCGAAGTTTATGTTATAATAATGACATCATAAGACGACGACATATTGATAGAAAGGTGCGCAAATATGATTGGAGAACGTATAAAACGCCTGCGTTTACAAAAAGGTATTTCATTAACTGAACTTGCCGAAAAAGCTGGCGTTGCTAAATCTTATATTAGTTCTATAGAACGAAATTTACAAAAAAACCCTTCCATTCAGTTTCTTGAAAAAATTGCAGCAGTTCTACAAATTCCAGTTGATACTTTACTTCATGATGAAACAACAAAGGAAAATCACTTAGACTCCGAATGGACACAGCTCGTTAAAGATGCAATGAACTCCGGCGTCTCCAAAGAACAATTTCGTGAATTTCTTGAATTTACAAAATGGAAGCAAGATCAAAAATAATAAATAGAAAGAAGTGCTTACAATCAGCACTTCTTTTTTCTTTATAAAAAAAGCGGGGGATACCCGCTTTTTTATTATTTTTCTTCGCCAGCTTCTTGGTTAGCATTGAATGTCCATTCTAAATTCAACGAATCACCTTGGAAGATATTTTGGTCTTTTCCATCATCTACAAATTCAAATTGTACCCATAAATAATCCTCTGTACCAGCTTCTAATCCACCCTTTTCTCCCCACTCAGGAGCAAAGATGTCTTTAGCTAAAAGATCTGGATCGGTTTTTTGTAAGTCTGCTAAAGTTGTTTCATATACAGGTTCACTTTGTTTATCCCAGTTCCAAAGGAATTTCACTTTAATGTGCTTACCAAAGTCTTCACCAGCATTATCGCCTTTTGCATCTTTCACAGTATACTTTGTCGCTAATTTAACGTCTTTAATTGTTAATGAACCGCTATTCTTTAATAAGAACTCTTTCTTAACAGAATCCCCTGGTTTTAAATCTTTAATATCTACAAGCGTTGTAGGGTCTAATGTAAGATCTAACGTCCCAGCCGCAAATGTATTATTCGATACTTCTTTATCGCTAAAGTATGCGAATGTTCCTCCACCAATTAAAGATAACCCCAATGCTGCTGATGCAACTCCCATACCTAATTTCTTTTTCAGACTCACAATCAATTCCCCCTAGCTGTTTTTTATATTTTTTATTGCTATCTCTTATTTAAAATAAGAGATGTAACTAAAACTATATTAGCTTAGCTAATATGTGTTCTTTTTTAAAAACCTTATGTTCATTATAACGAACATAACTATAGAAATACAACACATATTTATTAATATTTTCAGTTATTTTTATTTCTCAATATTATTTTGATTTTTCAGTTAAATATTGATAAATCAAAATAATATTGTTGATCTCTTGACTTATCCCCACTAACTAATAGCCTTCATCCATCTAACTACCTCTAGGTGGCTAAATAATAAAATGAGCAGGACATGAGAAATAGGCGAGTGATAGTGCTCTCCTCACCTATTTATTTATGATCCCTATCTACTCTAGAATATTACTATATTTTACTTGCTATCTTTATTTTTCTGCTCTTCTTGTTTCTTACTCTCTTCTAGCTTTTTCGCTTCTTCTTGTTTCTTCTCTTCTAGTTTTTTCGCTTCCTCTTGTTTCTTACTCTCTTCTAGTTTTTTCGCTTCCTCTTGTTTCTTACTCTCTTCTAGTTTTTTCGCTTCCTCTTGTTTCTTACTCTCTTCTAGTTTTTTCGCTTCCTCTTGTTTCTTACTCTCTTCTAGCTTTTTCGCTTCTTCTTGTTTCTTCTTCTCTTCTAGCTTTTTCGCTTCTTCTTGTTTCTTACTCTCTTCTAGTTTTTTCGCTTCCTCTTGTTTCTTCTCTTCTAATTCCTTTTGCTTCTCAGCCTCACTCACTTGTTTTGCTGTTTCATCTACTAGTAACTTCTCAAACTCTTGAATTTGTTTATCGATCGCCTGTAAATTTACTTCTTTATCGACATACTGACAGTTGTCTTTTACTATTTGGAAGCCAGCATTCACATACGAGAATACTTGCTTATTCGATTCAGTTCCATTTCCTTTTAACTCTTCTTGTACTTGATTATAAGGTTCTTCTATTGATTTATATACTTTTTGTAACGATTCTCTCTCAGTAGCTATCTTCTCACGCCCTTGCTTCCATATAACAAGCGCCTGTTCTAATTCCTGAGTGGATCTAGCAGTTAATTTTGATTTCATCCCTTCGTACTCATGCAAAATAACTTCCTTATGCTGCTTAGCTTGTTCTATTAATTGATCAACTGTTTTCGGAAAAATACTTGCTGTAGAAATAGTGGCCTCTACTTTCGTCTCATGAATGAAAGCTGCTTCTGTATAAGTCATCATTTGAGAGCCTAAATAAAAAGTAATAGAACACAAACATGGCAATATAAGCATCTTTTTGAATTTACGAGGTGGCTTCAGCATTTTAATCTCTCCTATCGAACAACACGTTCTTTATCAAGAACTATATCTTTATTATAATAAAATGAATTACAAAATGATATAAAAATTATGTTTCTTTTTACATTTCACTTTTAGCAGAAAAAGAGACTATCACTTTCGATAGTCTCTTTTTGTTGTCCTTATTATTTTGTTTCACCATCGCCTTGCTGTGCATCAAACGTCCAAGTTAATTGTAACTTATCGCCTTGGAATTCATTTTGATCTTTTTTATTATCAACGAATTCAAATTTCACTTTGAATTTATCAGATTTACCTGCTGAAATACCTTTTTCATCCCAGAACCAAGCAGCTAAATCATTATTTACAGCAGTAAGTGTGTCACCCTTCAATTTATCTAGCGTTGTTTCTTTTACGATTGTTTCATGCTTGTCTACATTTTTTAAGAATGTTACTTTAATATGTTTACCAAAATCATCTTTATTATCTTTCTTCACATCTTCTACATTGTAATCTGTTTTTAGTAGTACTTTTTTAATATCTAATGTCCCTTTATTTTCTAATTTAAATTCTTTTTCAACTGTATCACCAGGTTTTAAATTCGATACATTAACAACTGTTGATGGATTTAATGCTAAATCAAGCGTACCAGACGCAAATGTATTATTTGACACTTCTTTATCGCTAAAGTATGCAAATGTTCCTCCGCCAACTAATGCCGCTCCTAATACTGCTGATGCGATACCCATCCCTAATTTTTTCTTTAAAGTCATGTCCATATCCCCTTAATATATATATTTGTTAACTTCCTAAAAGGAAAGTATAACCAAACGAACTAGACGGATTGTTCTACTTTTTTCTCTTTCTTTTCTCCGTCAATGCTACGAATCGCACTAAAGATAGTAATAGCGGAATAACCTAGTAAAAAGACTCCTGGAATAATAAGAAGCAAAGCAGCTCCCGCTTTTGAATTCGCATAATTTAATGCATACCCTGCATAAGGAACTGTAATATCTGCATATTTCCCAATAACATTCTCCGCAAGTACCGGTTCTAAATCTGGCCCGTTGTTGTTATCTCCTTTTGTTTCATACATTACTTTTCCATTTGTATCTTTTACACCGATAATACGGTGAGTGATAATTTTTTCATCTTTCTCTTTAAAGGTAATAACATCACCTTTTTGATATTTAGAACCATCTTTCGTCGGCTCTATCGCAATAATTGATCCTGTTAAAAATGTTGGTTCCATCGATCCTGAAAGAACGCTCTTAAATTGATATCCCATCACCGTTGGATCCCCACCGCTCGCTTTTGAAGAAATAACTACAAAAGCTAAGCAAACCATTAACGCAAATAAAACAAATGAGATAACGTTGCTAATCACCTTCCAAATTAATTTCATCGTTTCTCTTCCTCTCCGTTGTTTTATATTATTTGAAGTATGCAATATTCAGTTTTGTTCTTTAACAAGAACACAACTAAATAATATAACGAACATATTAGAAATGCAATAAGAAAATTTACAATTATTAGTTATTTACAATATAAAAAAGGACTGTGAAGAAGTCTCTTCACAGTCCTTTTAAACTAGTAATTTATTTTTCTTCTGATTTCATTCCTTTTGTATTTCGGCGTAGCACTACAAATAAAATGGCTCCAAATAATATGGCGGCACCTATTCCAATGCTTATTATTTTCACGTTTGATTCGTTTACTTCAGGCTCGATCGTATCTTTTTTAGGCATCGCAAAAGTAACATCTTCTTTAGAAAGAACATTTACCGTCGCAATTGTTTGATTATTTTTCGTAATATCAACTGCACCAACTACTTCACCACGATGAATTCCTTTATGATACAAAGAATCTTTATCTAATGTAGCCGCCCGGAACGTCGTCTTCACATTTTTTCCTTCATCTTTCTTAAGCATCACTTCTGCACTTTTTTCAAGCTCGCTATCAATATCTTTATTTAAATACGTTGTCTTTTGATGCCAACTATGTTTATCCAGTACAGTTTGCTTCACAAATTGACCAAAAGAATAGTCCGCCATCTGCTTTAAATCTTCATAAATTTCAGGTCTTTGAGAAGCCATTACTACATTTATAATACGATTTCCATCCTTCTCATTTAATAGAACGAGCGTATTGCGCGCTTCATTTGTAAAACCTGTCTTACCGCCAATACTAAATGGATTTTCAAAATAAGTAGATTTATTAAAAATAGACACCGTCTGCCTAGATGTCGTAACTGTCGTCCTTTTCGTATTCATCGCTTGCAAAATCTCAGGGTACTTTTGCACACCTCTCGTAATCATAGCCATATCATATGGCGTAGTATAATGGTTCGGATCATGCAATCCATTTGGTGTTACAAAATGACTATCGGTAGCCCCTAATTGCTTCGCTCTCTCATTCATCATATTAGCGAAATTCTCAACACTTCCGCCAATACGCTCCGCAATCGCATACGACACATCATTTGCACTCAGCACCATTAAAATCATAAGTGCAGTATTTCTATTAATCGTCTCACCAGGTTGAAACTCAATTTGATAATTACTCTTCTCTTGATCTAATGCTAATTGTGAAAACGTAAATTGATCCTCTGGCTTCGTATGCTCCATAAGTAAAATCGCCGTTAACACTTTCGTCATACTAGCCGGAAACGCACGATGATGTGCGTTTTTATCATACAAAATATCTCCAGTTTTCGCATCGATCGTAGTTGCAAACTGACTAAAAACATTTGGCCCTTCCTTAGGTGGTGGTGCCACTTGTTCTGGATTCACTCCAATATTCGTCTCAGCACGTAACGTCATAGGTGTCAAAAAAAATAAACAAATAACGGTAATAAAAGCCAAAATTTTCTTTAAATTTACCATATGACTCTCCCTTTTCACTATACTCTCACAGTTTAAAAATTGAATCTACCAATCTATATGTAATTTGTATTAAATTGGAAGAAAATTAACTGTTTTTTACTATATCATACTTTTACGATAAAGAACATAAATATACAATAAAAAATAAGAAAGAATTATTCTTTCTTATCCTTCTCATCAATTAATGAATCTATTAAATTTTGACTAGCTTCCTCAGGTGTAATCTCATCGGTCATCCCCATAAACGACCAACCTTTAGAATCGACCCACTCAACAAACTCTTGCAAAAACTCATCATGTGTAACATCCACATCAAGAATTGAGCCATTAATTGAAATCGTTCTATTTTTAGATACGCGCATCTTGAACGTCTTCCTTACCATTACGATAATTCTCCCTTTGCTTTTGAATATTTATAAAATAATCTTGTATCTCTGTTATACATGATTTTAAGTAAATTGTAAAAAGGATATATTGGCCAATTTGGACATTAAACATAGAAATCTCTTATCCTACATAAACCTCGTACGATATACAAATGGTCATAGTATTCAACAATTAGACCATTTAGATGAATAAAAAATTATGGTCTTTTGGAAGATATCACGCAAAATAGTATAATTTAAATACGGGAACTAAGGCAGCACCATTTAGCTGGACTCTTACGTTGTAGACTTAGAGACCGATGCGAAAATTACTATTTGGTTCCTATTTCTATACATAATATCTTTGGAAAGAAGGTAGTACGGTGAAAACAACAGAAAATTTTACTGACAAGGCCGATATATATGCGAAATATCGCCCTAGTTATCCTAATGAATATATTGATTATTTGCTTTCGGCTAACGAACTAAATGAGAATCAAATTGTGGCCGATATTGGTTCAGGTACAGGGATATTTAGCCGCCAGCTGCTTGAAAGTGGTTTACATGTTATTGGAGTGGAGCCAAATGATGACATGAGAAAAATGGCAGAACAATCGTTAAACCAATATCCTCGTTTTCAATCTATAAAAGCAACTGCTGAAAATACCACTTTAAAAGAAAATAGTGTAGATTTAGTGACTGTTGCCCAAGCGTTTCATTGGTTTGATAAAGAGGCTTTCAAAATCGAATGCCAACGAATTTTAAAACAAAAAGCAAACGTTGCACTTGTTTGGAATAGTAGAGATGTAACTAGTCCACTTATTAAAGAGAACGCAGAAATTTGCCAGAAAACCTGTCCAACCTTTAAAGGCTTTAGCGGTGGAATAGATGAAACTCCAGAAATGTTTAACAGCTTTTTTAAAGATGGAAAATACGAGTTTAAAGAATATCAAAATGATTTACTTTTTGATTATGAAGGCTTTTTAGGAAGGAATTTATCAGCGTCCTATGCTCCGAAAGAAAATGACGAAGAGTATAAAAGCTTTGTTCTTCTCCTATCAGAGTTATTCGACAAATACAGTAAGAATGGAAAAATTATTCTCCCAAACTTAACGCGAAGTTATTTGGGCAATGTGTAAACAGCCTGATACAAAGAGACTTTGATCGGAATTAAAACAAGCCTACCCCCTCCCTAAATGTAGAACGAGGTTAGGCTTGTTTTACGTGTTGAAATGTAATCACTTTATTGTCTTTTTACAAAAAACAAAACAACTTGCATTTTACCACATCAAATTCAAATGACTTTCGTACAATAAAGTAGAATATATTAGAAAACACCTTAAAATGAGGAGGAACTCAATGGCGCACTGTACGTATTGTAAAACGAAATGGAAAGTAAAAGATGTATGGTCGATACTCGTGACATTTGAAAAAGATTGTCCCTATTGTTTCGGAAGGCAATACCTATCAAAGAAAACAATAAACGCTATGCCAGAACTTTTAAGCTTACCTTTACACTTCTTATTCCCTTTTCTTGTTGATTTGAGTGATGAAGGTCCTTTAGATTGGTATCAAAAAAAATAATATAACCGCTCTATTTTAACCCACTTTTCATTACATTCCCTACCTATATATTCCTTAATACACTACTAAATTGACTCCAAACTCTTCCTATTCAAAAGATTACTATAAAAATATTGTAAAATTTCAGTTAATTATATATAATTGTTTTAACATAATGAGTAAAGATGCTGTTACATAAGCATTTTTGAAGATCCCGTAGCTCAGCAGGGAGAGCGCCACCTTGACAGGGTGGAGGTCGTGAGTTCGAGCCTCTCCGGGGTCATAAAACTAAAGAGGGCTACATCTAGATCAGCTGATTTAGATGTAGTCCTCCTTTTAATTCCTACGACCTATTTCTAAAGGTATCATCTATAAATGTCGTTAATATCTTTATAGACTCTACTTTATATAAGTCACTCCAAGCTTCGCGACTCAAAGTTTAGCACGGCTTTCGTGAGGTTATTTTCACTTCTAAAGCTATGAAATATACGATCCTATACCGTAACTGTTTTTAATAGCATTAAATTTATTGGTAGTATTCATTTTCTAAGGGTTTACTCTAAAATAAGTTAAACTTTTTATATTTTTCCGTGTAAATCAAATTTCCCACATGCCCAAATTTCTTCCCGATCCATAAACACCTTATAGACTATTAAACAAAAAAAATAAGGCTGCTTGAGTTTGATTCCTATTACATGCATGATAAATAGGCTCGAATACAGTTCCCATCCAGTTAGAACCAGGCATCCATCCTGATGTATGAATTTCATCTTCATTAATTATCTGATTTAATACATATGTAATACGGTCAAGATCCTCACTCAATAGATTCACTTTCCACTTTTCATATTTTTTTGATAAGGCAATTTCGTTTTAACCTTTCCTGTATCTACTGAAATAATCATATTATCCCCCTTAGCTAAATTTGATTATATTCTTGTTCCTTAATAACTAACTAAAAATTGATTTTAAATGATTATATTCTTGCAAGTAATTTAAGCATACAAAAGAATACTCCCCAGTTGCGGCTTTTCCTTTTACACGTGACATACTAATAAATAACGCATTCTTTATTTGCTGTGGATTAGCTGTTTGAAAAGAAATCATCCCATTTAAATAACGTGTTGACGGAGAATCTAATACCAAAATAATATTTGGTGTTTGCCAGCCTTTGTAACTATGATATGAACATACCTTTAATCTACCTGTCCCACCATGGAATTTCCATTTTTCAGACCGACGACGATCAATATCTCCCCCGCGCTGTAAATCATATACATGAGAAGTTTTAATTCCCTGTCCCTCGAAAAATTCAACAATAGATGCTCCTGTATGCTCGTTTGTTGTTAAAATCGTAATATCTTCCCAATCGTTTGTTTCACGTAACCGGTTTACATGATTATTTAGTTGGGATAGCTTCTCCCATATTATAGAAGCTTGATAGTTATGCCAAAATGCAGTTTGCAGTAAATTCCCTTGTTCTTGCCTAGCAACTAAAATTTCCTCTCCCTCAATCTGTAATCGCTCTCGTACACGGTGGATTTTTTGCACCATTGTATCTGGCAAACGATGTGTATATTTTAAATTCCCTGGTTTCCCTTTAAAACCAATACTCTTTACCTGCTCTGGTTCTTCAATCCATACCCCCTTCTTAAATCGCCCAAACAAATCCTGTGCTTTATCATAAACGATGAATAGTTCCCCTTGCTGTGTAAAGAACTGCTTTAAAAACAATATCCAATCACGCTTAAAATCTTGTCCTTCATCAATCAAAATATAATCATATTGAAAATGCTTCTTTAACTTATTGGAAGCAGCATATTGCCTAATCGCGTTCATCCATCGATCTGTAAACTCAGCTCCCTCTTCCTGTAAATCTACTGCAATTTCATGCTCAGTCATTAGTATTTTCAATAGACCATGGAAATGCACAATCGTTAAATCTTCTCGTAGCTTTCTCCGCGCCTCTTTGTAGCTACCTACACCAAATTGCTGACTACATAAATCTCTTAAATAATGGCGCAGTGTAATATTAAATGTAACTACTAACACACGTTTATCATCCTTCAAGGCTTTTACTGCCTTTTCCGCTAATACTAATGATTTACCTGCTCCTGCCACACCACTCCAGCGACGAATGGAGCCTGGATTAAGATCAGCTAGATCTCGTTGAGCACGAGTTAGTACATATGGCTGCTTACGCTCTAAATTATAATCCGCATATTGTAAATGCTTAGTTAACTCTTCTACTAAATGTGCCAATAAACCATTTTCATTAAATCGAGATTTTTCATTAGTTAGAGCATATGTATAATCTTGAGCTCTTAATTTGTTTTTCTCATTATAGATGATTGATAAATCCTCATCCGTCCAAATTTTTGTATAGCTATTTCTTGGTTGGCAAAATGCTAGTGCCTGCGCCTTTGATATCCCATGAAAATAAACAACCGTTTCTATACAGCCATAATAGTTACCATAGTTTTCTGCAAGATAAACACTATTTTGTAGTTCAGACTTTAAGATTCCATCCTTATAATTTTCTACCTGATTAATCGGATCTTTTTTATGAGCACGTCCATCCGTTCCACGAATATATGCCCCGCTTTCATAAACGCTTAAATTTAAATTCCAATCCTTTACCTCAATAATAACAATGCCTCGTTCAGGGTGTAGTAACACAAAATCAGGCTTCATCGAGTTTATATGTGGCTGCTCAAAAATTATCCATTCTTCAAAACGCGAACTACTTCGAAATAGCTGTAATAACCTTTCCTCTCCTGCCGTTCGAGGATCATTTTGATTGAGACTCTCAAAAATTTTAGACATCAAATTCCGCACCTTTTCATTTTATTATATTAATATTAAGAAATTAATTTCAAATAAATAATGCACAATTAAAGAAACCCATAAAATAAGAGACTGCTCTAAAACATTCCCTTTCATATAATAAACTAACATTAATAATTATTAATATTATTTCTCTCTTTTAATTTTTGCATGGCAGCTAAAACTTTATCAAAATCAGTTAATTCATTTTCTACATTAGGAGTTGTTAATATATGAGCAACTCTTCTATAATTAATACCTGTTTTATATCCCATTAAAACATATATAGCTCTATTATAATTTTGATTTTCATTCCAATCTACATCACCATACACTACACGATAAAATGCTCCTTCACTATGTTGTGGCGCTGGAATATCGATAAAATCAATCGCTTCTTGATAAATAGCCATACATACCCTCCATATATTCCATATAAATACCTTTACTTATTATACCAAAACAAACCATATACTGGATACACTCTAACCGCTTATAAAACTACTTATCTTCATTAATACTATATTTAGCATTCCATACGAAATAATATAGACTTACTAATTTATAAAAAAAACGAAAAGACACAAAAAGTTCCTTTCCGTTCGTAATCACTTCCCATCAAACATCTGCTTCAACGACTTCGCATTAGCAAACAATACTTCTTTCAAGTTATCATCTGCAACGATTTTATAGTCGCCATCTTTATTTTTCTTTAAGTTCAATGTAACTTTGCGAGTTGCCATGATTGCATCTTTATCTGATAAATGTTTGATGATCGCTGATGTCATTGTTTTTTCGATTGCTTTTTCAGATTGTTCTTTGTCTTCGCTAAATGCGCTAGCAAAGGCCATTGGCATAACTTCTCCCACTGCTTTTGTTACAGCAACGGATAGATCAGCAGATGTAATTTCCACTTGCACTTCTGCTTTGTCATCCTTTTTCGATACTTCTTCTAGCTTTTCAAATTTAAAGTTTTTCGTAATGGCGCTCAGCATTGCTTTCGCTTCCGCATCATCTGTTTTTTCATTTAGTTTATTAAATTCTTTGTCACTCTCAACAAATGTACGAGCCTTTTCTACATCACCTTTTTGTATCGCAGTTAAAAATTCTTCTGTCGTATCTTTCGGATTTGCACATCCTGCTAAAACACCGACTGTTAATCCTACTACCATCATTAACAGCAATAATTTCTGTATCTTTTTCACGTTCATTCTCCTCTTATCTTTTCTAGTAAGTCAGCAGTATACAATAGTATGAAACTTACATTACAAACATTTTTTAGTATAGCATTTATATGAGTCATTCTTTTCTATTTTTTCAAACGTTCCTGCTTTCCATCTCATAACGCCCACTACTCTCTATTAAAAATTTGTTTCTTCATTATAAATAGCAAAATAAAAACCAGCAACTTTAAGATTGCTGGCTTATCTCTTATTCATATTCGAAAATACAATAACAATTGCTCCAAGCACATAATGCCCCGCTACCATCCACATGCTCCGGTCCAAAATTATAAGTGACACCCAAAGCGATATATTAATAGCAGCAAATAATACGTATAAAATAAAGTCTCTCTTTTGTAGTGCCCCCCTATTCATTACAATGTAAATTGCACCGATTGGCGGAAGGATGAAGCAAAGGAAAAAAACAAACATTTTTCTTAACGACTATGGATATGAGGTTACTGTCTGCATATGAGTCTCCTTTTCACTTTATAGTACTTGGAACCTCGGTCTTGCTACTCTATATTCGTCACTATAAGGCTCCTTTATGATTAAAGGTGAGTGAGGATTTTTTTCTTCTTCTACCATTGTGAATACTTTTGTTTTTTCTTGTAATATGTTGGATTCACTGTTTTTAGTAGATTTTTTACTCGTTTCGATTTTCTTCGTTACTTCTCCGAGCCTTTGTCCAACTTTTTCAGCTTCGGCAGGTTCATGCGTTACATAGTATTCCTGACCCTCCCATACTAACATAGGTGGCACTGGTTGGCGTTTGTTACATATTATATAAGTAATACTAGCTATAAGTAGTAGACATGTTAGTCAACTCTCCCCACTGAGATAAAACGTTTCAGTGGGGGCTTGAGTTTGAATGCTAGGTCTTTTCGGTCTATCACTAGACCGTTTGACGCTCTAGCATTCATGCTACCCTACAGTAACACCCCAAGTATGTTTTTGGTTGGTACTGACAAAGAACGATTGTTTTCCCACTTGCACCACCCTTTCGCAAAAGAGCAGTTCTTCCTTGCAGAAGAAGCCACCACTCAGATGAATCTGGCGTGTGCTACAAGCCCCGACAAGTCGAGTACACATGGATGGTTGACACACCCACTAAGCTATGCGCGAAGCAACAGCCTTACGTTTTTGCACTCCTAATAGAATCGGCGTTTTTACCTTGAGATTGTCGTCCAATTCTATAACTTTTGATTTTTGCAATGTATTCAGCGCACCATTAATATCAGCGTGGATGCATGTTCCTGCTTTACTTTGATACAGACCACGAGTAATTCGTTTGCCACTAAAGCGATAATGCGTCCTATCTTCCTTAGACCAAACTGGAACTGGATCTTTATCAAGAAAACTAGCTTTTGAAGTATAGCTTTCTTCTTGTTTTAAAAATTGTATACCTTCTTTTACACACTTATTCTCAATTGCTGCCATCAGTTTATGAAATGGGATTTGAACAAATGTTTGATTATTCTTTTTTCCCATATCAGATTTTTGTTTCCAACCCGCGTTATACCCTACGACAATCGTATCTATATCGAATGCTTTCACTTTTTTGAACAATAAGCCTACCGTTTGTGAAATGTAACCATTGATTTGTCTTTCCCGTTTATGCCAAAGTGCAGCAATTTTATTCGTTACAACGCGTTTTGAAAGCCCGTTTTCTATATTTTTCCGTTGCAGATTACGTATCATTTTGTTGAAGTACTGGTTAATAGATTTTAATTTTTTTCCATCAATTAAAAATGCATCGCCTGTATTGGTTACACAACTTACTAATCTATCTACACCTAAATCGCAACTCAAAGCGTTACTCGTAGTCGTGGATGGTTTCTTCATTTGAGAAACGTGCATTTCATATGTATAATGCACCTCAAAGAACCGACCTTTTTGCTTCGGTACAATCTCAATGTAGGAGATTTTTTTATGCCTTACGTTTTTCGGCATACGTATTTTAATGGAACCGAATTTTTTTCTAAATGCAACATTCATCGGAATCATCCAATACCCGTTATCATCCACTTTTGGAATTTGATAGATTTCAATGATTCGTTTATCCGTTGAACGAGAATAATTCGGAAACTTAGGACGACCTGTGAAGGTTTTAGGGTTTTTCTTCCACTGTTCCAACGCTTTAAAAAAGCTCTTCACTTCTGTAAATAAGGCTCTACGAATCGCTTGAACAGAGTTTGATTGAACGCCCGAGTAATTCAAATCAGCTTGCATGGCAGTGTCCACTTCTTTTACAGTAGCCATCTTGTTATAGTTCAAGTAACTTTGTTTAATCGTGTACAATCCGACATTTCGCAACGCTTTTGAACTATGTGACATACGTTGCAGTAAGCGAAATTCTTTTGCAGTAAGGCAAGCTCGTCCGATATTCTGTTTCTGCGTGAATCGTTGCATGGTTTCTCTTTTCTTTTGTCTCCGTAATACTTTCACTGCTTTCTTTCTAGCCATTGTTTTCACCACCTTTCTCAGAAAGTTCATTAAAATTATTTCTTTCCTAAGATCGTGTTTTTTCTTAGGAAAGAAATAATTTTGTAACTGTTAATTACTTTTGACAAATCAATATTTAGAACGGAACAAAATGTGAACATGTTCTTCATCTTAATTTCTTTTGGTTCAAGCAGCCGAATGATTATGATTATCTAATTTCGTTGTCCTACAATATATCCCCTCCTCATCTAGAGCAGATTATATCGTAAGACAAAAGAAACAAAATTGTTTCGTCTACCTGCTGACGGCAATTCATCTCCACCTGAATTGTTGTGCTTCACCCGTAACACAAATCTCAGATGGAGTCTTCTTGCCGAAAAGGATAAAAAAGAAGATAGTTTTTTTATTCATATACTATGCTCCCTATCTATCATTTTATCAAATTATATAATATCAATTATATGTAGCAAATGGATTTAGTGGGGATTTTCGGATTTTATACAAAAAAGAAAAACCTTACTCAAGTAAGGTTCATTCTATAGTGACCGATTTATTAAAACGATCATTACGATAATCGCTATAAACATAACAACTAAACAGCCGATCATTTTATAAAAGCCTCTTTTCGTTAACGTCCCGCCTTGCACGTCTTTACGAATAAATAAGAATACGGCTAAAAATAATACAAGCCCAATGCCAAAAGCATACATCATTTGCATATGTTAATCTTCCTTTCTCTCTTCCATCTTAATATCTTTTTGCCAAAACAACAAATGAGATAAAGACGGTACTCATCGTAAGTGCCATAAGTATATTCAATAGTTCAATAGCAGATAGTGTAAGTATTTTTAAGTTTAAGCCGATAGAGAAAAGAAGATAATATGCTGTTAATGCAAAAAAGGTCACGAACATTCCTTTATAACGAATAAGTTTCATTCGTTCGTCTTTTTCTTTAAATTGTGGATGTAAGTAGCTTAAGCAAAAACACATAATCATCATTGCGAGAACTGTATAAGTTGGAGTCGGTGGTGCTGAATGCGTCATTATACCCGCTAATACCATAGTTCCACTCATAATAAAAAAAATAATTCCCATGATTAAAAAGTACTTTTGTGAATAGTTCATCTTTATTCCTCCCCTTCTTTTCCTTCATAAATAAATACATGTTCTATCGTTGTCTGAAATGTTTTCGCGATTTCAAATGCTAACGGAAGTGATGGATCATATTTTCCCTTTTCAATTGAAATGATGGTTTGTCTGGAAACGCCGAGTTTCTCAGCCAATTTTTCTTGAGATAGTCCAAATTTTTTTCGATATTCGACCATTTTATTTTCCAAGGAAATTTCTCCCTCCTTCCTTATAACGAGTATATACGTAAAGGAAACTTTACGTCAAGTTTCCTTTACATCCGTTTTGTTTATTTTTCGTTCTATTTATATAGAAGAAACTTTTTAATTTCAGCACGTCTATTTTGAAACAAAATACGGAACACTGTAACTAACAGTTACTATATCTCCTCTTCTCTTTTTTTAAAATTTAATATCTCCATATTTGTTTTATCCTTTTAAAATATTTCATTTATCCCTTTATTCGGCGAAATGTGTTATTGGTTTTACGGTGTTTTTCGTCATATTTATAGAAACTAACTGTTTATAAAGCATTTTTTATGTTTAGCAACTTTTTTTGTAGAAATCCTTCATTTTCCTTTCAATATTTAACACTATCTAAATAAAGTTTACGATAAATTCATAATTTTTTATTTTTTATACTATATTCCGTTATATTGTTGTATAATATCAATGAAAGCGCTTATTATTTCAATATACATAATTCGAACTTATTTTTATCGAAACATTCTAACTATTATACTTATATTTACATGCAACAATTTTAGTTATTCGTATAGGTATACCAAATATATCCACCCTATTTTTCTGTAAAATTACTTTATAACATGAAAGATTAACTTGGGTGATAAGTTATTGTGAATGTTTTTTTACAAAACAGATAAGTAATAGTGTTTGGTATTATGTAAATTATTGTAATAACATAAGAGTAAAGAAAAACATTTACATTGATTATTGGTTCATCAATTATTGAAAAGAGCAAAATGCACCTTTTTGTATGGAAAAAGGATTATATGCATTGGGAGGTTTAAACAAATGACGAGGAAGAATACAACGACAAACCCTTGGGCCAAGTTCCACGGTCCGAACCTTGGTTATGTTATTGAACAGTATGATCTTTACGTAACTGGAGCAGGTTCTGTTGATCCGGAATTACAAGAGCTTTTTGAAATTTTTGGAGCTCCTTCGTTTCAAGATGATGTCGTAACAGGGGACAACACAGCAACACATTTTTCTCCTCAAAACACAGGTAACATCGAAAAGATTCTTAAAGTCGTTCAGCTTGTTGAACAGATTCGTTCTTTCGGGCATACGTTGGCTCACATCAACCCGATGGAGGATGCTGCAAATGGACAATCTCTTCTTGAAAAAGCAATGAACGAACTAAGCGATGCTGATTTGAAAGCGATTCCAGCTAAAACAGTATGGCAAGATGCACCAGAAGGTATTCACACTGCACTTGATGTAATTCATAGATTAAAAGAAGTGTATACACAATCTTTAGCTTATGAATTTTCTCATATACAAGATAGTGAAGAACGCGCGTGGTTGCATCAAATGGTGGAATCAAATTCATTGCGTCAACCACTATCAAATAAAAAACGAACTGCTCTTTTAAAACGTTTGACAGCTGTTGAAGGTTTCGAGCAATTCTTGCATAAAACATTCGTTGGGCAAAAGCGTTTCTCTATCGAGGGCGTTGATATGCTTGTACCTGTTCTAGATGAAATTGTGCTAGAAGGTGCAAAGAACGGCGTAGAAGATGTCATGATTGGTATGGCTCACCGCGGTCGTCTAAGCGTACTTGCACACGTATTAGAAAAACCATATAGTCACATGTTTGCTGAGTTCAAACATGCAAAAATAGAAGGCGCAGTAGCAAACTCTGGTTGGACTGGCGATGTAAAATACCATTTAGGTAGAGAACAAGTCGTTAGTAACGAAGAAGTTAGCACTCGCGTTACATTAGCAAATAACCCAAGTCACCTTGAGTTCGTTAACCCTGTTGTAGAAGGTTTCGCACGTGCGGCTCAAGAAAATCGTAAAAAATCTGGTCTTCCAGAACAAGATACTTCAAAATCATTCGTAATTTTAGTTCATGGTGATGCTGCATTCCCTGGTCAAGGTATTGTATCTGAGACATTGAACTTAAGTAGATTGAACGCGTATCAAACAGGCGGAACAATTCATGTTATTGCAAACAATGCAGTTGGTTTTACAACTGATAGCTATGATTCTCGTTCTACGAAATATTCAAGTGACCTTGCAAAAGGTTTCGATATTCCGATTGTTCACGTGAACGCTGATGATCCAGAAGCTTGTCTTGCTGCTGCTAACCTTGCGATTCAATATCGCATGTTGTTCAAAAAAGATTTCTTAATCGATTTAATTGGTTACCGCCGCTACGGTCATAACGAAATGGATGATCCAGCAGTTACACAACCACAAGTGTACAAAAAGATTAAAAATCACCCAACTGTAAGAGCAATTTATGCAGATCAATTACAAGCTGCTGGTGTTCTAAATGCAGATGAAATTGAAACAATTACACAGTTTACGCAAGAGCAATTAAAATCTGACTATGCACAAGTACCGCCAGCTGATACGAGCGATGCAACAATTCACGTTAAAGTGCCAGATGTTGTTGCAAAAGGTATTCAGCCAATTGATACTGGTGTTGAGCTTGACTCACTTCGTGCAATTAATGAAGGTCTACTCTCTTGGCCAGAAGGCTTTAACGTATATCCGAAAGTGAAGAAAATTCTTGAGCGCCGTAAAGATGCTCTTGAAGAGAACGGTAAAATTGAATGGGCACTTGCTGAGTCATTAGCATTCGCTTCTATTTTACAAGAAGGTACGCCAATTCGTTTAACTGGGCAAGATTCACAGCGTGGTACATTCGCGCATCGTCACATCGTATTACACGATACTGATACAAATGAAACATATTCACCATTACACCGCTTACCAAACATCAACGCTTCCTTCTCTGTTCATAACAGTCCGTTATCAGAAGCTGCTGTTGTTGGTTACGAGTATGGTTATAACGTATTCGCTCCGGAAACGCTTGTTATGTGGGAAGCGCAATATGGTGACTTCTCAAATACTGCGCAAGCATTATTTGATCAATATGTTTCAGCTGGAAGAGCAAAATGGGGTCAAAAATCTGGTTTAGTTCTTCTATTACCACACGGTTATGAAGGTCAAGGGCCAGAGCACTCTAGTGCACGTCCAGAGCGATTCTTACAGTTAGCTGCTGAGAACAACTGGACAGTTGCAAACTTAACGAGTGCAGCACAATACTTCCATATCCTGCGTCGTCAAGCATCTATCTTAGGAACAGAAGCTGTTCGACCATTAGTACTGATGACTCCGAAAAGTTTATTACGTCACCCACTTACGCTTTCAACTGCTAGTCAGTTAAGCGAAGGACGTTTCCAACCTGCTTTAGAACAAGAAAACCTTGGCATGAAACCAAACAAAGTAAAACGTCTTGTTTTAAGTACAGGTAAAATGGCGATTGACTTAGCAGCAGAAATCGAGTCTGGTAAGCATGAGTACAACTTAGATGAAATTCATATCGTTCGTATTGAACAGTTGTACCCATTCCCTGCTGAGAAAGTTCAATCTATTATTAAACGCTTTAAAAACTTAGAAGAAATTATTTGGGTTCAAGAAGAGCCTCGTAATATGGGCGCATGGCATTACATGGCTCCAATTCTGTTCGAACTAGCTGGAGATAAAGTAAAAACAGGTTACATCGGACGTCCAGATCGCTCTAGCCCATCTGGCGGCGATCCATTCGCTCACAAAGCTGAGCAAGAACTAATTGTTGCACACGCTTTAGATGTAAAGTATAACTTCCGTCAAGATAAACTAGAAATTGAAGTTTTCAGCAACTAAAAAGTAACAATGAAGTTTTCTAGCTTGTTCCTTGGGCAGATATTCTGCCCAAGGTCAGGCTAACAAATGGAGATTACCGAAGACAAAAGAAGAAAAAACACACCGTTAGGCAAATAAGGGGAGGACATTTAAAATGATCGAAATTAAAGTACCTGAGCTTGCAGAATCTATTACTGAAGGAACTATCTCACAATGGCTTATCAACGTAGGCGACAAAGTTGAGAAAGGTGGCAGCGTTGTTGAGCTTGAAACTGATAAAGTCAATGTAGAAATCATTGCAGAAGATTCAGGTATTGTATCGAAGTTACTAGGCGAACCTGGGGATACAGTTGAAGTTGGCGCAACTATCGCAATTTTAGACGCAAACGGAGCACCAGTTGCAGTAAGTACACCTGCACCGTTGGCTGAGCAACCGAAACAAGAAACAGCTGAAGCACCAAAAGCTGCGGCACCAAGTGCTGAACAAACTGCAACTTTACAAGGTTTACCAAATACAAACCGTCCTATCGCATCACCAGCTGCTAGAAAAATGGCTCGTGAATTAGGAATCGACTTAAACGACGTACGTAGCACAGATCCACTTGGACGTGTGAGACCACACGATGTACAAGCTCATGCTGCAGCACCAAAAGAAGCACCAGCTGCTCCAAAAAGTCCAGCTCCTGCTCCAGTTGCAAAAACTGAATTCGAAAAACCAGTTGAGCGCGTGAAAATGTCCCGCCGCCGTCAAACAATTGCAAAACGTCTTGTAGAAGTTCAACAAACATCTGCAATGTTAACAACATTTAACGAAGTTGATATGACTGCAATCATGGAATTACGTAAAGAGCGTAAAGACGCTTTCGAGAAAAAACATGATGTACGTCTTGGTTTCATGTCATTCTTCACAAAAGCAGTTGTTGCAGCATTAAAACAATTCCCATTATTAAATGCTGAAATTCAAGGCGACGAGCTTATCATTAAAAAATTCTATGATATCGGTATTGCAGTAGCAGCTCCAGATGGATTAGTTGTTCCAGTTGTACGCGATGCGAACCAATTAAACTTCGCTGAAATCGAAAGCGAAATTCGTGAATTAGGTAAAAAAGCACGTGATAACAAACTTTCACTAAAAGAACTACAAGGTGGTACATTTACAATTACAAACGGTGGTGTGTTCGGTTCTCTAATGTCAACACCGATCCTAAACAGCCCACAAGTTGGTATTTTAGGAATGCACAAAATCCAAGTACGTCCAGTTGCAATCGATAACGAACGTATGGAAAACCGCCCAATGATGTACATCGCTTTATCTTACGATCACCGTATTGTTGATGGTAAAGAGGCAGTTAGCTTCCTTGTTGCTGTTAAAGATATGCTTGAAGATCCAAAATCATTATTATTAGAAGGTTGATAGATTCATAATCTATTACAGGCTGTAGAATATATCATTCTACAGCTTTTTTTATTGCATTCATACGGGACAAATCGCATGACATAAGGTAATAATGTATGCCTAAAACGTAAGGAGGATTAAAATGAGTAACCTTCCAGCACATGCAAAACTAAAAGCAAATAAAGATACTTTCTTCCTCCCCGACTCAAACGGGGGTGTCTATTTTCGAAATAACGCCAGTTCATTTCGTATGGACGGTGACGGAATTTATAACTGGATTGAAAAATTAATGCCAATGTTTAACGGTAATTATTCTTTAGCAGAAATAACGGATGGTCTCCCTCTCCCCTATCAAAATCGTGTATTTGAAATTGGAGAGATTTTATATACAAATGGGTTTGTCCGTGATGTAAGTCAAGATGCACCTCATGAATTAAACAGTGCATTACTTGATAGATATGCTTCGCAAATTGAATTTCTAGAAGCAGATTCTCATTCAGGCGCTTTAAAATTCGAAACGTACCGCAATGCAAATGTACTTATAATCGGCTCTGGAGATATGCTTACTTCCTTAGTTTCTTCTTTATTAGAATCCGGATTACCTACCTTTCATTACCTTGTGACAGATTATGAAGAAACGAATTACGACCGTATTCACGAGCTAGTAGAACTTGCGCATGAAGTAGATGATGCTGTACTTGTTCAAGAAATAGATACAACAATTGATCGTCCCCTGCATGAAGTGTTCGAGCCTTTTGACTGGATTTTATACGTTTCGCAAAATGGAGATATCGAAGGACTAAGAGCAGTTCATGCGATTTGCAAGGAAATAGGAAAGAACTTCATACCTGCTGTCTGTTTATCAACAGTTGGTTTAGCTGGTCCTGTCGTAACAACTAATCATGAAGAATGCTGGGAGTCCGCATGGCATCGGCTACATGAAACAACTTTACAAAATGAAAATTCATCAGCCGCCTTCTCTCCTATTACATCCGCAATGCTAGCAAATATAATCGTTTTTGAATTATTTAAACATGTTGCTGATGATTCACATCGAGAAAAGAATCCACAATTCTTTTTATTAAATTATGAAACACTTGAAGGAACATGGCATCCTTTTATAAAACATCCTCTCGCCACTGATGAAAGTTTTACAATTGATACGATAGAAAACCTTTCTGAAAAACTTGAGCATCGGTCTAACCAACATACCTCAACTGAATTATTCCGTTTTTTCGATTCATTAACTTCTAAAGAAGCTGGTATATTCCATGTATGGGATGAACAAGATTTATATCAATTACCATTATCACAATGCAATATTCAAGTAGCTACACCGCTATTAGATGGCCCAACTTCCCTCCTGCCTCTTATGACTTGCGCTGGTTTGACTCATAACGAAGCGCGCCGAGAAGCTGGTTTAACAGGAATTGAAACCTATGTAGCAGAAATTATACACCGCCTTATCCCTGAACATAACGATATTGGTATTGGCGCTGGAGAAACGATGACAGAGGGTGTATACCGGGCATTACAACAACATTTAAATCACAAACTGTATGAACGACAATCACATATGCTAGAAGAAATTACGACGGTCGACTTAACGGACATTCATGATAAACATTGTAGATTTTATTACGATGCCCTCGCTACAATTCATGAAACACCTAAAATCGCAATGGGTGAAGATATTCTCAGCTTTCCAGTCGTTTGGGTTGGTATACATGATCGATGGTATGGTGCATCTAATATTAATATGACGTTAGCGTTACGAAACGCACTACAACTATCGCTTCTTCATATTCAAAATGAAGAGACTCCTTACAGCACTAATATTTTGCCTGAATCATCTATTATTTTATATAACACAGATTCTTTTAGAGTGGAAATACAAGCGGAAAAAGAAATTCCAGGTGTGCAATCATTACAGCTTGCCTTGCAACATTTAGAAGAACATCATTTTTATCCATTCGTGTTTGATTTAGCGATTGAATCATTTTTGAAAGAAAACTTAGATGGTGTGTACGGGGTATTAATTGCAAAGGAGGACGGTCTATGACTCAAAATATATTACTTATAGGAGATGGCCTTCTTGCAGACTATGTACATGATCAATTATGCAAACAATATTCCATCATTCGCCAACATACAATTGCAGAAGAACTCCCTGAAAATATCGACCTCGCTTTCGTATTACACGACGGCTCTCCTTCTACGATTCATCATGACGCTGAGCTAACTTTCCGGTCAAATCATATTCCGTGGCTACGTGGTTTTACTTCATTTGGTGAAGGGGTTATCGGTCCTTATATTCATCCTCTTGCAGCGGGATGTACTCATTGTGCCGATGGACGACGCTTTATCGCTGGATTTGATCAAAAAGAAATGTGGGAGCTACAAAGAAAATATGCGGTAAAGGAAGAAAACGTAACGAGGCGTGATGTACGTGGCACCCAAAATGGCATTCTGCAAATGTGCCATCTGATTTGCGCAGAAACAGAGAAAATATTAACTCATAATCATCCTTCTTTAGGAAATGAACTCATTTTACTAAACTTACAAACACTGCAATGTACGCGGCATTCTTTTCTTCCAGATCCGCTCTGCCCTGTATGTAGTAATTTACCTGATGACACAGCAGATGCAGCATTGATTTCATTACAACCGAGCTTAAAAACAAATGATGCAACATATCGCTGTCGTTCCATTCATGAACTAAACACATTTTTAACGAAGGACTATTTAGATTACCGAGTCGGTATGTTGAACGGAAAAATGCAGCATTCTTTATTACCATTTGCTGACGTTATTATAAACATGCCATTAATGTTTGGAAATGAAGGGGTTGCAGGCCGAACTCTTTCATTTGCAATAAGTGAAGCAACTGCTATTTTAGAAGGTTTAGAACGTTATTGTGGTATGTCACCTCGAGGGAAAAAGACAAATGTGCATGGTAGTTTTCATGATTTAGAGGATCATGCACTAAATCCCCTTACGCTCGGTGTACATACAAATGAACACTATAATCGTGATGGTTTTCCATTTAAACCGTTTGACCCTGACTATGAACAAAACTGGGTATGGGGATATTCCTTGTCACAAAACCGTCCAATTTTAGTTCCTGAATCAATCGCTTATTATAGTCTCGGTCATCGAGATGCTTACGTATATGAAACATCAAATGGCTGTGCCATTGGTGGTAGTTTAGAAGAAGCAATTTTTCACGGCATTTTAGAAATTGTAGAGCGTGACGCCTTTTTGCTCACTTGGTACGCTGAATTACCTCTTCCCCGCCTTGATCTTAGTTCAGCACATGATACAGAATTACAACTAATGATTCAGCGGCTGTACACGATTACTGGTTATGAATTGCATGCTTTTAACGCAACGATGGAACACGGCATCCCGAGCTTATGGGTAATTGCAAAAAATACGCGTGAAAATGGAATGAATGTCGTTTGTGCTGGAGGCTCTCATTTGGACCCAGTCCGCGCTTTAAAGAGTGCCATTCACGAAATAGCAGGCATGTTACTTATAACAGACGATGAACTCGAACAAAAAAGAGAGCACTACGAAAATTGCTTACAAGACCCTTATCTCGTAAATAAAATGGAAGACCATAGTATGCTGTATGGATTGAAAGAAGCAGAAGAACGTCTTCACTTCCTTTTACGTGACGATGCACCAGTGCAATCGTTCCAAGAAATGAATACATTACAATCAGTTAATCTAGATTTAACATCCGATCTTCATCAACTTTTAAACCGCCTGCAGCAATCTGGACTTGACGTAATCGTTGTAAATCAAACAGTACCTCTTATAGAAAAAAACGGATTACATTGTGTAAAAGTCATTATTCCAGGCATGCTACCGATGACGTTCGGTCACCATCTCACTCGACTTACAGGGCTAGATCGAGTGTATACCGTACCGATGACACTTGGATATACAGACGAACCTTTAACGACTGAACAATTAAATCCACATCCGCACCCGTTTCCATAGTAAAGGAGGGGATTTCATGCAACTAGATACTTTTTTACATCATCTCCATTTCTCTATCGATGAAATTATGCCAAATCATGAAATAGACTGGGAAGATGCACCGCTTCCTTATAAATTATATCGAAACTTACCTATTATCCCTCTCTCTTTAGAAATCCCATTATCTTTACCTAACTCTTCTACTACACCTACTTTAGATGAGATTGGTCATTATCTTTGGTGTTCATTTGGTTTAACCCAGTTATGTCAGCTAAATAGCGAGAAAATTTTATTTCGAAGATCTATCCCTTCCGGCGGCGCTTTGTATCCAAATGAATTATATATATATTTAAAAATTGACGATTATCCAGACGGCATTTACCATTACGACGCCGCGCATCACCGACTTATCTTACTTCGCGAAGGAAATTTCGATTCTTACCTTACAGAAGCACTCGGCAATCGTTGTAACATACAATCTTGTTTTGGTGCTGCATTCGTATCCACTATGTTTTGGAAAAACTACTTTAAATACAATAACTTTTCGTATCGGCTTCAAGGGTTAGATAGCGGTGTTCTCATCGGCCAATTACTGGAATGTGCCAAACAATTTGGTTACACAAATGGTGTGTATTTTCAGTTTCTAGACCGTGCAATCAATCATTTACTCGGACTGTCAGAAGGAGAAGAAAGCGTGTATGCTGTCGTTCCTTTCAGTACAGAACCGCAATCTAATTGGTTTCACAATGATTACCGTGAACATAAAACAATTACTTCTCATGAGCTATTACAACAAATTCCGCCTTTAGCACATGAACATTTCGTTCGCTCAAAGCATGTAAATGAGTATCCGATGATAACAAAAATAAATGAAGCTTCTATGATCGAATCGACAGCACAGTTCCAAACACTAGCTCATGAAGAGCACTATCAACATCATGCGCACGCTGTACAGCTGCCAAAAGTAGAACGTTTATCTTATGATTTCTTACAACTTTGCAGAAAACGGTATTCCCCTGATGCTGACTTTATTTTAACGAAATGGGATGCGGCCGAGCTCGCTACTTTACTACAAGAAGCGAGTCTCTCCTTCCCTTATTCCAACGACCTTGATGGTAAGTATGTAAATGAAAATGCGCGCGTCTCATTATATGGGTGTTTCTATAACGTAAAAGATATAAAAAACGGTGCTTACGCTTATAACAGTAAAACTCATTCCATCCAGCCAATTCGGTACGGAGACCTTCGTTATCCCCTTCAATCTAGTATGACGATGGATAACATAAACCTTTTTCAAGTACCACTTTGCTTACATGTAGTCGGAAAGAAAGATTACTATACAAATGCATTAGGCTATAGAGGGTACCGTATTCATCAAATGGAAGCAGGTATGCTCGTTCACAAACTCGTTTTTGCAGCGACCGCAATGGGGATGGGCGGGCATCCTTTACTTAGTTTTGATACAAATTCATGTGATCAGTTATACGGGCTAGATGCTGGAAATGAAACGTCACTTATTCAAGTTCCTGTTGGAGCTTATCGAGCGCGGAATTGGTTAAAAGGGGATTTGCGTAATTAGAAGCACGCCGCTCATCGGCGTGCTTTTTTTTAAAGGACTTACTTAATAAAAAGAGAAGTGAGTATATATTCTTACATAAAAGGAGAGTTTAACTTGAGCATTTTACAACGATTAATCCAGCAAGCAAAAAATCCTCGGGGGACAATTGGTTCTTCCATGCTTTGTATTATGAACAGTGCACATACGAGACTAACCAATTGGGCATTACAAAAAGTACATATAAAGAAAGAGGCAATTATATTAGATATCGGTTGTGGCGGCGGTAAAACGATACACACTCTTTCAAAACGAACTCCACTTGGAAAAATATACGGGATTGATTATTCCTATCAAGCTGTAAAAAATTCGATACAGACGAATATAAAGGATGTTCAAAAACAAAAAGTCATTGTTCAACAAGCAAGCGTTTCTTCTATTCCCTATCATACGAACTTCTTCGATCTCATTACCGCTTTTCAAACACACTACTTCTGGCCTGATGTGGAACAAGATATAAAAGAAGTATTCCGCGTCCTACAGCCGAACGGATCCTTTTTATTAGTGGCTGAAACTTTCAAAATTCAATATCATATGGAGAAATGCAAAACGAATGAAGAATTAGTAAACCTATTTTATAAAACAGGATTTACAAGCGTGAAATGTTATGAAGAAAGAGGATGCCTTTGTGTAATAGGGACCAAGTAAAAAAAAACAGACCCTTTGAGGTCTGCTTTTTTACTAGATTAATTTAAAGATACTTTTAATTTGTCTCGCAAATAACCAGTTTTTCGTACCGTAGTTATCATTTAAACTATCTAAATGGATAGATTGTCCGTTAGCAAACTTTAATTCTAGCGTTGTATTTTTATCGTTTGTTTTTAAGTTACTATGTGTAATAGCATCATACTTTAATTTTTCAATCTCAACATATTCGTCTTTTTCTTGTCCGATCACGACATGGTCTTGGAAGAAGAACAATACTTCTACTTTCTTACCGAAACAAAATACATTTTTCGTATAAATTAATGTCGCATTATCAAGTCCAATGCATACTTCTTTCATCTCTTCAACAACGTTTCCAAAGTCTTCTTCATGTCTTGCGTTTGATTCAGCAATCCATTCTTCGATTGTTTTCATGTTAATTGCCATACTGTGCCCCCTGGTTCGTTCATTGCTTTGTTTAAAAACTAAATACTATATGACAATATAAGCGATACGTACTATGTTTTCAAGGGTGAACGGTATATTCAAAATAAAGTTAAATTTCAAAGTAATATACTAGGAGCACCAATCTCATTGTATTTTAAACGTTTGCACGAGGCATTCTTCATCGTCGATTAACTGTATTTTCTCATCAAATTCGATGTTTAGCTCCCTATATACTTTCTTCCAAAAAGAAACGGCTGGTACATTTTTCACAAGTTCGATAACGAAATATTGCCCTCGTTTCTCTTTTAGTACATTCTTAATAACTTGTTTACCGATTCCTTTTCCCTTGTATTGATTCAATATGAAAATGTCATGAATACTAAAGTCATTTTCCTTCTTTAAGAATGGACGTTCCAGTAGCAATAAAAATCCTACAATATCATTATCACCTTTAATAAAATACGGAGTAATTCCATCATTTCCCTAAAACATATGTAAATCTTCGAATTCAAAAAATCCATTTGCCCCAATCGTTATATTCGGAGTGAATGTAGAGAGGTCATGAAGATATAGTGCGTACAAATTACGTAATATCTCTTTTTCTGATTCTTGAACTGCTTGAAGTGTTATAAACATTTTTAATGATCCCCTTCCCTATATGTAACTATTTCCCAATCGTCTTCATTCGACAAAAATGATGATTACCCTTTAACGAAAAGAATAGCACTTAAAAAGTGCTATTCTGCTCGTCTTGCCGCTTGCTGAATTGGATCCCAAACGCTGTTATATGGTGGTGCATAACTTAAGTCCACATCTTCTAAATCGTGAATGCTCATTTTATTGAAGAGTGCCATTGCGATCACATCAATCCGTTTATCTACACCTTCTTCTCCAATTACTTGTCCGCCTAATAATTGTTTCGTGTCAGAACGATATAGTAATTTCAAGTAAAGTGGTTTCGCATTTGGATAATAGCCCGCCATATTTGTGGAATCTACTTTGACTGTTTTATACGGGATATGTAGTCCCTTTGCTTCTTTTTCATTTAAGCCTGTTCTTGCAAGCGTCAAATTCATAAACTTAATAATTCCTGTACCTAACGTTCCTTTAAAAGCTCTTCGTTTATCCAGCATATTCAGTCCGGCAAGTCGCCCTTGTTTATTTGCAGTTGTTCCAATTGGAATATGGTCATGAATTTCTTTTATCACGTGATAATGTGTCGCACAATCACCAGCTGCATATACGTCTTGCACATTCGTTTGCATATATGCATTTACCTCGATTGCCCCTTTATGATTTGTACGTATATTCGTTCCTTCAAGAAAATCAGTATTCGGCTTCACTCCGACAGATACTAAAACAAGATCCGTTTTATACGTACCTTTATCCGTTTCAACTGCTTCTACTCGTTCATTCCCTTTAAACGCTTTTACATTTTCATTCGTTAAAATTTCAATATGATGTTTATCTGCTTCTTTATGTATATACTCCGCCATATCCGCATCATAAATCGTACCAATATGATCATTTCGCTCAATCATTCTTACTTTTTTACCAAGTTCAACGAATGTTTCTGCCATTTCCAGCCCAATTGCACCGCCACCAATAATCGTTACATCCTCAACTTTATTCGTTTCTAACGTTTTTAATATACGTTCAGCATCTGGGATTGTTTTTAAAAGATGAACGCCTTGTAAATCTCGCCCTTCCCATTCTGGCATAACAGGACGTACTCCGGTCGCAATTAATAAACGGTCATACGAAAATTCAAAGACATCTTTCGTCTTCGTATGCTCTGCGTATACCATTTTCTTTTCCGTATCTACTTTCGTTACTTCATGTCGTACTTTCGCATCAATTCCGTATTTCTCACGAAACGTCTTTACATTACGCGCGATTAACTTTTCCGTTGAAGCGATAGCACCACTAATGACATATGGTAACCCACACTGCGCGTACGAATAAATTTCACCTTTTTCTAACGTCACAACATTTGCATTTTCATCGTTTCTAACAATTTGCATCGCTGCACTCATACCAGCTGCATCTCCGCCAATAATGACATAGTTCACTTTACCACTCCTTCTTTTTTACATACTCTTTACGTTTTCCATATTTTATAGAAATAACACCTACTTCTATTGTAAAGAAAGAGAATTTCATCTTCAAATTTGGTGCACAAACCTATACGTGAATAGGTAACCGTCGTGCCTTATAAACAACATGTTTAATATGCTATAACAGTTACTATTGAAAGTAGGTGAAATATATGTGCGCCGGCCTTCTCGCCCAGCTTCCAGATGAACCGCAAGAACCAAAAGAACCGAAACCCGCCGTCTCACTTGACCAAGAATTTTCCATTAATGCAACAATATATAGCGCTCGTGCTTGGTTATCTAACGATGATACGTTTGCGCAAGATATTTGGAAAGCTACCCAATTCGCTTCAGCATCACATGCTGGCAAGTCCATCTTTCCAGTCGGTTCTGTTAAAATTATAAACTTCTCTGATGATACAATTACTGTTACTGCTTCACCAGAATCAGATCATGCGCTCAAAATAGTCGTACCACCCCATTCCGAGGCAGCCCTAACGTCTGGTCCTTTATCACATATACAAGCTAGTACATCAGGAGGATCCAGTAAAGTCACATTTCTCTTTCACATCTTTTTCTCAAGGGATCCTGGTTCAGATAAATAACGATAAAAAGGTACAGTTATGCACTGTACCTTTTTATCGTGTTTATTCTCTTGATTTAATGCGTTCAACATTATAAGATTCAATATCCGTTAGCTTTCCTGTATAATACTTGTTTTCTCTATACCAAGACTGCTTTGAAAAATATGTCCATGCCTTGCGTATATTTCGTTTCTCTCTATTTTCAATTGTTCTTTCGATAAGTATGTTAAGTCCCCACTCGTTAATTTTCGGATATCACTATCAGGAAAGATGAAGCCATTATATACATACCGAGGTTTTGACAAAATTGCACACCGCCTTCAAACTGAGTCCCACACTTTGTACATACATTCAACCACCTTTTCGTTAGAAGCCAGTGAATCCCTGTGTAAAGGTTTGAATTATCGTACTAATGTAAGACCACAGTACAATGAATGTTGCAATTCCGATTAAAACATTTGCGATAAGAAGTGTATAAATAAGGTCTAATCCGCCGTTATCTAGCTTTACTATAGCGACAATTATACTAATTGACATATACGTTGTAGCCAGCCCTAATAAGATTGGTAAGAAAAAGATTAATAAAAAGCTAAACAGAAAAGAAAGAACTAATATAGCAATAGCTGGCGTCGCTATCGTTCCCCACACACCGAATACTTCAAGAAATGAAAATGAAGATTTCATCATCTTTCCACTTACAAAAATAATAAATCCGACAAATAAAGTTAAAATGAGTAAAAATAAAAAGACTGTTATAGAGTCTCCAAAGAAAGAAGGAGTAGATAAATCTGGCGCTAATGTTCTCGTAAGTGCTGCCCCAGCACTCATCATTCTATAAAAAATACATGCTCCTAAAAAACAAATAAGAACAAGACTTACAATTCCATTTCGCACTTCAACCTTGCCGCTTTTCATAATCGCTGTCGGTGCTTTGAAAGCATGTTTAAAAAACTGAAAATATCCACTCGCAAATCGCTTCGCTTGCTCTACCGTTTCATTTGGTCGAGTTTCCTTTGCTAAAGCTACGCGTTCCTGTTGCTCACCTTCACTCGCTACGGCTTCCTCCGTCAACGAATGTCCACAATTCCCGCAAAACTTTGCCTCTGTTGCATTTTCTGTATGACACGCCAGACATTTCATTCTCGCATTCCCCCCTTAAGCAGATACCATATAGGGTGTTACAAATTCAATATATGACTTTGTACATAAAACATGACTACAAGAAAAAGATTCTGAAATCCTCCTTCCGAAAGAAAATATATGTGCTAGCAATCTTGAAAAAAATGCTATTATGAAACAGAATAAATAATGTTTCTAACAGATTGGATGACTGGCAATGGAATTGGTAAACTCAATTTTTCAAATACTCCTTAAAAGCGTAATCCAATTATTTTCTTTAATTGGCGTTATCATTGTAATTGGATTTCTATTAGGCTATTTAGAATCTCTCACGCGCATGTATTGGTCGAGAGCTTTCGGAAGAAAAGGCTTCCTTTTAACAGCTTGGATCGGTGTTCCGATTCACGAACTTGGACATGCCATTATGTGTGTACTATTTCGTCATAGAATTGTAGCAACGCAGTTTTTCCCAACAGATACAAGCCAAGGCGCTTTAGGCTACGTACAACATCAGTACAATCAAAAAAGTGTATATCAACGAATCGGGAATTTCTTTATTGGAATAGGACCTATTATTTCCGGTATTACGGCATTAATCCTTTTAATGCGCTATTTCGTACCAGATTCATATTTCTTATTTAATACAACTCTCGAAAAAACAATCGCTACTACTTCTATTAATGTAGAAATGGTGCAAAACATGCTCTTATCGACGTTCGTATTATTAAAGAGCTTATTTACAATAAATAATGTATTGAATCCTTCCTTTTGGCTATTTTTATTTATCGCCATTTGTATTTCTGCACATATCGCTTTAAGCAAACCAGATATTAAAGGATCAATAGACGGTGTTATCGTCATGTTTATCGTGTTATTTTTATTCAATATAATAGCGGGACTGTTTCAGTATGATAGCAACCAACTAATTGGAAAAATGATGAAGTATAATATGTACCTCATTGCGTTTTCTAGCGTAGCACTATTGTTCTCTTGTATTTCTACACTTGTTAGTTTTGGGTTTTATAAAATAAGAGGAGGGCGTTCTTTTTGAACGCCCTCTTCTTCTCAATTATTCCTCTTATAATCACAATGCTCAACCGGCACACGAGCATGTCCCTCTTCATCGGTACACCATGACTGCGATTGGAAGGCAAGAAAAATACCGACCCATTCTTCTTCCTTTTCAAATTGAATGAGTATTCCTCCGTCTTGCCATATGCCATTATCACCTTTCCATTTCTCTACATTTCCTTGATTCATGTGAATATCGTGTATCCCGTTTCCTGGTTCGAAATGAAAGTAAGAATCGGGTGTATTTTCTTCGGGTCCCCATCTTTCACCAAACGCATAAATAATTGCTTTTTCTTCTATTGCTCGTTTTATATAACGTTCTATTTTTTCATTTAAATCATTGTCTACTCCTGCTTTTTCAGCAGGTAAAGGAATCATTTGTTTTGAGTCAAATAGATTTCCTCTTACATAATCTAAAGCTACTTTCGGTTCATTGTTTTTTATTTCTGTAAAACCAAATGGTAATGTCGGTAAAATATGAATCGCCTCTGACCGAATATCGTTACTCGCAAAATATAAAACTTCTGACGGATAACTTTGCGACTTTACGTTAATCGCAATGCGATAATCTACTTCTGCTTCACCTTGTAAATGAACTTGATAATGAGGAGTTTTCCCTTTTCCGATCTTAGATTGTATAACGGTACCTTTTAACACACCATAATTTTTTAAGGGCATACATTTCATCTCCTATCCATTTAGTAGAAGCTTTTCATAATTTAAAGCATTATCCAGTAACAAAAAAAATCCTCCTAAATATAGGAGAATTTTTAATTTCTCAACATATACCAGAAAATAACTTCCACTACTATAAGTAATACCGCACCAAAAATCATTAACGTCGTCTTCTTTAATAGTTCATTTTCACGATACGGGATGTTACATAAATACGCACCTAGTGTAATCCGTGATGGGCAAGCAATTGTCGCTACTGACGATGCGGTGTTTTGCAGTGTTGTGACGTATTGCCAAGGGAGTGCTACGTTTTGCGCGGTTTGCATTTGTAGTTTTATAAACATCGCATTTGATCCTGCGTTACTACCTGTTAAAAAGCCACCGATCCCACCGATAAACGGAGCAACGAAAACGAAAAATGTTCCAAATGTGTCACCAGCTGTTTTTGCTAGTAATGAATGCATGCCAGATGCGCCCATTAGTTCTGAAATAGCAATAAACATTGTCGTTGTAATAGCGAACGGGATCCATTGTTTTATCGTTTGTGAGAGTGATTGTTTCATAATATGAGATGGAATGCGGAAGAAAATAATAGTAAATAAACAAGTCATACCGAGCCAAAAACCTGGTGAATACAGCATTTCTAATTTGTAAGAGTATGATTTTAAATCAAGGACTGCATATGATCTGAACAAGTCATGTAATGCAGGAACGAGGCGAGAAAGTAAAATACAAACTGTTAGAAATATATAAGGGCTAATAATTTTTAGAATAGATACTTCTCTTTCCGTTGCCGCAGCATGTTCTGTTATTAGATTTTGTTCGTTTTTTCCCTTTAATTTAATGATAAGAAAGCCAAATGTAATTGTAACGATAGAACTTAATATACCTGCGAGTTCAACACTTACGTATGCGTTAGAAAGATAGATTCCGAGAGAAAATAATAGAAAGAAGCCGAATCCTTCCTTCCACTTTTCAATAACCGCCTGCCAGCCACCAACAACATGTAAAGAAAGAATGACGAAATAAGCGAACATCGGGATACTTAATAGCGCTGTATTTGTACCGAGTGTTGTAAGCGGCATATCGATGAGCTGGGAACCGATAATCGTACCAGTTGCCATTGCGCCCCATGAACTAGCTAGTAAGCCGATAAAAGAGAGCAGTACAGCTTGAAACGGTTTATAACCTAATGAAAGAAAAATAGGTGCTGCAACCATAAAGCCAATTCCAAATCCACTTACTGATTCAATTAGTGGGCAAATGCCAAAACACATAAGAAGCATTTGTAATAAACGATCGTGTGTCACTTCTTCTAGAAAACGTGCTACTTGATCAATGTACCCCATTTTGTTCATGAGGTGAAATAAAAAAATACCGAAAAATAAAACGTACCCGACAATAAAACAAATTAACCATCCTTTAATCGTTGCGTGCACAGTTTCACTTATCCCTAATTGAAACGTTGGCGAGAGTAAAACGATTCCAACACATACCGCATAAGAAATTAACGAGGATCTTAATGACGTTTGTTTAAATAAAAATAAACAAATGAAAATCATCATAATTGGGATAAGTGCCAACAATATGGCCATGTTATCATCTCATTTCGTTTAAAATACAATTTTTAACTATTATATAACAGATGTCATAATTTTCAATTGTTTTTACAACAGTTTCAAAAAAGAGCCGTTTGGCTCTTTTTTGGATCACTCCCATTTTCTATTATCCTGAAAAACTGTCTGCTGCCTAATTATTTTGTCTAACACAACAAACACAATATAAGCACATATGACTTGCAATACAACATTCCCAAATTTTATGAATTCAAATGAATGGATCCATCGGAATAATTCATTTAACAATACAATCGAAACGATACTAAATAATTCTATACTAATCGAAAATATACATATTTCTAAAATAGATTGCTCTTGAATGCGATTTAAGTTGGAAAAGATGAATACATATCCTAAAAATAGAGCCATCAATTCTATTTTCGTCATGCTAATGAGCCAAGCGTATAGTGGTACAGTTAAGAGAAGATATAGTAGTTTACGTCTTAGCATGCTTTCTCACCCTCTAAATTATATGTATTTTCTGTATATTTTAACATTTATTACGGAAAACAAAAAGAAGAGACTTATGCCTCTTCTTTTTGTTTTGTTGCCTGTATGAATTCACATATTTCTTCTCGTTTTTCATTTTCTAACAGTTCAATAATTTTACTTCCAACGACAACCCCGTCACATATTGTAATCATTTCTTCTACATGTTCCTTCGTTGAAATACCGAACCCTGCCACTACCGGTAAATGCGTATGTGATTTCACTTTTTCTAAGTAACTATGAATCTCCTCTTTAAAATTTTGACGTACGCCTGTTACGCCCGCTACTGTAACGGCGTAGACGAACCCTTCTGATTCACTCGTAATTTTCTCAATTCGCTCAATTGGGCTTGTAACGGTAACGAGTGGGATTAAAGCGATATTTGCAGTTCGGAGAAGCGGTGCAATAATGTCTTGTTCTTCATACGGTAAATCTGGAACGATAATACCATCCACCCCTGCTTCTATACAATTTTCGATAAATTGTTCTTTTCCGAATGCGAGTACTGGATTTAAATATGTCATAAGTACAAACGGAATTTGTACTTCTTTCCTTACCTCTATTAATGCTTGAAAAATGCCTTTTACTGTTACACCGCTATCTAGTGCTCGTTTCCCTGCTCTTTGAATTGTTGGGCCATCTGCAACTGGATCTGAAAACGGGATACCAATTTCAACGATGCTTGCTCCTGCTTCATCAAGAAAACGAATTCTTTCTTTTAATTTTTCAAGGCCACCATCTCCGCCCATTACGTACGGAATAAATGCTTTCTTGCCATTTTCAAATGCTGCTTTCATTTTTTCTACTCCCATTGTTTACACCTCTTCCATATAACGTTTTATACTCTCTACATCTTTATCACCGCGGCCAGATAAACAAATGACCAGCCCTTCGTCTTGCTTCATTTGCGGCGCTAATTTTAAAGCGTACGCGACAGCATGCGAGCTTTCTAACGCCGGGATAATTCCTTCTTTTTTCGTTAATAATTGAAATGCTTCTAACGCTTCATCATCTGTAATGGAATGATAAGAAACGCGGCCAATATCTTTTAGCAAGCTATGTTCTGGCCCAACACCAGGGTAATCAAGTCCCGCCGAAATAGAGTGAGCTTCTTGAATTTGTCCTTCTTCATTTTGCAGAAGATACATCATCGATCCGTGGAGAACGCCAACGCTTCCTTTCGTTAAAGTAGCTGCATGCTTTTCTGTATGAACTCCTTTTCCAGCTGCTTCTACGCCGTAAAGAGCAACTTCTTCATCGTGTACGAACGGATAAAACATACCCATCGCATTACTACCACCGCCAATACAAGCAACGACTGCTTCTGGTAACTTTCCTTCTAACGCCTCATATTGTTTTTTCGTTTCATTTCCAATTACACTTTGGAAATCACGGACAATTTGCGGGAATGGATGTGGTCCGAGAACAGATCCCATAATATAGTGCGTATCATGCACGTGTGAAACCCAGTAACGAAGTGCCTCGTTTACCGCATCTTTTAATGTACCGCTACCTGCCGCTACACTTTCTACTTTCGCTCCGAGTAATTCCATTCGGAACACATTTAATTTTTGACGTCTTACATCTTCTTCTCCCATAAAAATGACGCATTCTAATCCGAGTAGAGCACATACAGTAGCTGTTGCAACTCCGTGTTGTCCAGCCCCTGTTTCAGCGACAACTTTTTTCTTGCCCATTCGCACCGCAAGAAGTGCCTGACCAATTGTATTGTTAATTTTATGAGCTCCTGTATGGTTCAAATCTTCACGTTTTAAATAAATCTTTGCACCTCCGCAATACTTCGTCATATTCTCAGCGAAATAAAGCGGTGTTTCTCTTCCGACATACGTTTTTAAATAATGATTTAATTCCTTTTGAAATGCTTCATCTTCCATCGCCTCTTTATATGCTTCTTCTAGTTCTAATACAGATTGCATTAACGTTTCTGGAACGTATCGTCCTCCGTATATACCGTAGTGACCTTTTTCATCTGGATATGCGTAGTTCATTTAGAACACTCCTTCGCTTTTATAATAAATTGTTTTATTTTCTCTACATCTTTCTTTCCTTCTGTCTCTACTCCGCTGCTCACATCAACCATATATGGCCGAACAGTTCGAATTGCTTCTTCTATATTAAGAGTGTTTAATCCACCAGCTAATATCGTTTTCTTTCTTAATTCTTTTGGCATATGCGCAAGTAACTCCCAAGAAAATGTCTTTCCATTTCCTCCATGAAACTTTTCCTTAGGGCTATCAAATAATATATAGTCCGTTTCATACCCTTGAGCGTTTTTCATATCACTCTCTGAAGTTACTCCGAGCGACTTTATAGACGGAATATTCAATCTTCTAATTTGATGAATATCTTCATCCCCATGTAGTTGCACATGCGTTAACACGCATTCATCTGCAATTTTCTGGATTACTTCTACTGATTCATTTACGAAAACACCGATTTTTAACACGTTGGCTGGAAGTTCCTGAATGATTTCTTTCGCTAGCCCTGGAGTAATTTTCCGCTTACTTTCTGCAAAAACAAATCCGAGTGCATCAGCTCCGTATTCGCAAGCACGTTTTGCTGTTTCCATATCAGTGATCCCGCAAATTTTCACTTTCATATGTTCACCTTACAATCTTCAAAAAAGGTATGAATAGAAGACGATGTCATAAGCGCTTCTCCAACTAGTACACCTTTTGCCCCAGCTCGTTTAACGCGGATTATGTCTTCTTTTGAATGAACCCCGCTCTCACTAATCCAAAGTAATTTTTCCTCATTTAATCGTTTTCCAAGATTTTCCGTTTGACTTAAATCGACTTCGAATGTTTTTAAATTACGGTTGTTAATACCGATAACGTGCGGATTTAATTGAATTGCAATTTCTAATTCCTGTTCATCATGAACTTCAACAATCGCTTCTAATCCTTTTCCTAGTACGTAGCTATACAACTCTTTTAATTTCTCTTTCGTTAACGCCGCTACGATTAGTAAAATAATATCTGCACCAGCTTCATACGCTCTATCAATTTGAATCTTATCGATTATGAAATCTTTACATAAAAGCGGAAGGCTACTTTCTTCTCTTGCCGTTTGTAAATCATAAAATGATCCTTTAAAAAATTGACCGTCTGTTAAAATAGAAACTGCACCAGCGCCACATTCTTCATATGTCTTCACTTGTTTTCGTACATCAACATGTAAATTAATATCTCCTTTTGATGGTGATGCTCGCTTTACTTCTGCAATGACAGTAAATTGCTCTAGAGCCTTTACAAGTGAGCGCGTTTTTCTTTTTTCTTTTACTGGTGTATATGTTTCATATAATGCCGCAACTTCCTTTTTCTTTTGATCTACAATTTTGTCTAAAATCGTCCCCACTTTAATTCACCCTTTCTAATTTTTCGTTACTTGCTGCAATTAATAAGTTTAGTTTCGCTAATGCTTTTCCAGAGTCAATGCTATGCGCTGCGAGTGTTATTCCTTCTTCAATCGTCTTTGCTTTTCCATTTGCGAAAAGAGCAAGCCCTGCATTGAATAAAACAGTATCACGGTAAACACTCTTTTCTCCGCTTAATACTCCGAGCGTAATCTTTGCATTTTCTTTCGAATTCCCGCCTCTAATCTCTTCGTTTTTCACTATTGCGAATCCATATTTCTCAGGTTCAATGCTCGTTTCTACTATTTCATTATCTTTTAAAATGACAACATGATTTTCTCCTTGCAATGATGCTTCATCTAAAAACCCACTTCCGTTTACGACAAGTGCTTGTTTTCTTCCTAGTTTCTGTAGTACTTGCGCAACTGGTAGTAACATATCTCGTTTATAAATGCCGACAAATTGTGTTTCTAAATTCACCGGATTCGTTAACGGTCCAATTAAGTTAAAGATCGTCGGAACGTTTAATTCTTTTCTTATTTTCATAATGCGCTTTAATGCTGGATGCATCGCTGGTGCGAATAAAAATGCGATTCCGACATGCTCTAATAAATAATCAATTTCGTTTGGCGTACTACTAATATTTACACCGAGTTCTTCTAATAAATCTGCACTTCCTGTTTTACTAGAAACAGCACGATTACCATGTTTTGCAACCTTTACGTCAGCTCCTGCCAGTACAAATGCTGATGTTGTGCTAATATTAAACGTTTGGGCACCGTCACCACCTGTCCCGCAATTGTCCATCGCGCCTTGTATATGATTCGAAAACGGTAATGCCTTTTCGCGAAGAGCTCGAACGAGACCGTATATTTCTTCTGCCGTTTCACCTTTCGCTTTCAGTAAGACTAAGAAAGCTGCAATTTCACTTTCCAATATGTTTTCATTTAATAAAAGAAGCCCCGCTTTATACATTTCCTCTTCTGTTAAATGTTGTCCCTCCACTAATTTACGAAGATAGTTATTCATACTCTTTCCTCCTCTTTCACTTCGCCTAAAAAGGCACGTATTAACTTTCCGCCTTCTTCTGTCGCGATTGATTCCGGATGAAACTGTAATCCGAAGAGCGGATAATAATTGTGACGAACTGCCATTATTTCTCCATCGTCCATCGCTGTCGCTAATATGTCAAAACACTGTGGCAAGCTCGTTTGTGCGGCAACAAGAGAATGGTAGCGCATCGCTGTTAGCGGCTGCGTCACATATGAAAAGATTGACGTTCCGTTATGTTTCACACGCGATGTTTTTCCGTGTTTAATGCGCTCTGCTCTTACAATCTCTCCTCCAAACGCTGATATAATTGCTTGATGACCAAGGCAAATACCTAATATGGGAACGTTCTTATAAAAATGACGAATTACTTCAATACAAATACCAGCCTCCTCTGGTTTTCCTGGTCCTGGCGAAAGCACAATTCCTTTTGGGTTCATTTCTTCTAATTGTTCTATCGTTATTTGATCATTTCTTACGACAACAATATCTTCTTCGTATTCGCCTAATAGTTGATACAAGTTATATGTGAATGAATCATAATTATCGATAAGTACAATCATTTCATTACCTCCAATAGCGCTCTCGCTTTATTTAATGTTTCTTCATATTCAGCTACTGGATCTGAATCGTAAACGATACCCGCTCCTGCCTGAACGTATGCTTTTTCATCCTTTACAACCATTGTTCGAATGGCGAGCGCCATATCAAGATTCCCTGAAAAACTAACGTATCCAACTGCACCGGCGTACACATTTCTTTTTTCATTCTCTAGCTCATTTATAATTTCCATCGCTCTAATTTTCGGAGCACCTGATACCGTCCCCGCTGGTAAGCAATACGCTAATGCATCAAATCCGCTCATTCGTTTTCGCAATGTTCCGTAAACTTCAGATACAATGTGCATAACATGAGAATATTTTTCTACTTTCATATATTTATCTATCGTAACTGAGCCGATTTCACTCACTCTACCAATATCATTTCGCCCAAGATCTACAAGCATCATATGCTCCGCTCGCTCTTTCTCATTTTCTAACAGCTCTTTTTCAATTTCCGTATCTTCCTGCTTTGTCTTCCCTCTCGGCCTCGTACCAGCAATTGGATTTGTCATCACTTTATCCTCTCTTACTGATAACAAACTTTCTGGCGAAGAACCGAGTACAACATAATCTTGAAGATCGATATAGAACATATATGGTGATGGATTGGCAATTCGAAGTTTTCGATATAACGCGAATGGATCACCAACACATTCACTTTGCAAACGCTGAGATAATACAACTTGAAATATGTCCCCGGCCCCGATGTGTTCTTTCGCAGTTTCTACCATCACGCAAAATTCTCTTTCCGTTATAGAAGAAGTGAATGATAATGTTGATCTTATTTCAGTTACTTCCGCTTCTTCTCCCTGTAGCACTTCCTCTTTGTATATTTGCAACCTTTCATATACTTCTTCGTAATCTGCTGAATCATCTTCCCTGCATACATATACAAACGACAACTTTTGGCGTAAATGATCGTAAACGATAAACTCACGATATAGTAAAAGGTGTACTTCTGGAATATTCAATGGATCATATAAATCTGCTCCAATGTTTTCATATTGCCGAATGACGTCATAGCCAATATAACCAACTGCTCCACCGCAAAATGGAAATGGACTATCTACTTGAGCTGACGCGATCACTTCTTCTAACACTTGAAGTACGTTACTTTGCAACTTTTCTGACCTGCCGTAAATGGTTCGTTCCACTTCCGTACCAACGCTTTTCACTTCTCCATAAGGATTACATCCTAAGTAAGAATAACGCCCTTTATCTTGATGAAGCTGTGAACTTTCTAATAAAAATTTCTTCTTCCCTTTCATACGTCTATATAAAGAAATTGGCGTAATGCTATCTCCTTCTTCTTCAATAATTACTAAAAATGTTTTTCTTTGTTCTTTCTGTTTTATAAATTCCTCTTTTGTCATCATGCCTTTCACCTCATCCTGAAAAATAAAAAAGTCCTCTACATATCGAAAATATGTAGAGGACGATAAATTTACCGTGGTACCACCTCATGTTGGACGCAAAAGCATCCCGCTTTATTCAGGTACAAAATATATACCTTATCCTTGTAACGGCGGAACCCGGGTTGCCTACTGAAAATAATTGTTCAGCATACCTCTCGTAAGCCCATTCCGTATATAGCACCGTACCGGGCTCCCACCTATTCCCGGCTCTCTGTAACGTCTCCAATATACGTACTCTTCTTACTTAAACGATTTCTTCTATTTAATTTTTTATACACAAAAAGGGAGTACTCATCCTATAGAAAGGACGGGTACTCCCGTGGTGCCACCTTAATTCGTTACGAACGTAACGCACTTTACCGTATCAAAAACAATACGTGTCTCTTGTATCGATGAGATCATGTCGCCAAAGCCTACTTCTTTCGTTTCGGTTTGGAAGCTCCGAAGCCCATTCCACATCAATTCCATACTGATTCGCACCAACCATCAGCTCTCTGACATGTTCATCATGTGTACTCTTCTTCATCAACGCTTGCATTTTTTTAAGTTGCACTCATTATAGACCTAACTTTTTTCACAAGTCAATACTTTTTAAAAAATTTTATTTTTCTCTCCTTTCAATATTATATTGACAAAACAACCTCTTTTTATGTAAATATAATAAATACTCTATTAAAAATAAGGTTTTTTGTATGAATATTATATATTAAAAAAGTAAAATGACATCAAAAAACGCTTACATTTCTGAAAATTCATATTTCTATATGGATTTTTCAGAATAATCATGATAGATTATAAATATGCATAACGCATCAAAAGACATGACAAAAGGAAGGGGAACTACATGAGTACGCAGATGTTAACTTTAACTTCTATCTCTATTTACATGCTCGGGATGTTAGTAATTGGCTATTTTGCCTATAAACGAACGTCCAACTTAACAGATTATATGCTTGGCGGGCGTACACTAGGCCCCGCAGTAACGGCATTAAGTGCTGGAGCATCCGATATGAGTGGTTGGCTTTTAATGGGCTTACCCGGTGCAATGTTTAGCGTTGGATTAAGTAGTAGTTGGATTGCGATCGGCCTAACACTAGGCGCATACGCAAACTGGCTATATGTCGCTCCTCGCTTACGTACCTACTCAGAAATTGCAAACAACTCTATTACTATCCCAGAATTTTTGGAACATCGCTTCCAAGACAAATCCCATATGCTACGCTTAGTATCTGGACTTGTTATTATGATTTTCTTTACTTTTTATGTAGCTTCAGGATTAGTTTCAGGCGCTGTATTATTTGAAAATTCATTTGGTATGAACTACCATGTTGGATTATTCATTGTTGCAGGCGTTGTTGTAGCTTACACGTTATTTGGTGGTTTCTTAGCAGTAAGTTGGACAGACTTCGTGCAAGGAATCATTATGGTGATTGCTCTTATTCTTGTTCCTACTGTTACAATTATGAATGTAAATGGGCTTGGTCCAGCATTTAGCACAATTAAATCAATTGATCCAACATTATTAGACATTTTTAAAGGCACTTCTGTATTAGGTATTATTTCATTATTCGCATGGGGCCTTGGTTATGTTGGACAACCACATATTATCGTACGCTTTATGGCGATTTCTTCTGTAAAAGAAATTAAAAGTGCAAGACGAATTGGTATGAGCTGGATGATTTTCTCTGTTGTCGGAGCTATGTTTACTGGTCTTATCGGTATTGCATACTACTCAGACAAAGGATTAAAACTATCCAATCCAGAGACAATTTTCCTTGAACTGGGAAAAATTTTATTCCACCCACTTATTACTGGATTTTTATTAGCCGCTATTTTAGCAGCGATTATGAGTACAATCTCATCTCAGTTACTCGTGACTTCTAGTGCCATAACTGAAGACTTATATCGTACTTTCTTTAAACGTTCTGCTTCTGATAAAGAGCTTGTATTTGTCGGCCGTATGGCTGTACTTGTTATTGCATTAGTTGGATGTACATTAGCGTTTAAACAAAATGATACGATTTTAGCTCTTGTTGGATACGCTTGGGCTGGATTTGGCTCTTCATTCGGACCTGCTATTTTATTAAGCTTATATTGGAAACGTATGACGAAGTGGGGCGCACTTGCTGGTATGATTTCTGGTGCCGCTACAGTCATTATTTGGACTCAATTCAAATTCTTAAAAGAATCCTTATATGAAATGATTCCTGGTTTCACTATTAGTTTACTAGTAATCGTAATTGTTAGTTTACTAACACAGCCTTCAAAAGAAATTGAAGAGCAATTTGAGGATTTCGAAAAACAACATAGTGATAATCTATAAAGGAAAAGCTCTGCTGTTATGATAGCAGAGCTTTCTTTTTATCCCGCTATTTGTTGGCAATAAGACTCACACCTCAAAATTCGGCGAATATGAAGGAGTTAGGTGGGAAATAACTGCCCGATTGGTAAGAACTAATTAAATTTGCAATTTATCAATGTTCGACAATCTTCTGCTCGAATTTAACAATTTCTTTATGTTTCATTAAATTAAACGTAACACTACTCCTTTATAGTAGTACTATCAGCACTTATACAGAAAGGGGACTCCAACATGTTAGCAGCTTTCCAGCAACAACAAACACGAAAGTTTTCACCTATCACCAATACTTCTGCGTCTTGTTTGAACATACAACCTAATCCACCTAAAATTTCAATTGCTCCTTCTGTTATTTCAGTCATCGGTGTTCATATGGAAAAAAATAAGTTGAAAATAAGAACTGGCCAAAGCACTGAGTTATCCGCCACTGTTTTGCCAGTACAAGCAACCAATAACGAACTTATTTGGACAAATATGAATGCTGATGTTATCACACTGTATCCAAAAGGTGATACAGTAACGATTACTGGAAAAAGTGCCGGAAGAGCAGTCGTAATTGTCACAACTGCTGAAGGAAAGTTCCGTGACCTATGTATCATTCATGTACAACCTTATATGACAAATCCAAAGTAAAAGAGTGGCTACGAAGCCACTCTTTTACTTTGTTTCAATGTATGTATTTTTACTTGTAACGAGATTGATGAATTGCTCTTTATCTTTAGGAGAAATAATTTCTGTTTGATGTGATCCATAAATAATTTCAAGTCGATCAAATGATAAGGCATAAGCTGCTATTGGATTTTTCGTATTTGAAATTTGTTTTATATCTCGTATAAATATGCGCTTTTTCACGAAACCGGATCTAATAGTAATTGTTTCTTCTCCAACAATGTATTTTGTTGAAAACCAACTCCAAATAAATACTATGGCTAATGGGATTGTGAAAAATAAAAGAAAATATTCTCTCCCTGCAAATATAGGAGCAAAACACGCTCCCATGACAACGAAAAAAATCGGATATAACCATGTATCTTTTTTTGATGGAAACTCCATTTCCCTTCCCCTTCTACGCCCGTATTTCTATAAAACAAAAAGAGAAGTATCACAACCTCTCTTTTCTCTCTTAACATTATAATTCCTGTGTATAAACAGGCTCGTTTACGACATTTTTTGCTGTTCGTTTTTGTTGCTGCAATAAGAAAACAGATACACCAAACAATACGAGCATGCTACCGATCATTTGCATTGCATTTAATCTTTCCCCAAGTAAGAAAAACGCTAGTATAGATGCTCCAACTGGTTCCCCTAAAATACTCATCGAAATTGTTGTTGCATTTACGTAGTTTAATAACCAATTATTAATGACGTGTGACACTGTCGGCACGACCGCAAGTAAAAGAAAGACGGTCCAATCCCACTTTGTATAACCTGTAAAAGGCACTTGCAACACTATATTATAAATCCCCATAAAAATACCTGCGAATGCAAAAACAGTAAAGCTATAAATCCAATGTGATACTTTCTTTACTGTCGTTTGCCCGATAAATAAATAACCGACAACTGCTATTACACTTAAAAAGGATAATATATCTCCATAAATTGCTTGTTCACTTAGTCCTAAATCTCCCCAACCGATACACACTACACCTAGTATCGCAATTGCCATTGTCGCAATGGCTGAGTATGTTGTTCTTTCTTTAAACAAGAAAAAACCTCCAACTAAAGATACGATTGGTTGAAGCGCTAAAATAATCGTCGAACTCGCAACTGTTGTATGCTTTAAAGATTCAAACCATAAAAGAAAATGAAGTGCTAAAAAGAAACCAGATCCAATTAAAAATCCCCAATCTTTTATTTGAATCTTACTAAACTCTTCCCGTTTTTTCCAAACGATAGGCAGCATAAGAAGTACGATAATCCATAATCGATACATACTTAATATGGAAGATGGTGCTGAGGACATCTTTACAAAAACTGCTGCGAATGAAATGGCTATAATGGAAATGGCTAATGGTAGTGCGATTGACCTTTCTTGTTTCAAATTCCGTCTCCCCTCTCACCTGTCAAAAATCCCACTTCATTATATCCGTTTTCTTTCCTAACTTAAATACTAATTTTTTAGATTCTTCGTACCATTATGGTAAAATAGAAACGAAAGCACCTATTAGTGAATATTTCTTTCTTTTTCACTACAAGCGTCGCTCTTACAATCATTACAGTAAATTTTTATTTAGGGGGATCTACATGAATCAAACAATTGGGAGAATTGAAGAGATTTCATTTTATAGTGCATCACTTCAAGAAGATGTTACACTTCTCGTTTACTTACCGGTAAATTACACACCACTGCACAAACATACAGTTGTCATTGCACAAGATGGCAGAGATTATTTTCAGCTTGGGAAAGCACACCGTGTAATTGAGCGCCTTCGTGAAACTGAAGAAATTGACCGTACAATTATTGTCGGTATTCCATATAAAAATGTACACGATCGTAAAGAAAAATATTTCCCAAATGAAGTAAAAAACGCTGCGTATATTCGTTTCCTTGCTCATGAACTTGCACCATATATCGATGAAAATTATCCAACGTACCAAATGGGAAAAGGTCGTGTGCTAATTGGTGATTCTCTCGGCGGAACAGTTTCCTTTATGACTGCACTTATGTATCCGCATACATTCGGTAAAGTTGTTATGCAATCACCTTTTGTGGATGAAACAGTAATGAACTTAGCAAAAGACTTCAAAAATCCGGAGGCGCTAGAGCTTTATCACGTTATTGGGACAGAAGAAACAGCTGTAAAGCGCACTGATGGACAAGTATCTGATTTCGTAGGGCCGAACCGTGAGCTTAATACCCTTCTGACAGATAGAAATTTCATCACACATTACGAAGAGTTTGAAGGCAATCATACGTGGAAATATTGGCAAACTGATTTACCGAAAGCTTTCTCTCATATGCTATCAATGAAATAATAGAGAGCAGTATTCAGAATAATTTGATATAATAGAGTAAGAGAGTTATTTTCTCAAAATCTAACTAGACTTACAAAGGGAGGAATTGGAACATGAAATTAGGCATTGTAATTTTTCCATCTAAAATGATTCAAGATAAAGCGAACGGATTGCGTAAACGTTATGATCCACACTACGCATTAGTTCCGCCACATATTACATTGAAAACACCCTTTGAGACGCAAGATGAACAATTAGAATCGATTGTAAACGAGTTACATACAATCGCAAGTAAAACGAACCCTTTCACCCTTCATGTTGGAAAAGTTGGTTCATTCGCACCTGTTAATAATGTTATTTATTTTAAAGTAGAAAAAACACCTGAACTTACTTTCTTAAATGAGGAAATGCATAGCGGATTCTTTACACAAGAACGCGAATACGCTTTTGTACCTCATTTAACAATTGGGCAAGGCTTATCAGATGCAGAGCATGCTGATGTACTAGGTCGATTACGTATGAAAGATTTCTATTACGAACAACCAATCGACCGTTTCCACCTACTATATCAATTAGAAAATGGAACATGGACTGTACACGAAACATTCCGCCTTGGAAAGGGGAACAACTAATTTGCATGCACAGATCGTACAAACGGACGAACAACTAAGAGATGCATTCTCTGTACGTAAGCAAGTATTTGTGAAGGAACAGCAAGTTTCTGCTGAAGAAGAGTATGATGAGTTTGAAGAAACTTCCATACACGTTGTTATATATGATAATGATGTTCCCGTTGGTGCTGGGCGTTTTCGCACCGTTGATGGAATAGGAAAAATGGAACGCATTTGCGTACTAGCTTCCCATCGTAAAAAAGGCATTGGAAAAATTGTTATGGATGCACTTGAAGCATATGCGAAGGAAAACTCGCTACCAAAATTGAAGCTGCATGCTCAAACACATGCTGAAGATTTCTATAAGAAACTTGGATATGTAACGAATTCTGATGTATTTATGGAAGCAAATATTCCTCACATCGTTATGACAAAAGAATTGTAATTTGAAAACAGGAGGTATCCCCTCCTGTTTTTTACATTGCTATTTTCTTTTTCTTCCGCTAAAGTTAAATGTTGATGCTATAGTTTTGAAGGTGAATATATGACACAAGAAAAATTTTCACAAAAATCATTAACGCACGCTGATATTCCACGTGCAACATATCATATTCCGAAAACATCTACCCATTTAATTATGGAAGAAGATGCAGATGCAGCGTATTTCCGCGCTCTCGAACAGCAAAATGTATTTTTAAACGAAAAACAATTAGAAGCCGTACGAACGACAGAAGGTCCTGTTCTTACACTGGCTGGTGCCGGAAGCGGGAAAACATCTGTTTTAACAACTCGCGTCGGTTATTTAGTAAATGTAAAACAAGTTCATCCGAGAAATATTTTATTACTTACATTTACACAAAAAGCGGCTGAAGAAATCCGAAATCGTGTAGCGAATTTACCAGGTATGAATCATGCTGCAAGTAGCTACGTTGTTGCCGGTACGTTCCACTCTGTCTTTTTAAAATTGCTTCGTAGTCAAGGATATAATCAGCAAATTTTAGCAAACGAAAAACATAAACAAATTATGATAAAGAAAATTTTAAAAGAATTGCGTTTAAAAGACGATTATGATGCTGAAACGATGCTCGCGATGATTTCACTTGAGAAAAACAAATTAAATCGTCCGAAAGATGTAAAAGCAAAAACACCCGTTGAACAAGAATTTAAAGAAGTATACGAGCGTTTTGAAGAAGTGAAACAACGATATAATTATATTGATTTCGATGACATCTTATTAGAAACATATTATATGTTAGAAAATAACGCTCCTTTGCTTACCCAATTACAACAACGTTTCCACTATATTGAAGTAGATGAGTTCCAAGATACATCGTATGCTCAATATGAAATTGTAAAATTGTTAGCTTCGCCAAGAAATAATTTATTTATCGCAGGTGATGACGATCAAGCTATATACGGTTGGCGAGGAGCAAGTCACCAAATTATTTTATCTTTTCCAAAAGAATTTGATAACACTACGATTATCGCCCTTAATACGAATTATCGATCCAATCCTTTTATTGTCGGACTTGGAAATGAAGTTATCAAACTAAATCAAGAACGGTTTGATAAAGAGCTATATTCTGTTCGTGAAGAAGGTGTACAACCTTTTTATGCAAGACCGGCTACGACTCTTGATGAAGCAAATCAAATTTTGCAGCTCATTCAAGAAAAAGTAGATAGTGGTGAACGAAATTATAAAGATTTTTGTTTGCTGTATCGCACACATTCTGTAAGCCGTTCGTTACTTGATCAGCTTACCATTCATAAAATCCCGTTTATTAAGCACGGTGCGAGTCAGTCATTTTATGAACATTCTTTAATTAAGCCTGTATTGGATCATTTACGACTAGTAATTGAACCATTTCGATTAGAATCACTTTCAAACATATTGCCAACGATGTATATCGGGCGTGATGATTGTATTTCATTTATTGAACGTGAACAATGGAAATATGGTGAAGGCCGTTTCCCTTCTCTTCTTCATTTCTTATTATTAAATCCGAACTTAAAACCTTTTCAAGTGAAAAAGGTAAATGAGCGTATCGATTTTATTAAATTTATAAAAGAATTAGAACCGAAAAAAGCATTAAAAGAAATTATTCATGGCAAAGGAAAGTATTTAGAGTACTTACAAAGTAACGATCGTTCATCCTTTACGATGCATAAAGATATACAAGAAGAAATGTTAGAAGAATTAATGGAGTCAGCAAATCGTTTCACCGACATTCCAGCTTATTTACAATTTATTGATGAAGCAATTCAAGGGCAAAAAGAAATGGAAGCATTAAAAACAATGCCGCAAAAAGATGCTGTTTCACTTATGTCTATTCATAACGCAAAGGGCCTTGAATTTCCATGTGTCTTTTTACTTGGAGCGAGCGATGGTATTCTGCCCCATACTTCTTCTTTAAAAGATGCAAATGATCGTGTTACAGAGACTTCTGAAGCTTTAGAAGAAGAACGCCGACTACTTTATGTCGCAATTACACGTGCAAAAGAAGAATTGTACATTTCCTCTCCACAATTTTTCAGAGGAAAAAAATTAGATATATCTCGTTTTTTGTACACTGTACGAAAGGATTTACCTGAAAAGACATCCACTAAATAAGGATGTCTTTTTTTATATTGCATTATGTACATCCCTCCTATATAAATTCCCTGTTTTCATCATGATAATTAACGTAATATCAACCATATCTCATTCATATTGTAATAGTGTATGTCAGAACTCACGAGAAGGAGTGAACATAATGAGCTGCAATTGTAACGAAGACCATCATCATCATCATCACGATTGTGATTTCAACTGTGTATCAAATGTCGTTCGTTTTATACATGAATTACAAGAATGTGCAACCACAACATGTGGATCTGGTTGCGAAGTTCCATTTTTAGGAGCACATAATAGTGCATCCGTAGCAAATACGCGTCCTTTTATTTTATACACAAAAGCTGGAGCACCTTTTGAAGCATTTGCACCTTCTGCAAACCTTACTAGCTGCCGCTCTCCAATTTTCCGTGTCGAGAGTATAGATGATGATGATTGCGCTGTATTGCGTGTATTAAGTGTAGTATTAGGTGATACTTCTCCTGTACCACCTACCGACGATCCAATCTGTACATTCCTAGCTGTACCAAATGCAAGATTAATATCGACTAACACTTGTCTTACTGTTGATTTAAGTTGCTTCTGTGCTATTCAATGCTTGCGTGATGTTACGATTTAAAACTAAATAATGAGTTAAGCATGGATTGGGTGGCAGATAATTCTGCCACCCAATCCATGCTTAACGAGTATTATTATGTAAATTTCTTAAAATTGGGAACTTGTCTAGAACATAGAACCTGTCCTTTTCATTAACTGAAAGTAGAAACAGATAAAGGAGTGAAAAACATGTTCTCTTCTGATTGCGAATTTACGAAAATTGATTGCGAGGCGAAACCAGCTAGTACACTACCTGCCTTCGGTTTTGCTTTCAACGCGTCTGCACCTCAGTTCGCTTCATTATTTACACCACTACTATTACCTAGCGTAAGCCCAAACCCAAATATTACTGTTCCTGTAATAAACGATACAGTAAGTGTCGGAGATGGCATCCGAATTCTACGAGCTGGTATTTATCAAATCAGTTATACATTAACAATTAGTCTTGATAACGTACCTACTGCACCAGAAGCTGGTCGTTTCTTCTTATCATTAAATACACCAGCAAACATTATTCCTGGATCAGGTACAGCGGTTCGTTCTAACGTTATTGGTACTGGTGAAGTAGATGTATCCAGTGGTGTTATTCTGATTAACTTAAATCCTGGTGACTTAATTCAAATTGTACCAGTCGAGTTAATTGGAACTGTAGACATCCGTGCTGCAGCATTAACAGTTGCACAAATTAGCTAGTAAAAAGCGGTATTTCTCCTTTGAAATACCGCTTTTTATATGTATAATAAAAAACACTCACAGTAGCATGAGTGTTTCATTCTTCATAGTGTTTTATTGTGTTCTTTTTTTTCCCACAATTACATCCCTTTTTCTTCACAAACCCTTGTTGTTGCAATTGTTCTTGATATGCCTGTTGTTGTGCATAGTGCTGTTGCTGTATGTTATACCATTGCTGCAGGTCATATGAATTTTGCCTTGGATTATTGCTCACAGCAAACATCTCCTCTACTGTCAATTCTGTCTATTTACTATATGAACAACTCTTTATTTCCGTTCCCTCATTCTTTTAAACTCCGCTTTTTCTCGTATTATGGAAATATATTATTCTCCCATAAAATATCCTGTAATCGTTTCAATGATTGCTGCTGCTCCTGCAATAGCTAATAATGCAAGTAACGGCTCTGCAACGATCGGAATCCAATTATATAAAACTAATAAAAAAGCACTAACCCATACACCTGTACACCAATAACAGCTTAACAATTCGCCAATCCACTTTCTTAATCCTTTACCTTTTACTTTTGTAAAAGTTGATACACTTCCATCCGGTTCTGTAATCTCTAATTCATCAATAAATGGTCTTCGCAAAAAAGCTGTAATTTTATCATACACAATTAAACGGGTGAGCCTAAAAGCCGCTAACGCGAAAATAAAAAATAAAAGCCAACTTGTAAACAGCATAATTCCACCTTCCCTTATCTTCTTTCGCCTATTTAAAAAAAAAGGTCTTGAGATTGTGACCAAATCTCCTCGACTCCAATATCTTATTAATGTAAATACAAACAAGAAGATAAGGAGTGACATTAATGAGTTGTAACGAAAATAAACACCATGGCTCTTCTCATTGTGTAGTTGACGTTGTAAAATTCATCAATGAATTACAAGATTGTTCTACAACAACGTGTGGATCTGGTTGTGAAATTCCATTTTTAGGTGCACACAATACTGCATCAGTAGCAAATACACGCCCTTTTATTTTATACACAAAAACTGGAGAACCTTTTGAAGCATTTGCACCATCATCAAGCCTTACTAGCTGCCGCTCTCCAATTTTCCGTGTGGAAAGCGTAGATGATGATAGCTGTGCTGTGCTACGTGTATTAAGTGTAGTATTAGGTGACGGTACTCCGGTACCACCTGGTGACGATCCAATTTGTACGTTTTTAGCTGTACCAAATGCAAGACTAGTATCGACATCTACTTGCATTACTGTAGATTTAAGCTGTTTCTGTGCGATTCAATGCTTACGCGACGTTACTATCTAATAAAGTGAAGTAAACTAAAAAACTATTGGGGTGGTAGAAAGTTTCTACCACCTTTACATATTTAAAAGCCGGCCATACTAATTGATTGGATTTCATCTATAGACAACTTAATATCTCGCATACTATTTGGCGGCATAATCGCTACAATTCCATTACGATACGATATGATTGATCCGACATATGAGAGGGTAGCTGTTTTTATTCTGCACCTTACTTTCGGAATATAGTGAGGGCGATTTAACAAAAAATGAATCTTCTCTTCATTATTCATATCCTTAAATGATTTATTATACGGGACAGTTCTCACTGGCTCTTGCTGCTCTTGTACTTGTTCCTCTTCTTCTATTTTCCCTTCCACTTGCTGCTCCTCTTGTTGTTCCTGTTCTTGTTCTATTACCTCTTCCACAGCACTACTTACAACATTTTCATCTCTATTACTTTCCTCTTTTCGATCCTCATTTTCAAAGTTTGTTAAGATAATTCTTTTTATTTTCGGTGCAGCAAGTTCCAAACTTACTTGCGCAATATATAACAACGGTTTTCCAACTGTTGAACTTTTATTTTTATTCTTCACACTCGTCCCTCCCACTTCCATACGTAGCTGAATAAATCGTGTACTATTATAGTTATATTCATAACGTGGTAAGAACTTTCGTTAAAAATCGTTCTTTCTAAGAACAAATAAAAAGGACAATCTCAACATGTAGAGATTGTCCTTTAAAATTAATATTATATTTATCCTAAGATATGATACCCTGAATCAACGTGAATGTTTTCTCCTGTTACGCCGCGTGCTAAATCACTGAATAAGAATACTGCTGTATCCCCAACTTCTTCTTGCGTTGTTGTACGACGAAGTGGTGCGCGCTCCTCAATTTCTCTTAAGATTGAGTTAAAGTCGCCTACACCTTTGGCAGATAACGTACGAATTGGACCTGCAGAAATAGCGTTAACGCGAATGCCGTGTTGGCCTAAATCATTTGCTAAATATTTCACGCTCGCTTCTAATGAAGCTTTCGCCACACCCATAACGTTATAGTTTTTCACAACGCGCTCGCCGCCAAGATATGTTAACGTTAAAATATTTCCGCCTTCTGTCATTACTTTCTTCGCTTCTCTTGCTACAGCTGTTAAAGAGAATGCACTAATATTTTGTGCAAGTAAAAATCCATCGCGAGAAGTATCTACAAATTCACCTTTTAAGTCGTCACGATTTGCAAAAGCAATACAGTGTGCAACACCGTGAATTGTACCAACTTCTTGCTTGATTGTTTCAAAACAAGCTGTAAGTTCTTCATCATTTGTTACATCACAAGGTAATACAAGCGATTCTTGTCCTTCTAATGTATCCGCTAATTCACGAACATTTCTCTCTAAACGTTCTCCTGCATATGTGAAGATTAATTTTGCACCTGCATTATGCAAAGAGCGAGCAATTCCCCATGCAATACTTCTTTGGTTCGCAACGCCCATAACAACAAATGTTTTCCCTTGTAATAGTTCCATGATATATCCTCCCAGAAATACTTATACTTGTTATTAGTACCTGATACTATAATTATAGTAACATAAAACCTCTTAAAGGCAAACAAAAAAGTCATTAACTTAAAATTGTTAATGACTTTTGGTTTCTATAAAAAAACGCTCTAATCCTTCTTCCCAAGAAGGCATTTGCAAAAAACCATTTAATCGTAGCATGTTATGTTGGAAAATAGAATATTTCGGCCTTGCTGCTGCAGCCCCAAATTCTTCGGTTGAAACAGGTAACACATTCACCTTCATATTTGCATACGAAAATATTTTCTTTGCAAATTCAAACCAAGAACATGATCCTGTATTGGATACGTGATACGTACCGTATAAAGAAGTATGAATGAGCTTATTAATCATCACATTTAAATCCGCCACATACGTAGGAGAACCGATTTGATCCGCTACAACAGATATTTCTTCTCTTTCTTTCCCTAATCGTATCATCGTTTTCACAAAATTATTTCCATACTTACCATATAACCACGATGTACGAACGATAAAGTATTTATTATGTAACTCTTTGACGAACTGCTCTCCCGCATATTTAGAAGCCCCGTATATATTGATCGGCGCCGGATTATGAAATTCATCGTACCCCTCCGGTCTGTCGCCTTGAAATACATAATCGGTACTAATATAAACTAACTTCGCCCCAACTAATTGTGAAGCAACTGCTACATTTCGAGCTCCTATTGCATTTATTCTATACGCAAGATCTCGTTCTTTCTCAGCATGATCAACCTTCGTATACGCTGCACAATGAATAATGATATGTGGCCTTATTTCTTTTACTACTTGCTGCACTTTGGATATATTTGTTATATCTAGTAACTTTTTATCAAATGGATATATGTCATATTCTTCAGGATTTAACTCTTCTTGTAGTTGCTTTCCTAATTGACCATTTGCTCCTGTTATGATAATCCGTTCTTTCATTTATATACCCCTTACTTTTTTAATGGTTTCCACCATTCCTCATTCTTCTCATACCATTGCACCGTTTCTTGTAACCCTTGCTCAAACGTATACTTCGGTTCCCAATCAAATTCATTCTTCATTTTCTCTGCATCAATCGCATAACGGCGGTCGTGTCCTAAACGATCTGTCACATATTCAATATCCTTTTCCGTTTTTCCTAAGAGAGTAATAATTTGTTCCACAACATCTATATTTGTTTTTTCATTATTTCCACCTATATTATATACTTCTCCTATACGTCCCTTATGCAAAACAACGTCAATCGCACGACAATGATCCGTTACATGTAGCCAATCTCTTACATTTAATCCATCCCCATATAACGGTAATTTTTTTCCTTCGAGCGCATTCGTAACCATTAACGGAATTAATTTTTCAGGATATTGATACGGCCCATAGTTATTGGAACAACGCGTTACGATAACTGGTAATTGATATGTTTTATAATAAGATAAAGCTATCATATCGGCGCTCGCTTTGCTTGAAGAATATGGACTATTTGGAGCTAACGGTGTTTCCTCGGTAAATCGCCCTGTTTTTCCTAAAGATCCATACACCTCATCCGTTGATACTTGCACGAGTTTAATATGCGGATATTTTTTTACTAATTCTAATAAGGTGACTGTCCCAATTACATTTGTATCATAAAAAGGGATCGGATTTTCAATACTACGGTCCACATGTGATTCAGCTGCGAAATTGACGATGACTTGCACATCACGTTCCTGAATAACATGCTCCAGCAGCTCTCCATTTTGAATTTCCCCTTTTACAAAATAGTAATTCGGATGATCTTGAATAGACTTTACATTATTTAGATTTCCACTATATGTTAATGCATCGAAATTAATAATTTTATATGTTTCATAGCTTTGTAACATATAATGCACAAAATTACTTCCAATAAATCCAGCTCCACCTGTTACTAATATATTCATAAACAACTCTCCTACTCAAAAGCTATCTTCACATTCCTGAAGTAATGGTAATATTCGATCTTTATCAGACAAAATAGGACTTGTTACCGGCCATGGAATTGCTAATTCTTTATCGTTCCAAAGTACCCCTGAGTCATGATCGGCACTATAATACTCATCTACTTTATACATAACAATCGTATGCGGGACAAGTGTACAAAAACCGTGCGCAAATCCTTTTGGTACTAATAATTGCCGATGATTATCTGCGCTTAAAATATATCCTCTCCACTGTTTAAACGTTGGTGAATCTTTTCGCAAATCTACGATAACGTCATAGATTGCCCCTTGCATAACTTGAATAAGTTTCGTTTGTGCTTTCGGATTTTTTTGAAAGTGTAATCCGCGAATCGTTCCCGCTTCCGCTGAATACGAAACATTATCCTGTACAAATGAATGCGTAACCCCTAATGTTTCTAGCACCTTCTTATTATAACTTTCAGTAAAAAAGCCACGATCATCTCCAAATAACCTCGGTTCCAACAATTTTGCGTCGGTAAAGTTTGTTTCTATAACTTTCATATTCTCACCTATTCTCCGTTAAACTGTTTACCAAAGTTTATATCCCGCGCTAACGTATTCGCCCTTTGAAGAGAAACATGAGTTCCTGCATCAGTCCACCAGCCGCTCATTTCATTATAAGTAAGTACCCCTCGTTTTAAATACCAATTATTGATATCTGTAATTTCAAGTTCTCCCCTTGCGGAAGGTTTTAATTCTTTTATATAAGAAAAGACTTTCGAATCATACAAATAAATTCCTGTAACTGCATAGGAACTTTTCGGCTCTTTCGGCTTTTCTTCAATTTCAATTATTTTTCGGTTTTGAATATTTGCCACGCCAAATCTCTCCGGATCATCTACAGATTGCAGCAGTACTTTCGCACCTTCTTTTTGATTTGTAAACTCTTCAACGTACGGACGAATGTCATCTGAAAAGATATTATCCCCTAATATAACTACCATGCGATCATTCCCAACAAAATCTTCACAAAGCCCTAATGCTTGTGCAATTCCGCCAGCTTTATCTTGCACACGATAAGTGAAAGACACGCCAAACTCTTGACCGCTTCCTAAAAAACTAACAACATCTCCCATATGCTCTTTACCTGTAATAATCATAATATCTGTGATTTCACATTGTTTTAGCTTATATACCGCATGATAAATCATTGGATATCGTCCAACAGGAAGCAAATGTTTATTCGTTACTTTTGTTATGGGATATAATCTCGACCCAGTTCCACCTGCTAAAATAATTCCTTTCACCCTGCATCTCTCCCTTATGATGGAGATAGTATATCTTTGTAATGTTCTACAAACACTTTTCGATCCTTCTCATATGTATCCGCATCAAACTCATCCCCGTTGTAGTGAATACACCATAAATTTGCTTGATTAGGGATACCAATTAAATAACCTGCCTTTTGAAACTCTAAAGACTGCGACACATCATAAAAGTGGAATCCTTGAAATAAGTCTTCTCGCCACGGGATATCATACTGTGTGGCCATTAATAATCCATCAATTGCCTGAACTGACATAAATGATTGATTCCCATAAAAGAGCTGATCTAAATTTAATAGTTGGTAATTCTGTCTTCTATACTCAATCACTTTCCCTACTAAATTTTTCCCTTCCCACCATATCCCATTGCTCGGTAAAAACTGAGCACCAGCTACTCCAATTAAACCAAGTTTTTCGTTATCTTTAAAAAGAGAAATAAGTGTATAAAACATCTCACGATTAATAAGATAAGTATCTTGATGTATATAAACCTTATACTTCGCGGGATATGAAAGTGCTCGGTTATATGCACTTGCCATACTTTTCGCATCTCGTATCGGAAAAATTTGTACAACATAACCAGGGGGAACAAAAAGGTTTCTTATCTGTCTCTCGCACTGTTCAAATAACTCTTCATTGTTTATACAAACAACGACTAATATTGTATGATCTTTCATTTTGTAGCCCCTCTATTCGTCTTGATTTACATCTGACATATAGTGCTCCACAAAGATCTTTCTATACTTGTCATAGTTGGTCATATTCACATCAATATGATAGTGAATGCACCAAGCATCACGCTGTACAGGAACCCCAACTGTATAGCCAGCTTTTCTAAATTCAAATGATTGGGACACATCATAATAGTCAAACCCATCAAACAAGTCTTCTCGCCACGGAATATCGTATTGCGTTGCCATCAATAAACCATCAATACATTCCACAGGCATAAATGTTTTTGACTCATGGTACGGCTGTTCTTGACTTGCCATATAAAATAAATCATTCATATAACCAATTACCTTTCCAACAACTCCTTTTCCTTCGTTCCATATCCCGTTTGGAGGAACGTATTGTGCTCCAATCATTCCTATCATCCCAAGATGTTCATGTTCGTTAAATAATTGCAGTAGTCCATGTAAAAATGCTACATTCATAATGAAAACATCTTGGTGTATATACACTTTATATTTCGCTGGATGCGAAATCGCTTGATTATATCCGCTCGTCATACTTTTCGCATTCCGAATTGGCATAAACTGTACAACATATCCTGGTGGCACTGCCAATCTCAATATATGTCGTACACACTGTGCATACATTTTCGAATCATTTATACATGTAACAAATAATATCGTTTTCTCAGCAGCGCTCATAACGATGATTTTTCTGCTTCAATAATATACTGAAATACGACCGTCTCAGCCATGAAGCCACTTCCAAGACGATATTTTTTACAAACTCCATATAACTCCTCAATTAACGGTTCATACATTTTATGATCAATATATACACGATCTACTTTACTAATAGAATATCCTGCTTTTAAAAACATTCGAAGCATTTCATTAAATGTAAAGAAACGAATATGCGTTTTATCTAATAAACCATATTCTGTATACGTCCAATTTCCAGCAAGTAACGGTGCTAATACTGAAATGTGAGCAACGTTTGGTATACTTGCTAAAATCACACCATTTTCTTTTATATATGGCTTTACTTTTTCTATTACAGCCCAAGGATCAAATAAATGCTCTAATACATCCCCAAATATAACGCAATCAAATTGTTCCTCCTCGTACGGCATATCCATTGTTTCTATATCACCTAAAACAACATGATCTAGTTTTTCCTTTGCTTGTTCTGCCGCCTCTGGGAATGCCTCAATTCCTGATACACGTGTGCCATTTTCTTTTATGGCAGCTCCCAATGCACCACTCGAGCAACCGATATCAAGAACTTCTTTCCATTCCTTTTTTATATGCTTTAATAAATTCGGATTCACTGCATTATAATAATGCCCAGACTTTTCTTCGTATAAAGAATTTTTTGGGGAATTCATTTTACACACTCCTTATGCAAATTGAATTTAAAATATAAATCTCATCTAAAATCTATAGATATAACCAGTACTAGTTACATTGCCAATACTTTACTATATAGCCAATCTATTAGAGTTAGAATCGCGATGAGCCATTTCTAAAAAAAGCTGCCTATAACGATTTATATTGTTTATCAAAAACACTCCGAAAATATTTGCGGTTATATTCGATTGCAGCATTATTTGGAACATAAGCAGCTGCTAATTCGTTGTAATAATAAGCTTTGTCTTGCTCTCCTAACTTGCTATAACAAATACACATTTGTAAATAGGGAAGCCATGTGTAGCTCGCTGGACTATGAAATGGACTCTCCGTGGCCATTGGTACTTCCGTTGCAAGTTTAAACCAAAATATCGCTTCATTATATTTTTGTTGTTCCATATATATATATCCTATTCTTGTACAATTCTCTCCTCTAGGAATAGCATACCGAAACGACTTCACACAAGATTCAACTGCCTTTTCCCATAATCCAAGCTTTGCATAGCAATCTCCTAATTTACCACATGCATAAATTTTCTCTTCATACCATCCTTCGTCTTGATTAAGAAATGTTTCATATAGAAGAACTGCATCATCATATTTTTGGTTATCCATACATTCATTTGCGTAATAAAATAAATCTCTCGGACTCAATTCTTCTCCAGCTGCTACAGCATCTTGAAAAATTTTCAAATTACGATTTGTTACCTTTTTTTCTTTTTTATGTGTAATAGCAACATTACTACTAAAAGTTTCACCAGAAATAGCTAAATATTCATGGACCTTTCCAAACCATTGAAATTGTTTTTCACGCTTTACAAGTCGATTTCTTTTTGTACAATATAAAGGTTTCCCGTTAGAATCCATTGCAAGATGATAAGGCATCGAAACAGCATCAATTTTAGGATCCAATTCTCTTTTTAACAGTTTCAATGCTTCTTGAGCATCTTCTAATAATACGTCATCTGCATCTAGCCACAATATATACTCTTGCGTCGCTTTTGAAAAAGAAAAATTTCTAGCTGCCGCAAAATCATTAATCCATGGAAAGTCATATATGTTAGAGGTATATTGAGCTACAATTTCTTTCGTTCGATCAACGGAACCTGTATCAACAACTATAATTTCATCCACAATTTTCTCTACGGTGTCTAAACAACGGGCTATGGTCTCTTCCTCATCTCGAACAATCATACACAAACTAATTGTAATTCCTTGCTTGTTCAACATAATCACCCTCTTCCAAATCAATCATATGTTATACATATACTAAACTTTCCACTTTTTTAAATTGTTCAAGCAGTTTAAGATTTCTTTTCAATAATTCAAATGTCCGTGTCATTTTCTTTCGGTTTTGCATCTACTATATAATGAACGCTTTATGGAGGTGAATTTATGTCAAATCATAATTATTCAGATGGATTAAATCCCGATGAGTCTTTATCAGCTAGTGCATTTGACCCTAATCTTGTAGGACCAACATTACCACCGATACCACCGTTTACCCTTCCTACCGGACCAACTGGGCCGACTGGACCAACTGGGCCGACTGGGCCAACTGTACCAACTGGGCCGACTGGAGCAACTGGACCGACTGGGCCAACTGGGCCAACTGGAGACACTGGTGCTACTGGACCGACTGGAGCAACTGGAGACACTGGTGCTACTGGACCAACTGGGCCAACTGGAGACACTGGTGCTACTGGACTGACTGGGCCGACTGGAGACACTGGTGCTACTGGACTGACTGGGCCGACTGGTGCTACCGGACTGACTGGGCCAACTGGACCATCAGGGCTAGGACTTCCAGCAGGATTATATGCATTTAACTCCGGTGGGATTTCTTTAGATCTAGGAATTAATGATCCACTACCATTTAATACTGTTGGATCTCAGTTTGGTACAGCAATTTCTCAATTAGATGCTGATACTTTCGTAATTAGTGAAACTGGATTCTATAAAATTACTGTTATCGCTAATACTGCAACAGTCAGTGCATTAGGAGGTCTTACAATCCAAGTGAATGGAGTACCTGTACCAGGTACTGGATCAAGTTTAATCTCACTTGGAGCACCTATCGTTATTCAAGCAATTACGCAAATTACGACAACTCCATCATTGGTTGAAGTAATTGTTACAGGGCTTGGGCTATCATTAGCTCTTGGTACGAGTGCATCCATTATTATTGAAAAAATCGCTTAATTTTTTACTTAGCAGTAAAACTGATATTAGTTTTACTGCTTTTTCATTTTTAAATTCAATCATTAAATCTTCCTTTTCTACATAGTCATAATGTTGTATGACATTCCGCAGGAGGCACTTATATGGAAAATAAATCAGCTGTCCAGCTTTATCTTGAGCTATTAAAGAAAACCATTTTATTTGAAATATGGTTGGAATACGAACCATACTTACCTGCTTCGTTACATATATCTAAAGAACTATCATATGAACCAGTTACGGTCCCACTTCCTTTATTTCTTAAGCAGTATGTAGAAAATCACAATTTAAAAATCGTTAACCCTAATGTTTCAAACAATGAGCGTCAAGGTGGTAAGGATTGGCCAAGAGCTGCACACAGTATGGTTGGTCGAAAACGTATGAATCAATTACAAGAGGCGATGGAGACTGTAGTCAGAGAAAATATAGAAGGCGATTTTATTGAAACTGGTGTATGGCGCGGAGGATCATGCATTTTTATGAATGGGTTTTTACAAGCAAACAACATTACGGATCGTACTGTATGGGTTGCTGATTCGTTTGAAGGTCTGCCCGCACCTAACTTAGAACAATATCCGAAAGATTACGGTGATTATTTGCACACATTCGATTACTTACGAGTTTCTTTAGAAACAGTGCAAGAAAACTTTAGAAAATATGATTTATTAAATGATCAGGTGAAATTTTTAAAGGGTTGGTTTAAAGATACATTGCCTTCAGCACCGATAGAAAAAATTGCAATTGCTCGCCTTGATGGTGATATGTATGAATCAACGATGGATAGTCTTGTAAATTTATACGATAAAGTTTCAATAGGTGGCTTTATTATTATTGATGATTATGGACTGATAACATGCGCAGAGGCCGTAACAGATTTCAGAAGTGAAAGAAACATAAAAACTCCTATGACTCAAATCGATGATTTCGGTATTTTTTGGAGAAAAGAATAGAATAAAAAATTATTTAATTGAGGGGTACTATTATACTACTAATTCATGAAAACAAATCTTGTAATGAATAAAAGCAAAGCTCCCCTCAATATAAGGTAGAAATTTCCTACTTTACTATAAGAAAGGTGTGAATTTTTTGAACGAAAATGAGAAAAAAATCACATTAATTCCACCCCCAGAACTCGTTCAATATGTAGGTGGTCATTTTGAAGAAGTTGGAAAAGAGTTTATGCAGTATTTTATTGAAATTGGCAATTTAAAATCAAATGAAACAGTGTTAGATGTAGGCTGTGGTATCGGCCGGATAGCGGTTCCATTAATGAACTATTTAAGCGATGATGGTAATTATTATGGATTTGACTTATTTAATAAGGGAATTACATGGTGCAAAAATAACATTTCAACACGCCGTAACAATTTCCATTTTGAACATGTCGATATATATAACCAATTCTACAATCCCGATGGAAAAGAAGATGCTTCTCAATACAAGTTTCCATATGAAGATGAATCATTTGACTTTATTTTTTTAACGTCTGTATTTACCCATCTTCTTCCGAAAGAATTAGAGCATTACTTAAGTGAAATTTCTCGAGTTTTGAAAAAGGATGGGAGATGTTTTATTACTTTCTTTTTAATTAATCCTGAGTCTTCCTATTATTTAAATGCAGGTCTAAGTGCGTTAGGTTTTTATCATCAAATTGACAATTGTTATGTTCTAAATAAAGAGATCCCAAATTTCGCAGTTGCCTATCCTGAGGAAGATATTCGTACCCTATTAAATAAGTATGGACTAGAATTGCAGACTCCTCCCCATTATGGTTCATGGTGTAGCAGAACTGAATACACAAGCTATCAAGATATTATTCTTACACAAAAAATTTCCGAAAGGTAGTTGTATATGAATAATATAAAAAATCCGCCTCTCGTTTCCATCCTTATTCCAACCTATAATCGGCCTCATTATTTTAAAATCGCTCTAGAAAGCGCATTAGCACAAACCTATCCAAACATTGAAATTATTGTAGGAGACGATAGCACAAATAATGAAACAGAAAAATTAATATACAGAGATTATTTACATAAGCATAAACATATAACGTACATTCGAAACCCCTCTACTTTAGGACAATTTCATAACGCCCTTATGCTTTTAGAACAATCAAATGGAGAGTACATAAATTTCTTAATGGATGATGATATATTTTATAATAATAAAATTGAAAAAATGATGTTTTATTTCCAAAAAGACTTAAATCAAAATCTCGCACTTATTACATCTTATCGTACTTGGATTAATGATGATGGAGATATAATTGAACAACACCCCTCCATGAAAAGATTATATGATGAAGATACTCTACTAAATGGGAAAGATTTTGGAAACCGTATGCTTATACTAGGGCAAAATATTATTGGTGAACCTACGACTGTACTCTTTCGAAAATGCCTATTAACAGAACCTTTCGGTACTTTAAATGGTAGAAATTATAATTGTAGTGTGGATATGGCTTCTTGGATCAGTTTACTTTCCAAAGGTGATGCAATCTATATTACGGAACCTTTAAGTTCTTTCCGCCTTCATACGGGACAGCAAGTACATCACAAATACCTTGAAGGTTGCGAAGATTTTTCACATCTCGTTTTACATTCAAAAAAATATGGTTTTCTACAAGAGATTGACTATTACAAAACGAGTCTGTTAAAAGCTTGCGAATGGTATAAAAACGCTACAACATTTTATCAGCTATATCCAGAACTCATTCCAACGACCGATACACATACTCGCCTTTCTCATTGTTTGAATATAGTTACAAAAGAACTCCATGCAATCTAATCCATCACAAGGGGGAATTCCTTCCTTGTGATGTATGACTTCCCGCAAATAGTGGAATAAATGTATGCATAGTCTGCTTGTATATTATTTTTTTCATGACATAATCCACATATTTACTAGGCGATAGAAAGGAATACATACATTGAAAGATCCAAATTCTCAATATCAAATAGACTACGTATTACTATGCATCTTATTTGCCATTGGGACTGTTAGTTGCTTTGCAATTGCAAGTGCACAAGCCTCTTTACCACCATTTTTGCAAAATGTAAATTTTGTATTAAAGCAAATCCAGTGGTACTTCATTGGATTCATAGCCATTGGTGTTATTATGATTATCGATTTCGATCGTTATCAAAAAATTGCTTGGTATTTATACAGCTTTGCATTGGTACTACTAATTGGGCTAGAACTTCAAGTACCAGGTGCCATTACAATTAAAGGTGCGACCGCTTGGTACAGGCTCCCAGGCATCGGAAATTTCCAGCCTTCTGAAATTATGAAATTGTTTTTAATTATCGTCACCGGACGAATTATAGCAAATCACAATGAGAAATATTTTTACCGAACAATACACGATGATTTTTTATTACTCGGAAAAATATGCGCAACAAGTTTGCCGCCCCTACTACTTATCGCAAAGGAACCTGATTTAGGAAACACAATGGTAATTTCAGCTATGCTTGCAGCAATGATATTAGTTTCTGGTATACGTTGGCGTTTTATTTTCGGGTTAGCTTCCGGTATCTTTGCAGCTGGCGTTACATTAACGTATATTTTTTTTACTCATACAAAATTCTTTAAAGCACACATTTTACAAGAATATCAATTAAATCGCTTCTACGGCTGGTTAGCTCCATACAAATATGATGCGCAAGGCTATCAATTAAGACAAGCTTTCTTAGCTACTGGATCAGGAGAAATGCAAGGAAAAGGTTGGGAAAATGGACAAGTATACTTTCCAGAACCACATACAGATTTTATTTTCACTAATGTCGCTGAGCAATTCGGATTTTTAGGCGCAAGCGTCATTATTGCACTTTTTTTCCTACTTATTTTCCGCATGATTCATATCGCTATAGAAAGTAATGACCCTTTCGGTAGTTACATCTGCGCTGGTACAATCGGAATGTTTACTTTTCAAGTATTTCAAAATATCGGGATGACAATCGGACTACTACCTATTACAGGAATCACATTACCCCTTATGAGCTACGGAGGAAGTTCCTTACTCACATACATGATAGCGATTGGATTTGTTTTAAACGTCCGCTCAAGAACGAAAATCTTTATGTTTAACTGAAGCACAAAAACGGTATATTTTTATCTCTATCCTTTTTTAGATATACTAATGAAAAATATGATGGAGGTTTAAATATGAAATATGACATTATAGGGGATATACATGGATGCTTACAAGAGTTTCAAAATTTAACAGAGAAGCTAGGGTATAACTGGAGTAGCGGTCTACCGATTCACCCTGATCAACGCAAACTTGCATTTGTTGGTGATATTACAGATCGCGGCCCTCATTCATTACGTATGATTGAAATTGTATGGGAACTTGTCATACATAAAAAAGTAGCTTACTACGCTCCGGGAAATCACTGTAATAAACTATACCGATTTTTCCTTGGGCGTAATGTAACAATCGCTCATGGACTCGAAACAACTGTTGCTGAATATGAAGCACTGCCTTCTCATAAACAAAACATGATAAAAGAAAAATTCATCACACTTTACGAGCAATCCCCTTTATATCACGTACTCGATGAGAAAAGGTTACTCGTGTGTCACGCCGGCATTCGGCAAGATTACATAGGAAGACAAGATAAAAAAGTACAAACCTTTGTATTATATGGCGATATCACTGGAGAAAAACATGCTGACGGTTCACCTGTCCGTCGCGACTGGGCGAAGGAGTATAAAGGAACAGCTTGGGTTGTATATGGACATACACCCGTAAAAGAACCTCGCTTTGTAAATCATACAGTCAATATTGACACTGGTGCTGTATTTGGTGGCAAACTAACTGGACTACGTTATCCTGAAATGGAGATTGTTTCCGTTCCTTCCTCCCTGCCTTTTGTCCCTGAGAAATTCCGCCCAATTTCATAACTCATATGTAAGGATTACCGTATCTTTTAGGCGTCTCTCATATAAAGTGAAACTTTAATCAGCCCTCACCAATCCCACTTTAATGGGCAGCCCGTCCATTAAAGTGGGATAAAAATTGGGTAAAGTCATTAAAAAAAGATGCAATAAAGTGCATCTTTTTTTAATGACACGGCATATACTGTCGCAGGAGGTGACAGAATGAAGAAAAAATCTTCTAAACAAAAAAGAAAATGCCCGCCTTTTTATCTGCCCATGTACGGAATTAACAACTGGTGCAGCATTCGAGCTGCAGCTGTAGAAGAACTGGAAGAACAAGAGGCTTCCACAAAAAACAAAGATAGACCAAAATATGTCTCATTACAGAATGCTGTAATGAGACGCATAATTGATAATAGAAAAGCAAAGATGCAGCAAAAAAATAAACCTCTCTCTACTCATATTGAACAGATTGTGCCTTCTGAGCAAGTAGAGAAGAATACAGAAGAAAACAGCCCTGTAGCAATAAATAAAAAAGCGGAAGCAGACATTCCAGCTGCTATTATAAATCAAGTAAAAAAAATTAAAGAAGCATTAGTACCGTCAGGTGATATACAAACAGAAAAAACGATTATCATTCAGACCCCTACATCTGAAAATACAAAAGTAAAAAAAGATGGGCGGTATGCATATGCAGAGGGTCTTCACTCTCATGCAGAGGGTACAGCTTCACATGCAGAAGGACTTCTGACACATGCAAAAGGTTCTTTCTCTCATGCAGAAGGATCAAAAACGAAAGCAACTGGACATAGTTCCCATAGTGAAGGAAGTGAAACGACAGCAGGTGGCTCCTATTCTCATGCGGAAGGTAAACATACAATCGCTTTAGGCGAAGCAGCACATGCAGAAGGAACCGCGACTATCGCTAACGGATTCTCTTCTCATGCGGAAGGTAATCATACATCAACAGCTCATTTTGCAGGTAGCCATATTATGGGGCGCTTCGGCGCAGCAGATGAATCTTATTCTTGGTTTATTGCAAACGGTACAAATGAAACCGATCATAATATCGGTGCAAAGTGGCTTGCTCATAATGGAGAAATGTACATTGAGGGCGCTTCTTACAATGCAAGCGGAACTGATTTTGCGCAAATGTTTGAAACAGTAGACAATACTTTTATTGATGTAGGTTATTTCGTTACATTTAGTAGCGAAGAAAAAATTCGAATCGCTACTTCAAACGATTCATTCATCTTAGGAATATCTAGTGCCACCCCCGCTCTTATAGGAAATAGCGGTGCTTTAAGTTGGCAAAAACGCTATAAAACAGATAGCTTCGGAAAACGTCAATATGTACGTACGGAATCGCAAGACATACAACCTCTTTTAAATACAGAATGGGATCCAGCTTGCAAATATATAGCAAGAAAAGACCGTAACGAGTGGCTTCCTGTCGGATTAATTGGACAAATGTTAGTACGTGATGACGGTACTTGCGAAACGCATGGATATTGTCGTCCAAATAACGATGGCATTGCTACAAAATCTGAAAGTGGCTTTTTCGTTATAAAGCGCACGGGCGACAATCAAATTTTAATATTATTCCGCTAAGAAAAAGGGAACAAAATTCTTCGTTACATAAGAATTTTGTTCCCTTTTTAAGTATGTCTTAATACCGCTTGCATATCGCTTGGAATCGGTGTAGTGAAAGACATTTCTTTCTCTAAAATAGGATGATAAAACGTCAAGGATGTACTGTGAAGCGCTTGTCGTTTCATTTCATCTCTTTTTCCACCATATAAATTATCGCCAAGTAGCGGATGTCCTATGTACGCCATATGCACACGAATTTGATGCGTTCTCCCTGTATCGAGCTCAAGTGATACGTGCGTCTTATGATTGACGCTATCGATCACTCTAAAATGAGTAACGGCTCTTTGCCCCTCCTCACAAACGGTTCGCTCAATAATGCTATCCGATTTTCGTCCAATCGGTGCGTCAATCGTTCCTTCTCTTTCTACCATCTCACCGTGAACAATCGCTTCATACGTTCTTTTCACAGCTTTTTGTTGATGCTGTTTCGATAAAAGATGATGTACGAAACGATTTTTTGCAATAAGCATAAGCCCTGAAGTATCACGATCTAACCTCGTTACGATGTGCACCGTACTTGCAAGATGTCGCTTATCATAATGAGATAAGAGCGCATTCGCAACACTTCCTGCCGGATGTTCTCTAGACGGGATCGTTGACATGTTTGCCTCTTTGTTTATGACAAGAACTGCATCATCTTCATATACGATACATAAAGGAATATCTTCAGCAATCATCCCTTCACTTCTTTCCTCTACTGGAAAAAAGACACGTAATTCTTCACCAGCTTGCAACTGATGACGAACGCTCGCATGTTGACCATTTACTTCTATAGATCCGCCATGAAACTTTATATCCGTTAATGCGGCTTTGGAGATCCCTTTTGTTTTTAAAAATTCTCTAACCAAAGTTCCTTCCTCAGCCGAGTCTATATCCCATTTCAATGTAAATCTGTTCAAATATATAAACCCTTTCTATTTATCTGCAACAAACGAGTCACGAACTCGTTTCCAGAACGGAAATGGACGGAAACGAACGAATCGTACTTTCTCATTTGCCACGCGATACTGAATTGATTTCACATCTTGATGAACCATCGTTAAATGGTCCACCGTAATTTGTAAGTTCATTCCTGCAGTCGGCTTCAGCACGCATGTATGATGTTTCGGCAATACGAGCGGCGAACCTACCGTACGAAACACACGGTTATTAATCGATGCCATTTCTGCAATTTGAATCGCTTCAATAGAAGGGTGAATAATTGCTCCGCCAAGCGCCTTATTATACGCAGTACTTCCCGAAGGAGTAGAAATACAAAGGCCATCCCCGCGGAACGTTTCAAAGTACTCTCCGCGTATTTCCACTTCTGTTACTAATGTACCTTCTGCACTTTTTACAGTCGCTTCATTCATCGCTAAATACTGCGACTCTTTACTCCCATTCACATAGCGAATAATCACTTCTAAAAGCGGATATTCCACCACTTGGAATGGTGTTTTAGCAATTGCAATTACTAATTTCTCTACTTCTGTCGGTAACCAATCTGCATAGAAACCTAAATGCCCTGTATGTACACCAACAAATGCTGTTTCATCCAATCGATTATAATAACGATGAAACGCATATAAAAGCGTTCCATCTCCCCCAACAGAAATTACAATATCGGGTTCCTTTTCATCCATTATAAATCCAAAATCTAGCAAGTATTCTTTCATCGTGCTTGCTAGTGCATCTGATGATTGATCTCCCTTTGACATAATTGTAAATTTCATCGCCCAACACCCTTTAGTTTATGATTCGGAATCTTTCGTTTCTTGCTTTCTTGAAAAAGCTTTCTGCGCTTCTTGAATTTCAAGACGGATAGAAGACATTTCTTCATCTAATAAAAATGCTGCTTCCGCTGCACGTTGCAAGCGTATTTTAATATCTTCAGGAAAACGTCCACTATATTTATAATTTAAAGAATGCTCAATTGTTGCCCAAAAGTTCATTGCTAACGTACGTATTTGGATTTCTACCAACACTTTTTGTTCTCCTTGAATTGTTTGAACAGGATAACTAATAACAACGTGATAAGAACGATAACCACTATCTTTCTTTTGCGTGACATAATCACGCTCTTCCACGATTTCAAAGTCATTTCGTTTTCTAAGATATTCTACAACAGGCTTAATCTCATCAACAAATTGACACATCATTCGAAGGCCTGCGATGTCTTGCATATCTTCTCTTAGCCTGTCTAACGGTACATTTCTCTTCTCCGCTTTATCAATAATGCTTGCAACCGACTTTACCCTTCCTGTTACAAACTCAATTGGAGAATGCTCTGTTAACATTGCAAATTGAGTACGCATTCCTTTTAGTTTCACTTTCAGCTCTGCCACCGCTTGATGGTAAGGTGCTAAAAATTCTTCCCAATTTCGATTCATTTCAACCACCACCAAAATCAATCCATTTGCTTATAGAAATACTTTTTCTACAGCAGTTACTAGTTCTTCTCCGTAATTTGCATTACCTTCAATATTTTCAACTAAATATTCTACTTCTTCTTTTAATCCTTCTAATTCCATTTCAATGTCATTCACGCGAACAAACATAACCACATCGTTATTCATCGCTTCATGCATTGCTTCCCAGCATGTGTGCGGAATACTTACATAAATGAAAGATGATTCGTTTTCTAAGATATATAAAAATGATAAATTGTCTGAGTCTACAAGTACGTGATTACGCGCACTTAACCCCTTTACCTCTATTTCACTATTTTCCGCACAAAAAATAAGAGCATTCTCTCTCTTTTCTACGCTCTTAACTTGGATTTTATTTTGCATGCTCTAACTCCTCCATCTCAACTTCCTGTCTTACTTAACAGTATTATTGTATCATAACATGGACGCAAACAAATAAAACATTGAACCAAATTTGTGAAAAAGCGATAATGTGTAAAGAATTATTTTTCAAAAGGAGCGCGCATACAATGACACAAGAAATTGAAATTGAATTTAAAAATATTGTTACAGAAGAAGAATTCCATGCATTATGTAAATCATTTTCTATTGAGGTATTTACGAAACAAGTGAATCACTATTTTGAAACACCGAACTTCTCATTAAAGGAAGCTGGCTCTGCACTTCGTATTCGTCATAAAGGAGAAACTTATACATTAACATTGAAACAACCTGCAGAAGTCGGCTTGTTAGAAACGCATCAAGTTATAACAGCAGATGAAGCAAGATTGATGATGGAAACAAATACAATTATTCAAGGCGCTGTAGTAGATCAACTACACACATTACAAATTCCTGTTTCTACTTTAACTTATATGGGTAGTTTAACAACTGAAAGAGCCGAAACACTATTTGAAGGCGGAACGCTTGTCTTTGATCATAGTTTCTATTACAATCACGATGATTATGAAATTGAATTTGAAGTACAAGATGAAGAAACAGGAAAAGCTGCCTTTATTCATTTATTAAAGCAGCATAACATACCTATCCGTCATACAAATAATAAAGTAAAACGCTTTTTCCTTGCCAAACAAAACAAAGCACGCTAAAGTGAAAATTCCACTAGTGAATACGTTCTACTAGTGGATACATCTCACTTTTTGAAAAGGAAAAGATTCTTTTACAACTGTAAAATAAGCAAAGAACGTTATGAAGGCTGTTTATTTGCCCTCCCTAACATTCCATTGCTACAATAGATATACATTTCATGGAAAAAGGAGTTTAAAAGGATGAGCAAGCAACCGATGACACCATTTGAAGCAATTGGCGGTGAACAATGCATTGCAATATTAGTAGACACATTTTATTCCTATGTCAGTAAGCACCCTGACCTATCTCCCATCTTCCCGGATGATTTAACAGAAACAGCTAGGAAGCAGAAACAATTTTTAACACAATATTTAGGCGGTCCTAATTTGTACACGGAAGAACACGGTCATCCTATGTTGAGAGCACGCCATCTCCCGTTTGAGATTACTCCAAAACGAGCAGAGGCTTGGCTATCATGCATGGAGCAAGCAATGGATGACACAGGAGTGCACGGTCATATAAGAGAGTTCGTTTTTGAACGTTTAGCATTAACTGCTCAGCATATGGTTAATACTCCAAATGAAACAGGTGAAATATAATGGATAAACAGGAAGCAAAGCATATCAATATGCCATCTCCTTCCGCATGTGAGCATAAGTCTGTAGAAGCATATTTATTTATTGATCCACTTTGTAAAGATTGCTGGGAAATTGAACCCTTTATTATTAAACTATGGCTTGAATACGGGAAATACTTCTCTATTCGTCATATCGTAACAGGAAAAGTGGACGGAACGAACGCTTCCTCACACAAATGGAATAAACCTGCTAATATTCGATTTGTGTGGGAAAAGACAACAAGTTTACAAGGTTTTTCATGTGATGGAAAGGTACATATGCAAGAAGCATCGTCAACACCATATTTAGTTTCGATGGCAATTAAAGCAGCGGAGTTGCAGGGCCGAAAAGCAGGTTCGAAGTTTTTGCGAAAACTCCAAGAATACATTTTCCTTGAAAATGTATCAAATCCTGACTGCGAATTATTACTTGCATGCGCAAAAGATAGCAATATTGATGTAGAAGAATTTAAAAAAGACCTATATTCCGCTAGTGCAAAAAAGGCTTTCCAATGTGACTTAAAATTCACAAATGAGATGCATATTACAGAAATACCTTCTCTCGTATTCTTTCATGCAAATTCAGATGAAGAAGGTATTAAAATCGCTGGAACGTATTCCTACGACGTCTACGTACAATTATTGAAAGAACTTGTAAAATGTGAAATCGAGCCAGAGCCATTACCACCTTTAGAAGTATTCCTGGAAGCGACACAATTTATCTCTTCAAAAGAAGTAGCATTTATATATGACTGCTCGAAGCAAGAAATTGAGCGTGAACTAAAAAAATTACAACTGAAACGAAAAGTACAAATGATTGACGTAAAATGTGAGCGTTATTGGAAATGGATAGCAAAAGAAAAAGACCTGGTGTAAACACCAGGTCTTCTTCTTTACGGCTTATAAAAATATTAAAGGGGATGGGAGAAATTTTCACGTTCAAACAAAGGGGTATATGTTTGTATGTGAATTCGTTCACGCTTATTATATTACAAGATTCGACGTCAGATGACAACCCCTTTTGTCGAATTTCACACTTTTGTCACATTCTAAACGTTTTCATTTTTGAATAAGCTATAAAAAAGCTATTTTGGAGGTGTTCTGTATGAAAAAAACATATATTTTACTTATCCTTCTAGCTGTCATCGTTTCTTTTTTCTTGTACATCCTCTCTCTACTACAAGCTTTTCCTAAAATGATTGCCTTTCCTCTTTTATTCGGAGTCATTGTCATCGGCCTCTCGTATTTCAACCATAAAAAACGATTTAAAGGGTTTTAATAAACTGTAAAACTACCTTCTAATTTAGAAACAAGAAAGAAAATCTGTCTTATTTTTTCGACAAATATCGACAAAATAACATGTAAACAAAAAGACGAGGAGAAATCCCTCGTCTTTTCTATTACTTCTCTTCAAATAATAATGCTTCTAATTCATTTAATTTCTCTTCAAATACTTGCAATGCTTCTTTTACCGGTTCTGGAGATGCCATATCTACTCCAGCTTTTTTCAGCACTTCAATTGGATAATCCGAACTTCCTGCTTTTAAGAACTCATTAATATAGCGTTCTACTGCTGGTTGCCCTTCTTCTAAAATTTGTTTAGATAGAGCAGTTGCTGCACTAAATCCTGTTGCGTATTGGTATACGTAATAGTTGTAGTAGAAGTGCGGAATACGTGACCACTCTAAACCAATTTCTTCATCAATTACTAAAGCATCACCGAAATATTTCTTATTTAAATCATAGTAGATCTCCGTTAACATGTCTGGCGTAACCGCATGTCCCTCTTGTACTTTCTTATGAATAATATGCTCAAACTCTGCGAACATCGTTTGACGGAATACAGTACCACGGAATCCTTCTAAATAATGATTTAATAAGTATAGACGCTCTTTCTTATCTTCTGTCGTTTTTAATAAATAATCGTTTAGCAACGCTTCATTACAAGTTGATGCTACTTCCGCAACAAAGATTGAATAGTCACCGTATACGTGCGGCTGCGTTTTTCTTGTGTAGTAACTATGCACAGAATGACCAAATTCATGAGCAAGTGTAAATAAATTATTTACATTATCATGCCAGTTCATTAAAATATAAGGATTTGTTCCATACGCACCAGATGAATATGCTCCGCTTCGTTTTCCTTTATTCTCATACACATCTACCCAACGATTTTCATATGCTTCTTTTAAAATATCAACATACTCATCACCAAGTACATGTAAAGACTTTAATAACATGTCTTGCGCTTCTTCATACTTCACGTTCATTTTCACTTCTGGTACAAGTGGTGTATATAAATCATACATATGAAGCTCATCAAGCCCTAATGCACGCTTACGAATATCAATGTAACGATGTAACAAGTGTAAATTATCATTTACAGATTCAACAAGTTGATCATACACTGCTTCAGGAATATTATTATTACTTAATGCCGCTTGACGTGCAGAGTCGTATTTACGAACGCGCGCATTAAAATTATTACGTTTCACAGCTCCGCTTAACGTACTTGCAAATGTATTCTTATATTTTCCGTACGTTTCATATACAGCTTTAAATGCATCTTCACGCACACGACGATTATCACTTTCTAAAAACTGAATGTAACGACCATGTGTAATCTCTACTTCTTCTCCATCCTCACCTTTAATAGATGGGAATTTCAAATCCGCATTATTCAACATACCAAATGTATTACTTGACGCACTCATTACTTCAGATGCTTCTGCTAATAAAGCCTCTTCCGCTTCAGATAATACGTGAGGGCGTTGACGCGTAATTTCTTCTAACGCATGTTCATATACACTTAAGTCTCTATTTTCTTTCAAGAATGTTTGCAATGTATCTTCTGAAATCGATAAAATTTCAGGCACAATATATGCTGTGCTACTAGATACTTGTGAATATAAATTTGTCGCGCGGTCATTTAACGCTTGATACACAGAGTTTGTTGTATCTTGATCGTAACGCATATGTGCATATGTATATAACTTACCTAATCGCATTGAAATTTCATCTTCATATTGCAATGCTTCAAGTAAATTGTTCGCAGAGTCACCAAGTTTCCCTTTAAATTCAGTTAACTTCGGTAATAGCTCTTTAATAGCTTGGAATTCTTGTTCCCATTCTGCATCTGTTTGGAAAATATCTTCTAATCGCCACGTATTTGATTCTTCAATTTCGTTACGATCCGGTAATGTTTTTGCTGTGTTTTGTTCAGACATGCTTTAAGCCCTCCTTTAAATATCTCTACTTACATACAATTCGATTTTTCTTATGTAATTCCTTCACGATCAGTCTTTATTATATCCGCTTTTCCTTCTCTCATGTTGTACTTTGCCTCAAATAAAGATAAGGCATACGCTAAACTCCTTTCATCATATTTCATAACTTCCTCCTCTGTTTTTAACATGGATATCCCCCGTATTTTCCGGTACTTATAAGTCCCTACTCTCTGCAAGACACCTGCATAACATAAAAATGTCATATATTCAGTAACTGCCACTTTCCATATATGCTGTGAAAAGTACGGGAGCATACGCCTTTTCGTATACTTTTTTATATAACTACACACATACTTGAGGGAAATACAATCCCCTACCGCAAGCTCACCTATACACTTCATGTATATAAAAGCTTGCCATATAAATGGATTTGTTCGAAAAGCAAATGTGGACGGGAGTGGCACACCAATTTCAGAAGGGAAATTTGCTGGGTTACATTTACATTGGTATAAGAGGCGCAATAGTGACTTATCATTATAATTCAAGATGGGCAAAGCGTTTTGACGAAAATAGTCCTTTCGCCTCTTCCATTCTCGGTTTAATACTTCCCTTTGGAAAGGAACAGGAGAAAAGAGCATTTCAAAAGTAGTCGTTTCAATTGGTAAATATATAATATGTGAAAAAGCAACGCTTGTAGAAAATGATGTAATAAACGTGCATTTCATAAATGATTTTTGTTTCGAACAGAAGAAAATAAGAAGTGGCTGAGGATAAGATTGTAAGGAGAAAGCCATAAGTGAGGAGAATTTCATCCAATATGCTGATTGCTTCTTCAATTGATTTCCACCAATAATCCAAATGACCCGTATACCAGCTCGCCAATACGAATAGGTTCGTTTGCAGAGCTGTTCTATAGAAAGATTCGCGCACTGGTATTCAATCGCAATTTTTCTCCCTGCTCTCTCTATAAAAATATCCGGTCGTTGCTGAATCTCTGGTAGATAATGCTCTATCTCTACATGAACATTTTGACGTTTGAACCACCGATATAACAATTCTTTACCGTACATATGATATATAGATTCTGCTTCATAAAAGGCTAAACATGAATCTACTTTCTTATGAGCAAAATGCCACCTTTTTTGTTTTCCTAATCTCATTAGTACTTGCTTCCCGCAAGCTATGCAAAAGAAACTTTCCCTTTTGCGCATATGGTTTAAAAGCTCTTCATCATGATGATCGAGTAGATGAATTTTTTCTCCGTTTTCTCTTTTTGCGATAAATATCGGAATCACACCCTTTCAGCTCCTTATATTCTACAATTTATTACAAATTCCTTTTAAAAAAGAGATGTCCCAATTTTGGACATCTCTTTTTATAATAAAGGCGATAATAACCGGTACGTTGATTCAACAATTCGTCTATGAAGACGCCTTTTATGAAAACGATCGACGTGAATTTCACTTGATTCTTCTAAATCGTCTTTAAAATCTTGAACAAGTTTTCGAATGCTATCTGTATCATATAAAAAGGCATTTACTTCAAAGTTCAAATGAAAACTTCTCATATCCATATTCGCTGTCCCAATTGAAGCTAAATCAGAATCGACAATGACAACTTTACTATGGAGAAAACCTTTCTCGTATTCATATATCTTTACCCCTGCATCTAAAAGCTCTGGGAAATACGATCTCGATGCGTAAAAGACAGTGCGCTTATCAGGCTTACTCGGCATTAACAAACGAACATCGATACCAGCAAGCGCAGCTACCTTTAATGCGGATAAAATATCATCATCCGGAATGAAATACGGCGTTGCAATCCAAATGGATTTCCGCGCAGAAGCAATCATAGCAAAATATAAATGTTTAATTGTTTCCCATTTATTATCCGGCCCACCTGCAACGAGCTGCACGCCTCCCCAATGCTCCCCCTCAACTGCTTTCGCTTGTAAATATTCAGGGGCTAGCACAGCCTCACCAGTCATATAAAACCAATCTTGAAGGAAAATAAGCTGCAAACTTTGCACAGCTTCACCACGCAAATATAAATGCGTGTCTCGCCAAAAGCCGAAGTACTTATCCTTTCCTAAATATTCATCACCAATATTTAATCCACCTACAAATCCTTCATTTCCATCAATAATAACGATTTTTCGGTGATTTCGATAATTAATCTTATCGTTTAAAATCGGAAAGCGCACAGGGAAGAACGGAATCATTTCGACACCTGCACCGTTTAATTCTTCAATATATGATTTTGATAATTTAAAACTTCCAACCGCATCATATAAAAAACGAACGACTACGCCTTCTTTTGATTTTTGTATTAAAATATCTTTAATTTCTGTTCCAAGTTTATCATCACGCACAATGTAATATTCCATATGAATGTGATGTTTCGCTCGTTTTAATCCATCTAAAATAGCCTGAAACGTTTCATCTCCATTTGTTAATGTTCTCGTTTCAGTTTGAAATGAAATATTTAAAGCGCCTAAGCGATCCGCTAAACGAAATAACAGCTCTTGATGCTTATGATTGCGCAAAATCCGTTCTTCGTAATCTTCATGTCCCTTATATTGTAAAAACGCTTGTTCATCGAGCAACGCCTTCTTTTGGAACATTCTCTTCCTTCGAAAGTTCTGTCCGAATAATAAATAAGCGAAGAATCCAAATACGGGAAAAATACCTAAAACAATGAGCCATGTAAGTGTTTTTGACGGATGACGGTTCTCTAAGAAAATAACGCAGCCAATTAAAAATGCAGATACCGTAAATAAAATACTAATAATACCTAAAATCGAAACATCTTTTATCCCAATTACATCCGAATAAAATGCCACATCAATAAACATACGTAATGAAACAAATAATGCGAACAATAGTAAAACAAAGAAAATCAACTTTAACGTATTTTTCATCTCTTACCTCCTTACTAAGAAAGCTTTCCTATTCTTCATATAAAAAGCCGATTTCATACTACAGAAATCGGCCTACGTTTTAGCAGGAAAATTATTGCGAATTGTTTCAAGCGCATGCTCTTTCACAATTTGTTTCCCATACTCACTTACACGATGAATTGTTAAAGTTGATTCTTCTCCGTATTCTAAAACAATACTTAAAATGCGATCAATTTCTTCCTCATCATGTAGCACTTCATCGAATTCCACATATACATAATAGCGGTCCTCAAATGAATACAGCTCATCTTTTATATCTTCAAAGATAAGACGATGACTTAATGAAATGACATCTTCAAAATCATTAAACTTAATTAAAAAGCCAAACGTACCATCTTCGTTAAAGTTTGTTCCTACTTGTTCTTCTACCTCTTCCACTAATTCTTGCTGGAATAATGATTCAATGCCTTCATCTAGAGGAATGTCTATAATTTTATCTACACCTATTGGTAGTTCTAGCTTTTGTCCATCCTTTGAAAGTTCTGCTTTCGTTACAAGTACTTCAATCCCTTTATCGACTGCTTGCACTTGAATCCATAACGGCCCATCAATAAAGAAATCGTCATGATCACGAGCTTCGTCCATCATTTCCCAAAAGAGCTCTTCGCTTCTTTCGCGGTCATACCAAATTTCCTCACGATTAAAGCCTCTGTCCTCTATATCAATGTACGTAATAAAAAATTTCATCGTATGATCATTAATTCTTTCAATATCCAAAATACAACTCTCCCTTCCTGCTTAGAATTGTTATGAAGGGATTCCCCACTCATATGACAAATCAATAGATTCTTGTACTCTCATTTTATGATAAGATTCTCCAGAATGGAAATAAAATCGATTTATTTTACAAAAATAGTTATATGCCTATCTTTAATCGACCATCTACACAAATATATCATTATAGCGATTTCTCACTCCTAAAAAATTTGGACATACATTTCCACCTTCCCCCGTACACTGTAATAAAGTGAAACTTTTATTAGAGAAGATTCACCACATACATATAGTTCGCTTATTAAAACATCATAAATGGAGGCAGACGAATGGACTTAGAGTTTTTAACATCTGTACTAATGATTGTCGGTATCGATGTTGTATTAGGTGGTGACAACGCAATTGTTATCGCACTAGCTAGCCGAAATTTACCTGAATCGAAACGAAATAAAGCTATTTTGATCGGTACTCTTTTAGCAATCGTACTAAGAATTATCCTTACTATACTAGCTGTCTATTTGCTCGACATTCCATTTCTGCAGCTTATCGGGGGCATTTTACTTACATTCATTGCAGTAAATTTACTAACTGATAATAGCAACGATCTTTCTTCTATTCAAGGAAAAACAACTTTATTTCAAGCTGTGCGTACAATTGTATTCGCGGACCTTGTTATGGGATTTGACAACGTTATTGCCATTGCAGGGGCAGCTCACGGAAGATTTTCACTCGTAATAATCGGCTTGCTCATTTCTATCCCGATTATTATTTGGGGCAGCAAACTCATTTTAATGCTTATGGAACGCTTTCCATTCCTCATTTATTGCGGGGCAGCAATTCTCGCTTATACAGCAGGCAAAATGGTCACACATGAAGACAGACTTGCATCCTTTTTTCATAACAATCCAAGTTTCACTGCAGGCATTCCCTATTTGTTCATTTTCACTATTTTATGCATCGGCTTTATCGTACAACAAGTTCGATTACGCAATGTGAAACATTAAAAAAAACCTTCTACTATATAATAGGTAGAAGGTTTTCAAATTATTATAATTAATTTACAAGACGCTGTGCTTCACGCAATTGGAACGTTCTTACTGTACGTGGTAAGAAACGGCGGATTTCGTCTTCATTGTAACCTACTTGAAGGCGTTTCTCGTCAATCATAATTGGACGACGTAAAATCCCTGGATAGTCACGAATCATCTTATATAAATCTTGAAGTGGTAAAGACTCTAAGTTTACATTTAATTCTTGGAAAACTTTTGAACGAGTAGAAATAATCTCATCCGTTCCGCTTTCTGTCATACGTAAAATCTCTTTAATTTCCTCAATCGTTAATGGATCTGAGAAAATATTACGTTCTGTATAAGGAATATGATTTTCCTCTAGCCATAATTTCGCCTTTCTACAAGACGTACAGCTTGGAGAACTATATAATGTTACCATACAAAGCTCACTCTCCTTAAAGAGTACAAATTCTGTACTAATTACAGTTTAAATTTCTAAATTCAGCAATTTTGCGCGATACCTTGTCTTAAAACAAAGTAAAAAAATTGCATTTCATGTAAGCAACAACTTTTAGTAAACAACAATTACTTTTAATAAGTAACTTCTATAATCATTATACAATAGATTTTGCAAGAAATATACAGTAAATTTCCTTCTAATTGAGAAAACTCTTCCGTGCATTTCACTGCTATGTAACATAATCACACTTACTTCAGCTGTTCTTTAACAATAATCTTCAACCCTCTTAACGCTTGCTTTTCATAGATTTTTCATATGATTTATAGTTATTTCCTCATAATCTTTTCTATGAAAACGAGAACGTTTTCTTACCTTTTTTTGATAAATCAATTAAGAAATGTAAGACTATATAAGTGAGAATCTTAAAGAACATTTGTTCTTATTTTAACAAACATTCTCATTCATGTCTATACGATTTCTAAAATAAACCCATTATTTTTCTGACATTTCTTTCTTTTTTATCTTTTATCTCATACAATAAAAATACAGACAGGCAAAGGGGGAATTTGCAAATGATTGCTTTTTTTATTGATTTTGTCACTGTTGCTACCCTCATCATCGGAATAACAGCATTGATTGGTGTCATTACAAATAGCATTGGTGAAAAACTCTTTGGCGGAAAAGAAAAGATGAAGTTTGTTAATAAAAGTTTGGATGTGCAATCCGGCTGGAACGAGGTCGGTGGGAAAGGTATTTATAAGAAACGTACGTATTAAAAAAAGCAGGCAATCACCTGCTTTTTTTATTTCTCTACTGACGCCCATTTAAAGCTTAAATCGCCGCCATATTTATGGTTGTACATATTTTTAATTGAATCTCTTTGCAAGTATGCTCTACCACGTTGATATACTGGAACAATCGCAGCGTCATCAAGTAACATTTTCTCTGCTTCTAGTAAGCTTTTCCAGCGAGCATTTACATCGCTTCCATCTTTTTTCGCTTTCATGATGATCTCATCATATTTCGGATTAGAATATTTCATTTTATTTTGTGATCCGTCAGTTACAAACATATCAAGATATGTAATTGGATCTGGGAAGTCCGCACTCCATCCAGAGAATGACATGACAAAATCGCCCGCATCTTCTAATTTTAGTTTTTGTGCGAATGGTTGTTGTTTAATTTTCACTGTTAAACCTGGTAAATTCTTTTCTAACTCACCTTTTAAATATTCCCCTGTTTTCTTCGATAATTCAACATCTTCATTTAATAACTCTAATTCGATTTCATTTTTACCAAGCTCTTTTTTACCAGTTTCCCAATATTTCTTCGCTTCTTTCACGTTTGGTTTTACAATATCTCCATTTACAGCACGGAAGTCCTTTTTATCCGGTCCTTTAATGAAGTTATCAGGAATTAATCCTGTTGCTGGCTTAGAACCGTTATTTAATAATGTATCAACGAACGGTTTACGTTCAAAAGCAAGTGAAATTGCTTTACGAATATTTTTATTTGCTAACGCTGGATCTTTTTGATTTAAACGAAGGAAGAATACAGATGTATCTTCTACTGTTTGGAAATCTGGTTTTCCTTTATATTTATCGATGAACTCCGCTAATAACGTCGCTCGATCGACTGCGTTTGTTTCATACAAATTAATTGGTGTAGACGTATCTTTAACAATATTAAAGTTTACTTCCTCAATCTTCACTTCTTTATTGTCCCAATATGACGGGCTCTTTGTCATTTTAAAGCTACGTTCATGTTGCCAATCACTTAATGTAAATGGTCCGTTATAAAGTGTTGTATTCGCTTCCAAACCAAACTTCGTACCTTGTTCTTTTACAAACTTTTCATTCACAGGATAGAAGATTGGATATACCATTAAATCTACAAGGTATGGAATTGAATTGTCTAATTCCACTTCTAATGTATGATCATCAATCGCTTTTACACCTAATTGATCCGGACTCATCTCTTTTTTATTAATTTTCTCTGCATTTTTTATATCATACATAATGTACGCTGATTTCGCAGCTGTATCTGGGTTAATTGCTCTTTGCCATGCATATACGAAATCTTTCGCCGTCACAGGCTCACCATTTGACCATTTTGCGTCTTCACGTAATGTAAATGTATATTTTTTACCGTCTTCTGACTTTTTAAATTCCTTCGCTACACCAGGAATTAGCTTATCATCTTTTCCTAAACTGTATAAGCCTTCCATCGTATTAGTCATTACTCTTGAAGAAACTGCATCAGCTGATAACGCTGGATCCATCGTTGGAATTTCTTGCGTTTCAATTAAATTAATAACTTGCTTCGCACCGCTTTTCCCGCTATCCCCTTTTGCGTTCGCTTGCGGTTCATCTTTTTGGTAGCTACATGCCCCTAACATCATGCTCATTGCTACTGTTGATACTACAAAAACTGGCATCTTTTTTTTCATACTTCCACCCTCCACAAAAATGTTAGCCCTTTCATTTTCAAACAAAAAGAAATATATATATGTTCTAATAATTCATATTATACACACAAATATATTTTTTGTATATTTATATTTCTATTTTATTAAAATTTTCTGTTAAAAATCAAACCTTTGTAAACGTTTCATATTGCTGATTATCCTTACTAAAGTGTTGAAAATAGTCATTTTTATATTTTTCTAAATTATCAGAGAAAAACGAATTTTATATTTTATAATACTTTACGCATAATTATCCTTCTGTTTTTATCATAAAATAGCACTCTCTTCATAATAAAAATATGTAGGTTAAAATGAGTGCAAAGGATAAGAAAGTATGTTACGATACACTTTGCTAAAAATAGATATCGGTAAAGAGGGGACGGACATGACAGCAATTCAGGCAAAAAACGGGCCTACAGAGAAATTAAGTTTATTCTTATTAACATGGCCTATTTTTCTAGAAGTTTTTCTATTTATGTTAATGGGGATCGCTGATACTTTCATGTTAAGTGCATTATCAGACGATGCTGTATCTGGGGTTGGTGCAGCGAATCAATATCTCCATATCGCTATTTTGGTACTAGAAGTCATCGGGAACGGCGCAGCCATCGTCGTATCTCAATACCTCGGTTCCAAACGTTTTATGGAAGCATCAAAAATATCAGCTTTAGCCGTCACATTAAATTTAGTGGTCGGACTCGTTATAAGCGCTGGTTTTCTTTTATTCTCAAAACATATGATGATGGCAATGAACTTACAAGGCGATGTACTTATGTATGCACAAAGCTATTTATCCATCGTCGGAGGAGCTATTTTCCTTCAAGCTATTATTAATTCATTAGCCGCAATTATCCGCGTACATGGCTTCACAAAGCAAGCGATGTTTATTTCTCTTGGAATGAATATTATTCATATCGCCGGAAACTACGTACTCATTTTCGGAAAATTTGGTTTCCCAGAGCTAGGTGTACAAGGGGCTGCCATTTCTTCTGCTGTCAGCAGGCTAATCGCGCTTATCGTTTTCTTCTTGTTACTGTACCGCGTTATGGAGTACCGTGTAAAATTACAATATTATTTCACCTTATCAAAAGAATATATCGGGAAAATTTTAAAAATCGGAATTCCATCTGCATTTGAGCAGGTTATGTATCAAGCTTGCCAAATTGTCTTCTTATACTATGCAACATATTTAGGAACGGAATCGTTAGCGGCTAGACAATACGCTACGAACATTTCTATGTTCACTTATTTATTCGCTATTGCAATCGGTATGGGAACTGCAATTATTATCGGACGCCTCGTTGGCGGTGGTGAAAAAGATGAAGCGTATGAACGCGTATGGAAAAGTGTAAAGTGGGCGATTGGTGTCACTTTATGTATGGTTGCTCTCGTTATTACATTCCGCACACAATTAATGGGACTATTTACAGATAATCCGCACATTATTGCGTTAGGTGCAAGCGTCCTTTTACTAAGTGTACTACTTGAAACAGGGCGTACGATGAACATCGTCATCATCAATTCACTTCGCGCAGCTGGTGATGCAAAGTACCCAGTTTTAATCGGCGCATTCTCTATGGTGTTAATGAGTTTACCACTCGGTTATTTTTTCGCCTTCCATTTAGATATGGGACTCGTTGGTATTTGGCTAGCAATTGCTATTGATGAATGGACGCGCGCCATTATTATGTTCTTCCGCTGGAAAAGTAGAGCGTGGGAGCGTTATGCACTTGTTAAACCTGAAGAACAAGAGGAGATTGTTTCTGTTCAAGCGCAATAATACGCGTTTCATTAAGGTGTAGTCATTCGTATAGGAAACTTATATTTGCGATTCTTTAAATATATCGACTTACCGAGAAATAGTGACAACTCTTTTATATAGTAGAAAAAAGCCATTCTTCAGTAATAATAGAAGAATGGCCTTTTTTATTATTGATAAATCTCTTTATATTTCTTATACTCCGCTTCAGAACATAATACGAAATGTCCTGGGCGAATTTCACGCATTGTCGGTTCTTCACTACCATAATTGTGCTGAGATGGATCGTATACGATACGTTTACGATTGCGCTCATAATCTGGATCTGGAAGTGGAATTGCTGATAATAGTGATTTTGTATATGGATGAATTGGATTTGCATATAACTCATCACTTGTTGTTAATTCAACGATTTGACCACGGTACATTACACCAATGCGGTCACTAATGTATTTTACCATTGATAAATCATGGGCAATGAATAAGTATGTTAAACCTTTTTCTTTTTGTAACTTTTTCAGTAAGTTTACAACTTGCGCCTGAATTGATACGTCAAGTGCTGAGATTGGCTCATCGGCAATGATAAATTCAGGTTCTACAGCAAGTGCACGAGCGATACCGATACGTTGACGTTGTCCACCTGAGAATTCATGAGGGAAACGGTTTGCGTGCTCTTTATTTAAGCCAACTGTGTTTAATAATTCATGAACACGGTCCATACGCTCTTTTTTGTTTTTCGCTAATCCGTGAATATCAATACCTTCTGCAATAATATCCCCTACTGTCATACGAGGGTTTAATGATGCATATGGATCTTGGAAAATCATTTGCATTTTACGGTTGAATTTCTTCAATTCTGCGCGTGATTTTTTGCCATGTACATTTTCACCGTCGAACAATACTTCACCAGCAGTTGCATCATATAAACGAATAATCGTTCTTCCAGTTGTTGATTTACCACAACCTGATTCTCCTACAAGACCAAATGTTTCTCCGCGGTAAATATCAAATGAAATATCATTAACCGCTTTGACAACACCACCACTCACGTCGAAGTGCTGCTTTACATTTTTTACTTCAATTAATTTCTCACGTTGTTTAGTCATGTTGTTCACCTGCTTTCATTTGAAGAATGCGTTTTTCAACGACTGCCGGCGGTCTTACTTCTGGAGCTTGCTCATGAAGTAACCAAGTTGCCGCATAGTGTGTATCACTTACTTTAAATAAAGGTGGGTCCATTTCAAAATCAATTTTCAGTGCCTGCGGGTTACGTGGTGCAAAAGCATCTCCCTTTGGCGGCTTCAATAAATCTGGAGGCGTTCCAGGAATTGCGTATAACTCTTCCTCTGAGCCATCTAAACTTGGCATAGATGCGATTAAGCCCCAAGTATACGGATGTTTTGGATTGTAGAAAATTTCATCTACAGTTCCGATTTCAACAACTTTACCAGCGTACATAACTGCTACGCGGTCCGCAACGTTCGCCACTACACCTAAGTCATGCGTAATGAAAATGATTGCTGCTTCTGTTTTTTGTTGAATGTCCTTCATAAGCTCTAAAATTTGCGCCTGAATTGTAACGTCTAGCGCTGTTGTCGGCTCATCGGCAATCAATAATTTTGGGTTACAAGCTAATGCCATCGCAATAACTACACGCTGCCTCATACCACCAGAGAATTGGTGCGGATATTGTTTTAAACGAGCTTCTGGATTTGGAATACCTACAAGGTCGATTAATTCCAACGCAACTTTACGTGCGTCTGCTTTACTCATTCCTTGGTGTTTAATAAGGCCTTCCATAATTTGATTTCCAATTGTCATCGTTGGGTTTAATGATGTCATTGGATCTTGGAAAATCATCGCGATATCTTTACCACGTACTTGCTGCATTTCTTTTTCTGTTAATTTCGTTAAGTCACGACCTTCAAATACGATTTCACCATTTTTAATGCGTCCAGGAGGATTCGGAATTAATCCCATTAACGCTTTAGAAGTAACTGATTTCCCAGAACCAGATTCTCCTACAATCGCTAATGTTTCCCCTTTTTTCAAATCAAAAGTAACGCCGCGTACAGCTTGTACTTCACCTGCATGTGTATCAAAGGAGACTTGTAAATCTTTTACCTCTAACAATGTTTTCATCTTTGCCTCTCCCCTCTTTTACTTACGCATTTTTGGATCTAACGCATCGCGTAATCCGTCTGCCATTAAGTTAAACGCTAAAATTAATATACTGATGACAACCGCAGGAATGAACATCATATGCGGATACGTTTGAATTGATTTATAACCGTCATTTACAAGAGAACCAAGTGATGCGAATGGTGGCTGAATACCTAAACCGATGAAGCTTAAGAACGCCTCACCAAACACCGCTGTTGGAATTGTAAACATTGTCATTACGATAATTGGTCCCATTACGTTCGGGATTAAGTGTTTTACAATTAATTGTGTATTTGTTGCACCTAATGTACGAGATGCTAATACGTATTCTTGATTTTTTAATTTAAGGATTTGTCCACGAACGATACGCGACATCCCTATCCAACCTGTAATTGCCATTGCGAGTGTAATTGACCATATACCAGATCCCATAATGATTACCATTAAAATAACGATGATTAAGTATGGAATACCGTTAATAATCTCCATAATACGTTGCATAATGTTATCTACTCTACCGCCATAGAACGCTGAAATACCTCCATATGCAACCCCAATTACTAAGTCAATTGCTGCTGCTAAAAGAGCGATATATAATGATACGCGTGTACCTTCCCATGTTCTTGTCCATAAATCGCGTCCAAGATCATCTGTACCAAACCAGAAATACTCTTTAATATCACGTTTTTCATATTGGTCAACACCATATTGATCTGTACCGTCAAATGGTAACCAATGAACATTTTCAATAACTGGAATTTTCGGTGGCAATTTTGCACGTCCTAAATCTTGCTCTTTATACGAGTGCTTACTTACCATCGGTCCGAAGATTGCTAGTAAGATAATAAGCGTTAATAAAACTAAACCAAACATTGCTCCTTTATGTTGGAACAAACGTCTTCTTACATCTTGCCAAAACGTTAAGCTTGGACGGGCAATGACTTCATTATCCACATTATTTTGATTAGCTTGTTGAAATAAGTCTGGAGATAATTTTTGTACATCTTTCATCATTTTTTCCCTCCCGCTAAACGAATACGAGGATCAATAATTCCGTATAAAATATCAACAATGAAAATAACTAAGATGAAGATCGCACTATAGAAAATTGTAGTTCCCATAATAACTGTATAGTCATTCACTGTAATAGATTTAACGAACTGTTCCCCTAGTCCTGGTACAGCATAAATTTGCTCAATAACTAATGTACCTGTAATTAACCCTGCAACCATCGGTCCTAAAATTGTTACAACTGGAATTAACGCGTTACGAAGGGCGTGTTTGATAATGATAACGCCTTGGCTAATTCCTTTCGCTTTCGCTGTTAAAATGTAGTCAGCTTGCATAACTTCAATTAACTCTGCACGAGCGAAACGTGCGATTGTTGCGATAACTGCCATCGATAAAGCAATTGTAGGCATTACTGTAAACTCTGGTCCTTTCCAGAATGCTACTGGGAACCATCCAAGTTTTACCCCTACGAAATATTGTAGTAATGCGGCGAATACGAACGATGGTACCGACATCCCGAGTACGGAAATAATTGTCGCTCCATAGTCGACCCACGTATTGTTACGAAGTGCCGCAACGATTCCTAAAATTAAACCGATAAATGTTCCTAATATAATCGCTTGTAAACCAAGTTGTGCTGATGGTCCAATGCGATCCACAATCATATCTGTTACTGGACGGTTATCATATTGGAATGATACCCCTAAATCACCTTTTGCTAAGTTACCTAAGTAACGTGCATATTGAACTGGTACTGGATCATTTAAACCATATTTTTCAAGAATGATTTCTTTTTGTGCAGGTGATAACTTCTCCTGATTTTTAAGCGGAGAACCTGGAAGTAATTTCATCAAAAAGAAAGTCAACGTAGTAATTAAAAATAATGTCAAAGCCATGTACACGAAACGTTTTAATACATAACGTCCCATAGTCAAGCACCTCCCCGTTTTTCTCAAAAGCAATAAGATAGTTTAAAATATTCTTACTTTTATTTTTTTAAAATAAGAGTACATGCCCATCATAGGCATATACCCTAATAAACGATGGAAAAAAGATTATTTTTGTTCAACAGATGCCCATTTGTAAGTTAATTTACCCCCATAGTTAATTGGGATAATATCTTTAACGGCACCTTTTACTACATACGCTGAACCTTTTTGGAAGATTGGAGTGATAACTGCATCCTCTTTAATTAACATCTTCTCTACCTCTAAAAGATTGTCCCAGCGTGCTTGTAAATCTTTTGTATCTGTTTTAGCTTTTAGAATTAACTCATCATATTTCTGATTAGAATAGCCTGTTTTATTTTGAGAACCATTTGTAACAAACATATCTAAATATGAGATTGGATCTGGGAAATCTGGTCCCCATATACCAAACGCAATATCATATTGCTGAGAATCTTCTAATTTATTTTTTTGTGCGAATGGCTGCTGTTTAATTTTAATTGATAAACCTGGTAAGTTCTTTTCCATCTCACCTTTTAAGAATTCGCCAACTTTTTTCGCATCTTCATTATCGAAGTTTAAGAATTCTAGTTCGATTTTATCAGTGCCAAGCTCTTTCTTCGCTGTTTCCCACAGCTTTTTCGCTTCTTTTGGATTTGTTTCAACTAACTTTCCATTTTCAGCTCGGAAATCTTTTTTATTCGGACCTTCAGCAAAATCTTTTCCAACAAATCCATAAGCTCCAATTGCACCATTATTTAAAATAACCTTCGCAATGTTATCACGATCAAAGGACATTGAAATTGCTTTTCTTAAGTTTTTATTACTTAAGTATTGATTACTTTGATTAAATCTTAAGTAAGCAACCCCTGCTTCTTTTCTTGTGTGGAATTCTGGGCTTTGTCTAAACTTATCAACAAATTCTGAAGATAGAGCCGCACGATCAATCGAGTTTGTCTCATATAAATTTACATCAGTTGACGTATTTTTAACAATATTAAAGTTAATTTCTTCGATTTTAACCGTTTTATTATCCCAATATGATGGGTTCTTCTTAAACTGGAAGCTTTGCTCATGTTTCCAATCACTCATAACAAATGGTCCATTATATAATGTTGTATTTGCCTCTAACCCAAACTTATCACCTTGCGCTTTCACAAAGTTCTCATTAAGTGGGTAAAATACTGGATAAACCGTTAAATCAACAAAGTAAGGAACGGGATTGTCTAATTCCACTTCTAATGTATAATCATCAATCGCTTTTACACCTAATTGGTCAGCAGGTAATTCTTTTTTATGAATTTTCTCTGCATTTTTAATATCAAACATAATGTACGAATACGTTGCTTTTGTATCTGGATTTACTGCTCTTTTCCATGAATACACAAAGTCTTTTGCCGTTACAGCTTCCCCATTCGACCACTTTGCATCTTTTCTTAATTTAAATATGTATTTCTTTCCATCCTCTAGCTTTTGAACATCTTCAGCAATTCCAGGCAATCTCTTTTGATCTTTGCCGATACGATATAAACCTTCCATCGTATTATTTAATGCTGTAGAAGATGCAGAGTCAGATGCTAATGATGCATCCATTGACGGAATTTCAGATAACTCTGTTAAATTAAGAACCTGCTTTCCGTTACTACTACTCGTAGCGTTTTCTTTCCCTTTTGCTTTTGCGTCATCTTTTTGATAGCTGCACGCACCAAGCAACATACTTGCAGTTAAAGTCGATGCAAGTAATAACGGTATCTTTTTCTTCATGTTGTGTTGCCTCCCCTAATTGCACTTCCTGTACCCTCACTTGTAAAAAAGTAGAATTGAAAGAATAATCTCCAAGTTTCTACAATTTTCATTATACATATAATATGACGATTGTGAATATAGTTTTTTGTTTTTTTGTTAAAATTTTTAATAAAATGTTTATATTTTTATTTTTTTGTAAAGGGATACGTTAACATTGCTACCATCATCTTGCAATCAGACCTTTAATTGCGTATAATTTTCAAAAAATTAATTCTAGTACATATTATAGCTTTTATAGTATAATAATTCTAGTAATATTTTGACGGAGGGGAACATTTTGAATAAAGTTTTTTTTCATACTTGTATACTAATTTTCATAGCGATAATTGCTTCTAGTATTGGTGCATTCCTTGTTTCATCGCAGTTTTTGTTGAATTTTGTCAACATCTCGTTCTATATCGCACTATTTTTTATTCTTATAGGCGGTTTTTTATTCATATTTCAAAATGGATTTTTTAATGTAACAATTTACGCCTTCCAAAGAGTATTTGGTACGAATAAAAAAATCGACTCTTTAATTGAAGAAGTAGAGGAACCTATCGATAAAAAAGAACGTATTTATAAAACATATTCATTCAAATGGACGTATCCAATTTGCATTACCGGTATCGTTCTTGGGTTGTTCTCGACCTTCATTAGCTTTACTATTTTGATGTAGTTTGCAAACACTATCCCATATGATATAATAATCAGCAAAACATTTTGTTATAAAACTTTAGTTCTTTCATATTTAAAGAGCTCAGGTAACAATAAATAAATTTATATGTATGCGATGATAAAGAAGAGTACATATTGAGGCAATTTCAGAGAGCTTGTGGCTGGTGTGAACAAGTAATTGTACAGTATGGAATGGGCTTTTGAGCTCCAAACCGAACCGAAAGTAGTAGGCTTTGGCGTTATATCCAAACGTTATTATGGATTAGAGAGATTTCACAGTAGTGAAATAATTAGGGTGGTACCGCGGTCCATTCGTCCCTATAGTTTTTTGGGATGAATGGGCTTTTTTTGTTTGCTTTCTCTTCCCTATCACGCATTCAAATTTAGGAGGAATTACTTATGTCAGTTATCTTTTCTGGTATTCAGCCGAGTGGAACGATTACACTTGGAAACTATTTAGGAGCTATGAAGCAATTTACAGAGCTTCAGAACGAACACGACTGTTATTTCTGTATTGTAAATCAACATGCGATTACAGTACCTCAAGATCCGGTACAACTTCGTAAAAACATCCGCAGTCTTGCTGCACTTTATGTAGCATGCGGTATCGATCCTGAAAAAGCTACTTTATTTGTACAGTCAGAAGTACCGGCACACGCTCAACTAGGATGGATTATGCAATCCGTTGCTTACGTTGGAGAATTAGAGCGTATGACGCAATATAAAGATAAAGCATCAGGTAGAGATTCAGTTCCAGCTGGATTACTAACTTACCCACCATTAATGGCTGCTGATATTTTACTTTACAACACTGAGATCGTGCCTGTTGGTGATGACCAAAAGCAACATATGGAATTAACACGTGACCTAGCAGAGCGTTTCAACAAACGCTTCCGTGAAGTATTCACAATTCCTGAAATCCGCATTCCAAAAGTAGGAGCTCGCGTTATGTCACTAACAGAGCCTACGAAAAAAATGAGTAAATCTGATCCGAATCCAAAATCAATGATCAGCATGCTTGACGAACCAAAAACAATTGAAAAGAAAATTAAGAGTGCTGTAACTGATTCTGAAGGTATCGTGAAATTTGATAAAGAAAACAAACCTGGCATCTCTAACTTATTAACAATCTACTCTTCATTCTCTGGAAAAACAGTTGAAGAAATTGAAGCAATGTACGAAGGAAAAGGATATGGCGACTTTAAAGGCGACTTAGCGCAAGTAGTCGTAGAGGCAATTCGTCCAATCCAAGACAAATATAACGAACTAATCAACTCACCAGAACTAGACGAAATTCTAGACAAAGGTGCCGAAAAAGCAAACCGCGTTGCATTCAAACAACTACGCAAAGTAGAAAACGCAATGGGACTAAGTAGAAAACGTAGGTAATTTATAAAGCGGAGGCGGCTCGTTCAGCTCTGACTGGCTAAGGTTCTTTCGCATAAAAGGCGCTTTTTGTCTTCTTATGCGGAAGGTTCTTAGACACGAAGAGCTTGCCGCTGGAGCTAGACTACAACAAATAAAAAACCGCCAATCGGCGGTTTTTTTAATTTACCTTTTGCTCGTTTTCCATTTCCCATAACTTTTCAAAAAATGGCTGTCCTTTTACGAGACGCTCGCATAATTGTTCGTGCTTCTCAGACCAACCTGTTTTCGCTTCATCATACAGCTTAGCCCAAATATCTTCAAATTCCATATGTTGAACCATTCCGTATGCTGATGGATCCCACTCTGTGAACCAATAGCGAATTTCTGCTGTGTTTTTCGTTGTATGTAATTGATCTAACGCCATAAATAGTAATTGTTTAAGCTGTCTTTCTTTACGAGTTAAGCCATTCATAATGAAAGGTGATGGTGATAAAATATGATGTTCTTTTTCCATTTCTTCTACTTGGAACTCATACTTTTCTGCTTGTACGTTTTCTACCATCTCATATACCATCTGCTCTTGGCGCGGTATAAGTCTGCTCTTTCGAATCGGTACGTTGTAACCAATTGTGTCGATTGCAATAATTCCTTTTCCATCTGTAACTACAAAGCAATACTCTTGCTGCAAACGTTCATGATTTTTACGAATATAAGCCTTATGATGTACGTCTTCCAACATTTTTTGCGGAAGCTCTAACAATTCGTTCTCGATGTAATGATATAATGTGGAATCTACTTTTAATAATGGCACTTGATCTAATAGCTCAATCGTATCATCTTTCCGCCATTCGTAAAAATGACAAACGTTATACCCATTTTCTTCACCTTCAAACCAATTTACCCATACATCATGTAGATATAACATTCACTACCCCTCACTTCACTACTGTTTGTATCCATCATTATGTTCAATTTTTCTTAACTTTATTCCACCTAAGGAAATATATTCTAATTATTATTTTTTCTTCTATTAATACTAAAAAAACAGGAAAGAGAGCTCCTGTTTTTTTATATATGAAATGTATTGGCTTTATTTAATATTTCTTTCGCATCTATAGGCAATAAAGAAAGTGTATCTTCTCCTTGCAAAGTTACACAATCTTTGACAATATGAAATCCAAGCGCATAGCCAAGCATCTTCGGATAAGAGTGAAATCCATTTAATAAGATGTCGTGCTCCCTTGTTCCTCGCTTTATACTTATTCTTTCATGCACAACATTTTTCCAATAATATATAGCCTCTTCCTTTGAAAGATACGTCGTCCACGGTGCATTGTTTTTTTCTGAATATCTTTCCGTTACCGCTTGCTCAGCTAATCCTTCCATAATCATCGTATCAAGTAATGTATATTCTGTTTCTTTCGTCTCAATTTGATGTAACCTGCATATGTGATGATATTCATGCGCCAATAGCACTTTTAATTCTTCCACCGAATTCCGTCCACATACGAATAAGAAAATAACGTGGCGCATAGATAATCCAGCCCTGCCGTTATACTCTTCTTGTACCGTTCGATTATAGGAGTCTGATAATAAAATAAAGACAGGGACATCTGGACCTTTTAACCAATTTTTCAGTTTCTCATACTCCGCACGTAACTCTTTCCAAACTTCCTTTTTCTCTAACTCTTTAATTTCTCGTTCTCCTCGCATAACAGGGCGATACATACCTTTAGAAATTAAAAAGCGATACAACCTTTCTTTTGGCAGCGGGATATACTTCGTAAACTTCTCACACAGCTTTTCTGGCCGTCCGTAATATAGATGTAGCCACTCAGCAGTTTCAACAATCCCCATCTTTATCCCTCCTTTTTCTTATGTATATGCAAAAGGAGAAAAAGGCGTAAAAATAAATAAGGAGTTTTTTCGCAATATGTTACGAAAAAACTCCTTATTTCATCTATTATTTATACGCTTTAAATACTAATACTGCGTTATGACCACCGAATCCTAATGAATTACTTAACACCGCGTTTACTTCTTGATGTCTCGCATTATTCGGTACGTAATCTAAGTCACATTCTGGATCTGGTGTCTCATAGTTAATTGTTGGAGGAATTACTCCATCTGTAATTGATTTAATAGAGAAGATTGCTTCAACAGCACCAGCTGCCCCTAATAAGTGACCTGTCATTGATTTCGTTGAGCTGATTGCTACTTTATACGCATGCTCACCGAACGTTTCTTTAATTGCCATCGTTTCATACTTTTCATTCGCATCCGTACTTGTACCATGCGCATTAATGTAATCAATATCTTCTGGCTGTAGACCTGCATCCGCTAAAGCTTGACGCATTGCGCGCACGCCGCCTTCACCGCCAGGAGCTGGCATTGTAATATGGAATGCATCACCAGTTGCACCGTAACCAGCGATTTCCGCATAAATGTGAGCACCACGAGCTAATGCGTGCTCTAATTCTTCAAGAATTAAAATACCTGAACCTTCACCCATTACGAAACCACTACGGTTTTTATCGAATGGGCGGCAAGCTGTTGCTGGATCTTCATTGAATGTTAATGCTTTCGCTGAGCTAAATCCTGCGAATGCCATACTTGTTAACGGCGCCTCTGCTCCACCTGTAATCATTGCATCAGCATCACCACGCTGAATTGCTTTAAACGCATCACCAATTGAGTTTGCACCAGATGCACAAGCCGTTACAGAACAAGTGTTAATTCCTTTTGCTCCTGTTGCGATTGATACTTGGCCTGCTGCCATATCTGGAATCATCATTGGTACGAAGAATGGGCTCACGCGGCGCGGGCCTTTCTCAGTAAAAATCTTAAATTGTTCTTCGTATGTTTCCATACCACCAATACCAGAACCAATCCATACACCAATTCGAGGTCCATTTTCTTCTGTAATCTCAAGCTTTGCATCTGCCACTGCCATTTTCGCTGCTGCTACTGCATATTGTGTAAAGCGATCCATACGACGCGCTTCTTTTTTATCAATATATTTCTCGACTTCAAAATCGTTAATTTCTGCTGCTACTTTTGCTGGAAATAGTTCCGGATCAATTCTTGTAAGTCGTCCGATTCCAGATACACCTTTTTTAATGTTTTCCCACGCTGTTTCAACATCTGTACCAACCGGTGTAACAGCTCCTAGTCCTGTAATTACGACCCTCTTTTTTTCCATACAAAATACACTCCTTTTTTTCTCTCAGTCCTTATTTACCCCAACGAAGAGCGACTGCTCCCCATGTTAATCCGCCGCCAAAACCAACAAGTATAATTAAATCACCATCTTGAATACGTCCGTTTTGCAATTCCTCTACCATTGCAATCGGAATGGAAGAAGCTGATGTATTACCGAACTTCTCAATTGTCATACTCATTTTTTCTTGTGGTAGATTTAATCTCTCTCTTGCAGATTCCATAATACGAATATTCGCTTGATGCGGTACTAAGAAATCCACATCTTCTTTCGTAAGACCAGCTTTATCTAGAACGCGAAGACAAGAATCCCCAAGTTGACGAACAGCAAATTTAAAGACTTCTCTGCCATTCATCATAACATACTCATCTTGATAAAGATGCTTACCGCCACTTCCGTCCGCTCCTAATTCGAAAGATAGAACGCCTTTACCTTCTGAAACAGCTCCCATTACGATCGCACCGGCTCCGTCTCCAAATAGTACTGCTGTATTTCGATCGTTCCAATCTACAATTTTAGATAGTTTATCACTACCAACTACTAGTATATTTTTATAAGTTCCCGTTTGAATAAATTGCTGCGCTGTAATCATTCCGTACATAAAACCAGCACACGCTGCACTTAAATCCATTGCAGCTGCATGTTTTGCGCCAATCGCTTCTTGAATAACACAAGCTACTGCTGGAAAAGCACGATCTGGCGTTACTGTTGCTACTAAAATAAGATCGATATCCTCTCCGCTAATCCCTGCATCTTCAAGTGCTTTTTTAGAAGCCTCTACGGCCATATATGAAGTATCTATTGTATCATCGGCAATGCGTCTTTCCGCAATACCTGTTCTCGTACGAATCCATTCATCGGATGTATCCATTATTTTCTCTAAATCGTGATTTGTGACTACTTTTTCCGGCACATATCTTCCGATCCCTAAAATGCCCACGTTCACATCGCAGCCCTCCGTTTTATATCAATTATTATGACTTGGTACTAATTTTAAAACATAAATGTATTTTTGTCTAGAATATATTTCAGCTAAAACATAAAGCTAACGCATTATTCACCTTATTGTTTATGAAAAGAAACGGAAACATACCTTTACCTGTTCTTTCGAAATATAAAAAAGCCCGAACCGTTTCTACTTACAGTTCAGGCCTCTCTTCCATCTAAATTTTTATTCTTTATTTGCTTTCCTTCTAAACTAGAGGGTTCTCCCCACTACTTTTCCTTTAGCCTCTTCATATATCTAGTTTTCCCCCAGGCGAGAATAAAAAAGGCCCTGACCGCTTCTATCCACGGTTCGGGCCTCTCTTCCATCTTAAAAAGATGCTTTTTATTCTTTTTATGCTTTTTATTCTTGATCTGCTTTCCCAAGCTCATATGCTTCGTTCATAACTTTCATCAATAACTCTAATACTGGTTGAGCTTTCTCCATATCAAGCGCAATTCCATTATCATCTAAAATGGCCTTTGCTTCTGGTAAATGCTTCATTGCGATTTGTAAAAATTGCATGCTTTTCTCATTCATATTATGTTCTTCCTCTCCATTAAAACTTTCACATACATAGTGTAACACGCTCTCTATCCTTCGTATAACTCTTTATATTTTTTCATATGCGCCAATTGTTTATTTAAACCGTATTCTAACGGAGTATTTCTTTTTATCGAAATAACCTCTACTGTTCCATCTCTTTCTTCCAGATTCTCTTTTTTCACTTTATCCTCTGCACGTAAAAGGTTCATACCTTTTTTCCATAATGATTTTTTACCACTAAGTAAATTATATATACCGAGATATTCCTCGTTCATGCCATTTTCCCATAAGTATTCACATACATCTTCAACGTACAGTAGATCACTGGCGTTTTCCTCACTCGTATAATGGCACTCTTTCTCACCCAGTTCTGATAACATGAGCTGATGATACATCATAAAAGATGGTTGCCATGGTCCATACAATGTAGGAACTCGAAATACACTATATTGTACCTCTCCTTTTTTCAATCCTTCTTCCACTTTTGCAAATAGACGTTTATTTTCGGACTCATCTACGTTTCCTACTTCAATAGAAGAAATTAGATTTAACTTCACTTTATGTTCTTCACACAGTCTTATCATTCGCTTTAAATACTGTAATATAACTCTTTCATTTCGAAAGCCACTTTGTTGGTTAGGCTCATACAGACAAAAGTAAACCGCATCAAATTTCTCTTCCTCTACGGATCTCCATCCGTCTTCATCTCTTATCGAATAATACGTAAATAACGCATTTCGCCCAATTAACAATAACTTCTCTTCATTAATTTTTGTCATATTATCGAATTCATCAAAATCAAGACCATATACTTCTACTTCTTCTGTAATCATTTTATTCACAAGGTGATAACCTACAAACGTAAGTGCACCTATAATTAGCACGCGTTCCATACCACCCACCCTTTCTCCTTGAAACAAATAGCTCCTCATTTATGTATATGGGAGCTTCACAATTCTTCTTCATATTTTTTAAAGAAATCAGTCGTTTGCCTAACCATTTTATATTTCACATCTTGCAGATGGAATAAGACAGAAGTATCGCATTGGTTCAATTGCCTCATTTTCTCGTATTTACGTAGCAGCTGTTTTCTTCCTCTTTTTTCTTGTGTTGATACAAAAATTTTAACAGGTACACAAGACGGAAGAAGCGTAAATGATTTCTTATTTATTTTCGCTTCTAATTCTTCTTCTTTAGCATCATACGCTAAACTTAATTCCTTCAAGAGTCTCTTGTAAAAAAATTTATGCTCTTTCTCAAACTCCACATATTCTGGTAAATCTAAACACGGATTTAACATAATGACAGAACGTATACATTCAGGGTATTTGTTCATCATTTCAAGCGCAACAAGTGCCCCCATACCATCTGCCATAATGTGCATTTTTGCATTTAATGTCTCTTTTCTCAACACAACATCATATAGGCGTTTTGCTAGACGAACAGATTGATCGTTTCCCCAATGTCTGCCGTATAAATTAGAAGAAAATACCGTATAGCCTTCCTCAATAAGGCCGTGTAAAAAATAAGATCTACCCGCATGCTGTGTCCATAAACTTGTACCATTCTCAATAAAGTAGTTGTAATCCCCAAGAAGCATAACAGAAAATCCATTTGGCTTCTCCGGTAAATAAATAACGCATGGTTCTTTTTCTAAGTAAAAAAAACGTTCCGTAATACTCATTTTTCCCCCGCCTTATTTTCTAAACGTATAAAAAGTACTCTTTTATAATGTATGAACAGAATGCAAATTTGCGTTGAAAAATCTACAAATATTTTTCTATATTCTTTTTTCAATTGTGTTACAATAAGGACAGATTGAACGAATAGAGGTGTAAAATATGCGTTTCATTTGGGCATTAATTTGGTCGTTCTTGCTTGTACATATGATGAGCTACGTAATCGGCTCTATGACTGGCGGTACATACGATTTTAACCAAGCGTCTATTTTCTCAGTTGTTCTTGCAGTATTAGTACTAGCAATTTCAGCTGCAATTCCAAACGAGCCAGTAGAACAGCACTAAAAAAAGAGTCCGGATTTTATCCGAACTCTTTTTTATTTTACTTCACATGAACGACTAATTCGTTATTTTCTACATCAACCACTACATGACTATTGTCAGTAATCGTACCTGCAATTAATTCTCTCGCTAATTTCGTCTCAACTTGACGCTGTACATATCGTTTTAATGGACGAGCTCCATACATCGGATCGAAGCCAGCTTCTACAACAAATTCTTTCGCTGCTTCTGTTAATTGTACCGTAATATGACGGTCAGCTAAACGACCTTGTAATTCTTTTACAATTTTATCAACAATACCTTTAATTTCATTCGTTGTAAGAGGTTTGAATAAAATAATTTCGTCGACGCGGTTTAAGAACTCTGGTCGGAAATGTCCTCTCAATTGCCCCATTACAAGGTCTCTTGATTCCTCTTTAATCGAACCATCTTCTTCTAATCCATCTAATAAATGAGCAGACCCAATATTTGAAGTCATAATAATAACTGTGTTTTTAAAGTCCACTGTACGTCCTTGCGAATCTGTAATGCGTCCGTCATCTAACATTTGTAATAAAATATTGAATACTTCTGGATGCGCTTTTTCGATTTCGTCTAACAAAATAACGGAATACGGTTTACGTCTTACCGCTTCTGTTAATTGACCGCCCTCTTCATATCCAACATATCCAGGAGGCGCACCAATTAAGCGTGACACAGCGTGTTTCTCCATATACTCAGACATATCGATACGAATCATTTGTTCTTCACTATCAAATAAAGACTGCGCTAACGTTTTGGCAAGCTCTGTTTTACCAACCCCCGTCGGTCCTAAGAAGATGAAGGAACCAATTGGACGGTTCGGATCTTTAATACCAGCGCGCGCGCGAAGAACTGCATCTGATACTAGGCTTACCGCTTCCTCTTGTCCGATAACACGTTCTGATAAAATTTGCTCTAAGCGTAATAATTTCTCACGTTCACCTTCAACGAGTTTTGCGACAGGAATACCAGTCCAGCGTGAAACAATCTCAGCAATCTCTTCTTCACTTACTTCCTCACGTAATAAACGATTTTCTTGTTTATTATTTGCGCCCATTTCTTCTGCTTCTTTTAACTCTTTTTCAATTGCAGGAATTTTTCCATGGCGAAGTTCCGCTGCTTTATTTAAATCGTAATTCCCTTCTGCTTCTTCTAATTCACGGCGCAGACGCTCTAAATGTTCACGTAAGTCACGCACTTTGTGAATATCTTCTTTTTCTTTCTCCCATTTCGCTCTCATACCACTTGCAACTTCTTTTAAATCCGATAATTCACGTTGCAACGTTTTGAGGCGTTCTTGGCTACCAAAGTCCTTTTCTTTTCCAAGAGCCGCTTCTTCAATTTCCAGCTGCATAATGCGGCGCGTTACTTCATCTAATTCTGTCGGCATAGAATCGATTTCTGTACGAATTGTTGCACAAGCTTCATCGACAAGATCAATTGCTTTATCCGGTAAGAAACGGTCCGAAATATATCGATCTGATAAAACTGATGCTGCTACAATTGCGCGGTCATGAATATTTACACCGTGATAAATTTCAAAACGCTCTTTTAAACCACGTAAAATGGAAATTGTATCTTCAACAGTTGGTTCTTCTGCTAATACTTGTTGGAAACGTCTTTCTAGCGCTGGATCTTTCTCAATATATTTACGATATTCATCTAACGTCGTCGCCCCGATACAATGCAGTTCACCACGCGCAAGCATCGGTTTTAACATATTTCCTGCATCCATTGCGCCTTCTGTTTTACCAGCGCCGACGATTGTGTGAAGCTCATCAATGAATAGTAAAATGCGACCTTCACTCTTTTTAATTTCATTTAATACAGCTTGGAGACGCTCTTCAAATTCACCGCGGAATTTCGCACCAGCTACAAGCGCACTCATATCTAACGCAAAGATTGTTCTATCTTTTAATCCTTCAGGTACATCCTTCTTCACAATACGCTGCGCTAACCCTTCAACGATTGCTGTTTTACCAACACCTGGCTCACCAATTAAAACAGGGTTGTTTTTCGTTTTACGTGAAAGAATGCGGATTACGCGGCGAATTTCACTATCGCGGCCGATAACAGGGTCAATTTTCCCTGCTTTCACTTCCGCCACTAAATCACGACCATATTTTTCTAACGCTTCATAAGTTGCTTCTGGATTTTGACTAGTCACTCTTTGATTCCCCCGAACTGTCATTAAAGACTGTAATAAGTTATCTTTCGTAATATGAAATCTTGTAAATAATTGGCTTATATCGCCTTTTTCTTCAGTAAAAGCAAGTAATACATGTTCAACTGAAATGTAATCATCTTGCAATTTCTCTGCTTCTTTTCCTGCTCTTACTAGCAGTTGTTGCAAAGCACCTGTTATATATAATTTACCTGCTTCTGCACCGCTTCCCGTTACGGAAGGCTTTTTCTTAATTAAATTTTCTACACCTTGTTTTAATGCTTCTATATCGACATTCATTTTTTGAAAAATACGTACTGCTAGCCCATCTTGCTCTTCTAATAATGTAAACAAGAGATGAACAGTATCTACTTCTTGATGGTGATGAGATACCGCTAAAGATTGTGCACTCATAATCGCCTCTTGTGTTTTTGTTGTCATTTGATTTAAGTCCATCTTTACAGTCCTCCAAATGTTTGACTTTCTTTGACCTTTGATTTGATTATACGCCAACTGACTTTTTTATACAATAATTTTGACTATGTATTTTCAAACTTATTATTGGAAAAAGAAAAAAGGAGCATGCATGATACAAGTGAAAAATATACGGTAAATGAAATTATTATGTGTAACGACAAAAAAAGCCGCAATAACGATTGCGGCTCCTGTTACGGTTTTCTTTTATACGTCCACTGACGGTTATGATTTGTGTTATCTGGAAATTTTTCACCAGCAGTTAGTTTTACCATTTGCGGATCTTTCACCATACTTCCCGTTTCACCAATTTCTACGTAAATGCCATCATTCGGCGCTTTTTGTCCAGAACGAAACCTACGATTTTGTCCCATTTCCATTCTCCTTCCATGACGTCTTTGCCTCATTAGTATATCCATTTTAAAAGAAAGCTTGTCTGTCATGTTTAGGAAACAAGTACTACATTTCATTCTTGTACATATACATGAATGACACAAGCTTAAAGCAGGGATTTCATTCCTATTTGTAGAAAAAAAAGAAACCAACCTACTATAGGCCAGTTTCAAAGGAGAGTCAAACATATACGAGAAGATTACATGTTCATTATAAGCCTCATCATACGAGCAATGTAACCCTTTTCACAATTTGTACATAATGAAAGAAACATTGTTTGAACTTTCTAAAAAGATGTTGACTTTTCTTAATTTCCAGCGAGAAATAGTAGACACCGCAGCACTTTGCGACGTAAGATGGATATATAGTGAACTTTCCATCTTTGGTGGTCTCACCCAGTCTAACCTCTTATTTCTGCATATAAAAAACGGAAATACAGATAAAAACAAAAAAATATTATAAGAGGTGAAATTATGAACAAACAACATTTAATCGCACTAGACTTAGACGGCACTTTATTAACAGACAACAAAATAATTTCCACTCGAACAAAACATACAATTGCAAAAGCAAAGGAACAAGGACATATTGTTGTTATCTCAACAGGACGTCCATTCCGCGCTAGTTATGATTACTATAAAGAACTTGGTCTAAATACACCAATCGTAAACTTTAATGGCGCTTACGTACATCACCCTCTTGATTCAAAGTGGGGCACACATCACTCTCCTCTTGAGCTAGCAACAGCGCAAGAAATTGTCCGAGCTTGCTTTGATTTTGGCGTAAAAAATATATACGCTGAAGTAATGGACGATGTGTATGTTCGTGAAATTGATGAAGATAAAAAACATATTTTCGAATTCGGTTCTCCAAATATTTTTACAGGAGACTTATTAAATATTTTAAACGATCATCCAACTTGCTTATTAATTGACGCACATGACGAGCATTCCAGTGCAATTCGTCAACATTTAACTGATATGCATGCTGAAGTAATTGACCATAGAAAATGGGGCGCACCTTGGCCGATTATTGAAATTGTAAAAAGCGGATTAAATAAAGCTGTTGGACTACAAAAAATTTCTAGTCATTACAACATTCCACAAGAGCGAATTATCGCTTTCGGTGATGAAGATAACGACTTTGAAATGATTGAATTTGCTGGTCACGGCATCGCAATGGGAAATGCCATTCCTGAATTAAAATCACTCGCAAACCATACGACGCTAACGAACGAAGAAGATGGCATTGCACTATATTTAGAAGAGGTTCTTGGGTTGTAATCTAAAAATTCCCTGCTTATAGTTTCTCGCCAAACGCTCATACTATCATTAGACGCACAAGTTAGCGCGTCGATTGTTTTCAGCTAAATAAAGGGGGTTTTTCGAATGGGTAAAAAGAACAAATCAAAACGTTTTATCCAACAAGGAGCCGATGCTGTTATGAAGCATGATGCAAGATTCCCGTACCGAGGTACATTAGCTGAGGCAGAAAAAGCGAGAAGTAACTCTTCTTTTGGAGGGGTCTAAATGGGGAACTTACTATTTCAACAAGCTAGAGATGCTGTTGCAAATGCCGTATCTTGTTCAAGCGGTGCCGAGCAACAAGATCTCGTATATAGAGCCAAAAACGCTTTGCACTCTGCATACGCAAACTCTTCAACAGCTGAAAAAGTTCAGCTACGTGAAATGCAAGAGCAGTTGCAAAACATTACGAATGCACATTAAAAAAGAGGACCAGCTTTGGTCCTCTTTAATCTTTTCGAAACAATCCGAACACCCCAACTGTTTGCAGTACGTTTGTAAATGCACCTGGGTCCACTTGTTTAATAACCCTCTCCAATTCGTACAGTTCGTAACGAGTAATAACAATCATTAGCATTTCCTTATTTTCATTCGTATAAGCACCAGTTGCTGGTATAGTTGTAATCCCCCTCACTAAGCGTGAGTGAATCGCCTTTCGTATATCTGCCCCATTTTTCGTAACGATTAATGCCGTAATCTTCACATGACGCGTATGAATTGCATCGATGATTCGCGTTGACACATACAAAGTCACTAAAGTATATAATGCTTTTTCCCATCCATACACATAGCCGGCAGCGATAATGATCAGTGCATTAAAGAAGAAAAAATACGTACCGACAGGCTTGTCTTTAATCTTTGATAAAATCATGGCGATTATATCTAAACCACCTGTAGAAGCCCCCCACTTCAACGCAATCCCTACCCCGATTGCTGAAATAAGCCCACCAAAAATCGCATTTAATATGATGTCGTTTGAAACTGCTCTAACTGGGATAATTTCTAAAAACATAGTCATAAAGATAACGCAAAGAAAACTAAAGAAAGTAAAGGCCTTTCCAACCTTTTTCCACGCTAAAATAACGACTGGAATGTTAAACAAGCTAAATAATACCCCGGTTGATATGTGAATAGATAAAAAATCACCTAATATTTGTGATAGCAATTGAGACAATCCAGCAAAGCCACTTGCATACACTTTCGCTGGCGTTAAAAATAAATTCATTCCAATCGCATTTAACAAACCTGCGACGATTACAACGATTAACTTCTTTATAAGTTCGGTATAATTCAACTTCAAATCCATTTCCAATCCACCTTCATTATTCATGAATACACTGCTATACATAGTCTTTACGAAAAAGGAAATGATAAACGTACAACGTTTAGAAATGGAGTTGATACATATGCCACATACGAGTGATAACGACAAAAAAGCACGCGATAATAATGCAAAACGCGCGCAAAAAAATGAGCAAGAACAAAAGAATATAGAGCAAGGTAAGCGTGCCTATTCTAAAAAGACCGATCACCTTTGATTCCATCGTACATCAACAATATTGTTGGTGTACTTTTTTTACAGTTTACAGGGAAAAAACATTAAAAATTCACTTCATGTTCACTTCTATATTCTACAATAACGATAACATATTCGGATGAGGTGTTAGCATGAGAGGAAAACACATTTTCATTATTACTGCACTACTAAGTATATTAATGCTATCTGCTTGTGGACAAAAAAACGACTCAGATACAGTCGCTACAGCAACAGACTCAACCATTACGAAGAGCGACTTCGAAAAACAGTTGAAAGATCGTTACGGAAAAGACATGCTGTACGAAATGATGGCGCAAGACGTTATCACGAAAAAATATAAAGTATCTGACGATGATGTAGATAAAGAATTACAAAAAGCAAAAAATCAATACGGAGACCAATTTAAAAACGTATTGAAAAACAATGGTTTAAAAGATGAAGCTGATTTCAAAAATCAAATTAAGTTCAAACTTGCTATGAATGAAGCGATTAAGAAAAGTATTACAGAAAAAGACGTGAAAGACCACTATAAACCAGAAATTAAAGCAAGCCATATTTTAGTAAGTGACGAAAATGAAGCGAAAGAAATAAAGAAAAAATTAGATGCTGGTGCTTCATTTGAAGAACTAGCAAAACAAGAATCGCAAGACCTACTATCAAAAGAAAAAGGCGGAGACCTCGGATATTTCAATTCAGGTAGAATGGCACCTGAATTTGAAACTGCTGCCTATAAACTAAAGGTCGGACAAATTAGCAATCCCGTTACATCACCAAACGGTTATCATATTATTAAATTAACTGATAAAAAAGAGTTAAAACCCTATGATGAAGTGAAAGACTCTATTCGCAAAAACTTAGAAGAAGAACGTATCTCTGACCCTATATTCGGCAAAAAACTATTGCAAAATGAATTAAAAAAAGCAAATATTAAAATAAACGATAGTGAGTTGAAAGATACGTTTACTCTTGTACATGAGCAAGGGAATTAAAAAAGCACCACCTTATAGGTAAAATATAAGGTGGTGCTTTTTATTTCCTTTATTTCTTAAAGTACGTCCAACCTTCTTCTTGGTAAACCTTTTCTTCTTTCATCAACTTACCAAGTGCACGCTTAAATGCAGCTTTACTCATATTGAAACGTTCTTTAATGTCTTCTGGATAGCTCTTATCCCAAAACGGCATTGCTCCGCCTCGTTCTTCCATATATGCATAAATCACTGTAGCATCATCTTCCATTCCTTCTTCTTTACGAGGAAGAAGGGAGATGTTAATTGTACCGTCATCTTTTACATCAATAATTCGTCCCGTTACACGTTGACCGATGCGAACTTGCTCTTTTCTTTCTGTATGATGTAAAAATGCACGGAAATGCTCATCTGTTAATACGAACGAACCAACTTGAAGTGAACGATACACACGTCCGTTTACGTTTTTATTACGCATAGATGGTGTCGCATCTACAACGATTTCTTGCATATCACTATCTCTTGCTGGAAGAGCAATTAAACGATCACGATTCGTTAATTTTAACGTACAATATAATTCGTCTCCAACTTCTGGCCATACTGGCATATAAATTGGGAATTCATCAGCTGGAATTAGTATATCTTTTGATACACCAATATCAACAAACACACCTAAACTAGGAATAACTTCTACAACCTTTACCCAGTTCCAATCATATGTTGTAATAATTGGCTCCTTCATTGTTGCCGAAATACGATTTTGGTGGTCAAGGTATAAGAATACATCAATCGTATCGCCTTCTTCAATTTCTCCAGCTACTTCATTTTTATGTAGGAAAATTTCTTCTTCTTCATTTCCAACCATATATCCAATTTCCGTTTCGCGTAAAACAGTTACCTGTTCAATCGATCCTATTTGTAAATACATATTTTTTTAATTCCCTTCTCTATATATAAAGTGAAACTTTAATCAGTGGAGGTTTTGTTCCTTCCCACTGATTATTAGTTGAACCAATCGGGCTTTTACGGGCAGTTGATCTCCCGCCTCCCTTCTTTGATACAGTCGAATTTTGAGGTGGGAGTCTTACTGCCCGTTAATGCGGGGTAAAATTAACTTTTTTATCTTTTTATCATTCCAAACAAAAGTTAATTATAACACGATTTTCTCTTTATTTGTCCAACTGCCCAAAATTCACTATAATAAAATGAGGTTATATCATTATAAGTACGAAAACACTTAAGTCTAAGCTCGTTTTCAGCTATACTTTAGTATGTACAATACATAAAAAGATTAGAAATTTATTTGGAGGTGCTAACTATGGCAAAAGATAGTTCTTTTGACATCGTTTCGAAAGTAGAATTACCTGAAGTAACAAACGCAATTAACACTGCATTAAAAGAAATCCAAAACCGATATGACTTTAAAGGAAGTAAAAGTGATATTAAACTTGAGAAAGAAGTACTTGTTTTAACTTCTGACGATGAGTTCAAATTAGAGCAAGTAAAAGACGTTCTTATTTCTAAACTCGTAAAACGTAACGTTCCAATTAAGAACTTAGATTACGGAAAAGTTGAAGCCGCGGCTGGTAACACTGTTCGCCAACGCGCAACACTTCAACAAGGTATCGATAAAGATAACGCAAAAAAAATTAACAATATCATTAAAGAAATGAAATTAAAAGTAAAAACACAAGTACAAGATGATCAAGTACGTGTTACAGCGAAAAGCCGTGATGACTTACAAGCAGTTATCGCAGCAGTTCGTAGCGCTGACTTACCGATTGACGTACAATTTATTAACTACCGCTAAAAAGAAAAACATCCTCTATGTAGAGGATGTTTTTCTTTTTAGCGTGTAAAAGTCTAAACTTACGGGCAATCGGATAAATTTTATGCATAAATGAAGAAGACCCTTTTAAAAATCGGAACAAAAACCTCCCTCCCCAATCAAATGTAACAAATTATGAGTATATGAATATTTTCCACCCTTTCCTGTAATGTAAAATTAGTAAGGAATTTATTTTATGAAAAATGTTAATTAAAAAGAGTTAGAAGTGGTTATTTGAAGAAATTAATACTATGTTTTTTATTAACTACATTCTGTCTATATATTGCAGGGTGTTCTAATAATATAACTACACCTGGGGATACATCTAAAACTTCAACACCTGTGAATTGTAAATACATCAACAAAGCTTGGTATAAGAAACCTACGAACTGTAATAATCGATGATATAAGTCATAAAAAAGACACCATAAGGTGCTTTTTTTATAGAGAATAATAAGATGTTCATCAGAAATTATGAGTGATTTTTTTATTTTGTTGTTCAAAATATTTTTCTTTAACTATTTTTATCAGATCTTCTTTTTCTGTTAGTTCAAAGATAAATAATGCTTTTTTCATATTATCAGCTACATCTTCTTCATTACATTGTTTCAGCTTTAGCATGTTCCAAGCTTTCCCATAGTATAATTCGCCTAATAAATATAAAGTATTTAGATTAATAGCTAATTTAATACCCATATCATTGTATTTTATTGCCTCTTCATGTTGATTTGCATGACCTAACATTTTCCCTAAATTAAAAATGATTTTTAATTTAACCTCTTTATCTCTAGGGAAATCTAACTTATTAAAATTAGTTAAACATCTTCTTAATATAGTAATACTCTTTTCATATTCTTTATTTGCCCAATGAAATATAGCCATCGACTGCATAATATCTATTTCTCTTTCCGATAAAAAATCACCATTCGTTACAGTTAGTTTTAGTGCATTATTTAAAAGATTTAAAGCAGTTTTTATTGATTTATTCACATAAAATATAGCAATCGCTTCATGCCATATTAGAAATTGTTTATCTTCTTTTAACTGGAAATTATTTTCGGTTTTCTCTTGTTTCACTATTTCATAAAGTTCATTATATTGTTTTTGTTTTGTACAATCTCTCATTACACATTTTACATTTTCTACATATTTTAGTTTTTTGTTTTGAGTTAGTGCGAAAATATGATTTGGATCAATACCAAGTCTTTCAGATAATTGATATAACAATATGCTAGATGGATAAATCATACCTTTTTCTATTTTGCTAATTTGACTTTGCGAACATATTCCATGACACAATTCAGATTGTGATATATTCTTTTTCATTCTAAGTTCTTTAATGGTAATACCCAAATCGTAAAATTCCATTTTTCCTCCTCAAATATAGCCCTCAATGAGTAACAAAATACTTTTCATCCTTTAATGTAATGTAAAATTAGTATATTTTCAATTATTGTTCTTCTATCGATTTTTTTACTTCTTTGCTCAGTTGCATTTCGAGGTGAGAGTCTTACTTCAAAGAAAAACAGACTAGGGAGAAAGTTTTCTCCTTAGCCTGTCCCACCGAACAAATTCCCCATCGTCACTGTTATCCCCAAAATACAGAATTACGAATACGATAAGAAGACTTAAACATCTCACCTCATCACGCACTTTTAATTGAACACAAAAGAGAATATCCCCTTATTTCCGCTTCTTTTTAACCACAATTAAAAAAGCAATAAACAATACGTTCACACCGACGATTAAAGAAATAAATAGCCAATTCACACCTGTTTCCCCGTTAACTTTATACACATTTGATTCTTCACGCTTTAAAACGAGATAAAATTTTCCGTTTTCTTCTCTTATAATTTCATCTTCTAACAATCCCCTTAGCTCTTGTTTTTCACCAATCGCACTTGCAGGTAAAGCAACTTTTTGTGTTTCTCTCGTATTATTAATCGCTACTACCGTCACTTCATCTTTATACTTTCTCTTTAGTACACTCATTCCATCTTTATCGTATAGAAGCTCAAACGTACCGCGGCGTAAAGATGGTCTCGCTTGTCTAAGCTCACCGAGTTTCGTTATATGTTGCATAAACTTTTCATCTGATTTGAAGTCCATTAATCGTCTATTATCTGGCGTACCTCCTCCATCCAATGCAATTTCAGTTCCGTAATAAAAATTCGGAATACCTGGTGTTGTTAATAAATATGTAAGAGCTAGTTTCAAACGAGGTGGTGGATAATTCATATTCTCTTTTGCAATACGAGCAAATCTTTTTGTATCTTGATTATCTAAAAATGTAGCGGCTGCTCCGTCTTTTTTACTTACATCATATAAAGGTTTCACCGATACGTCCGCTTTGGAAAACGCATCTACTATTTTTTCGTTGTATTCACTATCTTCTTTTGTCATAACTCGAAAATCTTTCTTTATCACTTGCATATCTTTTTGCACATCATCCCAAAAAGCAGGCGACTTTTTTTCACTATGTATTACATAACTTGCATCTAAATCAACTTCTTTAATCCACCATTTCATCGAGTCGATTACTTGTTGTTCGTTTTCTCCAAGTGGAAATTGAAATACAACTTTCATTCCTTTTGCATGAGCTTCTTGCAAAAGTTCTTTCACATCATTTTCTGTTCCGAAATGTTCATTTACCTTCTGAAAATTGCGCACGTCTAACCCATCGTATTTTACACTTTCAAAAAGCGGCGAAAGCATAACAGTAGTAAATCCCATTTTTTTTATGTAATCCAGTCTTTTTATAATACCTCTTATATCTCCGCCCTGATATCCTTCTAAATTGCCAACTTCTAACTGTTTGTCATTTTTCGGTTCCCCATTATTAAAACGATCAATCATAATGGAATATATAACTTCGTCTCGCCACTCTCTTTTTTCATCTGCAAATGTATGTATTGGTACAAACAAAACGACAGCTAAACAAAAACAAATGAATAGTTTCCTAGTATGTATTTTCCCCACACGCATCCCCCATGTATTTTAATTGTAAGAATATTATACCAATTATCCAAACGAATCGCATACGTTGATTTCATTCTTATTAAATTAATACATGTTAGATTTTCTAACATTACATATAAAATTTTCTGAATTTTTAGTTGATTTTTCTTTTTATTTCGAATATGATATGAAACATAACAAATTGATGTTATTTTTTCTAACATTATAGGAGGAGAGAGAATGAATACAGGAGATACGGTTTTTATGTTTGTAGCGACAGTAATGGTCATGTTAATGACACCAGGATTAGCACTTTTTTATGGAGGTATGGTTCGCAGTAAAAACGTACTCAGTACGACAATGCATAGTTATAGCGCAATGGCTATCGTTTCGATTCAATGGATTGTAATTGGTTATTCTTTATCATTCGGACCAGATTGGCACGGACTTATCGGCACATTCGATTGGTTCGGTTTAAACGGAGTTACCTACGCACCAAATCCAGACTACTCATCTACTATTCCTCACAATTTATTTATGATGTTTCAACTCATGTTTGCTATTCTAACCCCCGCTCTAATTTCAGGAGCATTTGCCGAAAGAATGCGATTTTCAGCTTTCCTTATTTTCATCCTTCTATGGACAACAATCGTTTACAATCCTGTCGCTCATTGGGTATGGGGCGTTGGTGGATGGCTAAGAGAACTTGGCGCATTAGACTTCGCTGGCGGTAATGTCGTTCATATTACATCTGGCGTGGCTGGCCTCGTATTAGCTATTTTCCTTGGAAAACGCAAAAACATAAACGGTTCGTCTCCTCATCATTTACCATTTACGATGTTAGGCGCTGGGCTGCTATGGTTCGGCTGGTTTGGTTTTAACGTCGGAAGCGCATTATCTTTAAATGATGTAGCTTTAACTGCATTTATTAATACAAATATAGCTGCCGCTGCCTCCGCATTAACTTGGATGCTTTCAGAGTGGTTCTTCCAATCAAAACCGACCGCGATGGGAGCTGCTTGCGGCGTTGTTTCCGGTCTAGTCGCTATTACACCAGCTTGCGGGTTCGTTACACCTTTCTCAGCTCTTCTTATCGGAGCAATTGGCGGCGTATTATGCTTCGGAGCGGTCTTTTTCTTAAAAACAAAATTCGGATACGACGATACACTCGATGCATTTGGATGTCACGGCATCGGCGGAACTTGGGGCGGCATTGCGACAGGACTATTTGCAACTACCACCATAAACAGTGATGGCGCTAACGGATTATTTTACGGAAACGCCGCGCTGCTGTTGAAACAACTTGTAGCGATCGGCGCAACATATGCGTTCACAATTATAATGACGTACGCGATTATTAAAGCAATTAACTTCTTCCTCCCTGTCCGGGTAGATGAGCACGAGGAACATATGGGACTTGATATTTCAATGCATGGGGAGAAAGCTTATGAATATACTGAGCGAGTGAACTAAAAAAGAGATGCAATCTATTGATAGTAGATTGCATCTCTTTTTTGCATTTATTGGCACTGCATACCCCAGCTAGTATTCCTGTAAATATATCAGCGATTCTTCGGATATATCGACGATTTTTCAAATATATCAGCGATTATTTCAATATATCGACGTTTCGACACGATATATCGATTTACCAACAAACTTCGACATGACGAAAATGAAGAATACCCGCGTGTAACTTTACACTTAAAAAAAGACGACCGTTTCATAACAGTCGTCTTTTCCGATTTATTTCGGAGCATTTCCTACATATTGCGTAATATCAACGTTTAATGCTTGCGCTAAACGCATACCGTACTCTTGATCTGCACGGAAGAAGTTACATACAGCTAGTAATTTCGTACGTTCATTTACGTCTTTTAAGTCATTTGTTAAGTTTGCAATTAAGTTGTCTTGCTCTTCTTTAGAGAACGAACGGTAACGCTCACCTGCTTGTTTGAAGTCATTTGGTTTGTCAATTTTTTCACGAGATACGTAGCCTTCTACTTTCATAGTTGAATCGCGGTAAGCTGGGTCTTCAACTGGATTTTCAGCATGACGGCTCGGTTCGTAGTTAATTGTAGATGGGTTTTGATTGATTTGCATCGCACCATCACGTTGTTGGTTATGAACAGCTGCGTATGGGCAGTTTACAGGAATTTGTAAGTAGTTTGCACCAAGGCGGTAACGCTGTGTATCTGGATAAGAGAATAAACGACCTTGTAATAATTTATCTTCAGATGGTTCAATACCATTTACAGTTGCACTTGGAGAGAACGCTACTTGTTCTACTTCAGCAAAGAAGTTTTTCGGGTTACGATTTAACGTCATTGTCCCTACTTCCATTAATGGGAAACGATCTTCTGGCCAAACTTTCGTCGGATCCAACGGATCGAAATCTAAAGAATCCGTTTCTTCTAGTTGCATCACTTGTACGTGTAAATCCCACTTCGGATAATTTCCTTTTTCGATTGCATCGAACAAGTCACGAGTTGCATGGTTGAAGTCTTTTCCTTGTACTTCTTGCACTTCTTTTGCACTTAAGTTACGTACACCTTGCTGTGGTTTCCAATGATATTTAATGTAGACGATTTTACCTTCTGCATTAATCCATTTGAATGAATGTACACCGAAACCTTCCATTTCACGATAGCTTGCTGGTGTACCGTAATCAGAAAATACCCATGTCATCATATGTGTAGATTCTGGACTTAACGTCATGAAATCCCAGTAACGATCTGGTGTTTGAATATTTGTATCAGGTGCTGGTTTTAAAGAATGCACCATATCAGGGAATTTAATTGCATCACGAATGAAGAAGACTGGTAAATGGTTACCTACAATATCGTAATTTCCTTCTTCTGTATAAAATTTAACAGCGAAACCGCGTGGATCACGTGCTGTTTCAGGAGAACCTTGACCATGAATAACCGTTGAAAAACGAACAAACACAGGTGTTTCAGTTCCTTCATTTTGTAAAAATGCTGCTTTCGTATATTTCTTCATGCTGTTTTTCGTTACGAATACACCGTGAGCACCTGCACCACGTGCATGCACAACACGCTCTGGAATACGTTCACGATCAAAGTGAGCTAGTTTTTCTACTAAATGATAGTCTTCTAATAATACTGGTCCACGGCGACCAGCTGTACGAGAATTTTGGTTATCTCCGACCGGAGCACCTTGGTTTGTTGTTAAGCGATTATTTGGATTCATCTAGGGGGATCCTCCTCTTTCTTTCATAGTAATTATTATTTATTTAAAATTATTATAAATTAATTATTGTTCAAAATTAGTTCTTTGTCAACTATTTCTTTCATTTTTTTGGAAACAATTGTAGCTAAACAATCAATAAATATAGATTGTGCATTCGGCATATTCGGTCTAAAATACGCAGCATTTAATTCATCCGTCACAACTTTACACTCATAATCGTTGTCATATAAAACTTCTAAATGCTCTGCCACAAAACCGACTGGGCAATATATGAAAGCTTCATATCTATGATCTTCAAATAAATCTCTCGTTAAATCTTGTACATCCGGTCCAATCCATGGATCAGATGTATTTCCGGCACTTTGCCAACCAATTGTATAGTTTTGAATATTTGCAGCTGCTGCGATTAAATCCGCTGTATGCTGCAATTGCTCCACATAAGGATCACCTGCTGCAATAATTTTTTCTGGTAAACTATGCGCTGAAAAAATTACGACCGCTTTCTCTTTATCTTCAATTTTTGTAAATGTTTCTTTTATTTGATCTGCCCAATACGAAATAAACTTCGGTTCATCGTACCATTGGTCAATCGGCTCAATAACAGGACCACCTATTTCCTCCGAGAGACGAATTGCACGCTCGTTATATGCCTTAATGCTAAAGGTAGAATAATGCGGTGCTAATACGATACTAATTGCTTGCTCAATTCCATCGCGCTTCATCTCTTCTACTGCATCTTCTATAAACGGAGCAGTATGTTTTAAGCCTAAGTAACAATTAAATTCATACTCTGTAAACATATTATTCATTGAGTCTGTTAATTTATGCGCTTGCTCTTTCGTAATTTTTGCAAGCGGTGAAATTCCACCAATCGCTTTATAGCGTCCAATTAAATCTTGGAGTGCTTCTTCGGACGGCTTACGCCCATGACGAATATGTGTATAATATGCCTCTACTTCATCTAATGAATCCGGCGTTCCATACGCCATTACGAGTAAACCTATTTTTTTCTTTTTCATCTATATAACACCTCAATTTTATAAATGAGAATCTTTTTCAAGAACATTTGTTTCCAATTATAACAACTAATAATAAGTACGTAAAGATAATTATTCTAAATAAATATTTTTTCTAATATGATTTTGAATTTTATATGACAATTTATTTAATAAAAAGCGACTTACTTATAAAGTAAGTCGCTTTTCTCCTATTCTTTAATATTTACTCCATATTCTTTAAACCAAACGTGAATTTGTGCTAAATGAGCTAAAAGTTGTGGCCCAGTCATTAATTGACCATACCATGGCGTTTGGAATGCACTGCCGCCTGACTCAATTAATCCACTCAGCTGTTCTTTATCAAATAGCTCGTGTAAAATCGAGCCTTTATCTGTTAATAAATCTTGTATCCATACTGTTACTGCTTTCGTATAGTGCGGATTATGTGTTTTTGGATACGGGCTCTTCTTTCTATATAATATCTCATTTGGAAGTAACCCTTCTAACGCTTTACGCAATAGACCTTTTTCGCGGTTTTTATACATTTTCATTTCCCAAGGAATATTCCACGCATATTCGACAAGACGATGATCTGCAAATGGAACACGTACTTCTAAGCTCGCCCCCATACTCATACGGTCTTTTCTGTCTAATAATGTTGTCATAAACCATACCATATTTAAATAAAATAATTGGCGTCTTTTCGCTTCTAGCGGACTTTCCCCATCTAAAATAGGAACTTCTTGAATCGATTCCTCATAACGTTGTTGCACATATTGTTGTAAATTTAATTTATTTCTCCATTCTTTCTTTAGCAATTGTTCACGCGCTTCTGTAGAACGCATCCACGGAAATGCGCTCGATTGTAAATCATCTTCTCTATAAAACCAAGGATAACCACCAAATATTTCATCTGCACATTCCCCAGATAAACCGACGACAAAATCTTGTTTAATTTCGCGGCAAAACCATAATAATGACGAATCGATATCTGCCATACCAGGCAAATCACGAACGAGTACTGCTTCTGTTAAATACTGCGCTAATTGTTCATTTGAAATGACGCAGCGATGATGGATCGTTTGAAACGTCTCCGTCATCAAATGAATAAATGGTGCATCTGAATTTGGCTGAAACGCATTTGCTTTAAAGTATTTGTCATTATCTTCGTAATCAACCGAATACGTGTGTAATTGACCTTTTCCCGATCTTTCGTATTCTTTTGCAGCAATTGCTGTTATAGCGCTTGAATCTACACCGCCTGATAAAAAAGTGCATAATGGTACATCAGAAACGAGCTGCCTTGTAATCGAATCTTGTAATAAAAAGCGTGTTTTTTCTACTGTTTCTTCAAAGGAATCTTCATGCTTTTTACTTTCTACATTCCAATATCTCCATATACATAAACCGTTCTTCGAAAATGTCATCGCATGACCTGGACGTAATTCTTTTATACCAGCATAAATGCCGTGACCAGGCGTTCTAGATGGTCCAAGGCCAAATATTTCAGATAATCCTTCTAACGTCACTTCCGCCTTCACATCTGGATGCGCCAATATCGCTTTTAACTCTGAGCCAAATAGTAATCGCCCACTGTCATATTTATAAAATAGTGGTTTTACCCCTAATCGATCGCGCGCAATAAACACTTGTTCTTTCTGTTCATCCCATACAGCAAACGCATATATACCGTTTAAATGATCGACACATTCTTCTTTCCATTCGATATAAGAAGCTAACAATACTTCCGTATCAGAGTGACCTCTGAACGTATATCCTCTTCTTAATAGTTCCTTTCGAATATCTTCCGTATTATACAGTTCACCGTTATAGCAAATTGCATAATTTGCTTCATCTTTTAAACAAGTCATCGGCTGTTTACCACCTTCAGGATCAACAACGATTAACCGTTTATGCCCAAATGCGACATTGCCTTTAATCCAAACTTTATTATCATCTGGGCCACGCTTCGCTAACGTCTCAGCCATCTTCGTAACGACGTCCCGTTCTCCTTCTAATGAGCGTTTATAATCCACCCATCCTGTAATCCCGCACATATAAATCATCCTTCCATCTTATTTCTTTTCTTGAACGTACAGTAACCCCACTCTAAAAGTGCGGATCAAAAAAATGACAAACTTGACGATAACCTACTATCCACATTTGGAATAGCATTTTCACTCAGTAAAACGTGTTTTATTGTATGCCCACCTATGTCCGGATGTGTCTAGTTATAAAGAATGCACGAACTGTCTATAACAGAAATAACTACTTTTCATAAAGGAGAAAGCGTGTATGATACAACGTAAACATATTTTATATAACCAGCCCCGCGCTCATACAGTCGGTAATGTAGAATATATAAACAATGAATGGATATTCTTTGATGACGAAAATGAGGAAGCATTTTTATTAGAAGAGATTGCCGAAGATGGCTTTGAGATTTTATATAACAACAACTGGCTACCAGCGCGTTTCTATGAACAAGATGTATTACAAATCGCCGACGAACAGCATCATTTACAAAACGGAGAAATGATACGAATTCGAAAAAAATTACTTCTTAGCTATAAGGAATGGCTTGAGGAGTTACCCGATTCTGTTTTCACCTTATTAACAGAATCATTGCAATCACTTCATTACTCTTTATATGATTGCATGTATTGTCATAATTATTTATCCTTCTTACCGAAAGAGGAAACATGTGAAGGAGTAAATATTCTTTTATTCGATAACGAAGAAATGATTTGTTCACTGCAGCACCATTTCGTTCGTCACGCTACATCAAATAAAAATATGTTTCGTTTTACGAAAGTAAACGGAGAAGAGTTGCATATCGATGCAACATAAAATAAAAAACCACCTTATCTCCCAAACATTTGAGATTATAAGGTGGTTTTATTTTCTTTATTAGAATACTTGCCAACCAATCGGTAATTTCAGTCCTAGATAAAATACCGCTACAAGCGCGATAATAAATAATCCCCAGAATGCCCCCGTTGCCTTGTTCTTGCTCATTTTCACAAGAACCATTTCCATTCCAGCGATTACCAATATACCAGCTAGCATTTTTAGACCGTACCACATGTGATAGCTCTTATCGACTATAGTTTGATCTAGGTATAACCAAACGCCTGTCACAATAATGATAATGTACATGAGACGAAGCCCCATATGTACACCTTTCCCTTTTCTTCCTGCTGAATAAAGTGAATACGCAACGAAGAATAAAATTAAACCTAACGCCCATGCTGTAATATGCATATGTACCATCGTATCCCTTACCTCCTCTTTTCACACTTTTTCACTCTATATGATAACATGTTCATTTATTTTCAGGAAATGTTTCGCTTTTTTACATTTAAATGCTATAATATTTAGAGTATTTACAAACTTCTTGTAATAACAAAAGGGGGAACAATCATGATTCAAACTAAGGATATTATCGAACTTACAGACACATACGGGGCAAATAACTATCACCCACTTCCAATCGTTATTTCTAAAGCAGAAGGCGTTTGGGTAGAAGATCCTGAAGGAAACCGCTATATGGACTTATTAAGTGCATATTCGGCAGTAAACCAAGGTCATCGTCACCCAAAAATTATTAACGCTTTAATTGACCAAGCTAATCGTGTTACGTTAACTTCTCGTGCTTTCCATAGCGATCAATTAGGTCCTTGGTACGAAAAAGTTGCGAAACTAACTAATAAAGAAATGGTACTTCCAATGAATACAGGTGCAGAAGCTGTTGAAACTGCAATTAAAACAGCTCGCCGATGGGCTTATGATGTGAAGAAAGTAGAAGCAAACCGTGCTGAAATTATCGTTTGTGAAGATAACTTCCACGGACGTACGATGGGTGCTGTTTCTATGTCTTCAAACGAAGAGTACAAGCGTGGATTCGGTCCAATGCTTCCTGGCATCGTTGTAATTCCTTACGGTGATTTAGAAGCGTTAAAAGCTGCTATTACACCAAACACAGCTGCATTCATTTTAGAGCCAATCCAAGGTGAAGCAGGGATTAACATCCCACCAGCTGGTTTCTTAAAAGAAGCTCTTGAAGTATGTAAAAAAGAAAACGTTTTATTCGTAGCAGATGAAATCCAAACTGGCTTAGGCCGTACTGGTAAAGTATTTGCTTGTGACTGGGACGGTGTAACTCCTGACATGTACATACTTGGTAAAGCACTTGGCGGCGGCGTATTCCCAATCTCTTGCGTTGCAGCAAACCGCGACATTTTAGGGGTATTTGAGCCAGGTTCTCACGGTTCTACATTCGGTGGTAATCCACTTGCATGTGCTGTTTCTATCGCAGCTCTTGAAGTGTTAGAAGAAGAAAAATTAACAGAGCGTTCTCTTCAATTAGGTGAAAAATTAGTTGGACAATTAAAAGAAATCGATAACCCAATGATTACTGAAGTTCGCGGTAAAGGTTTATTTATCGGTATCGAATTAAACGAGCCAGCTCGCCCTTACTGTGAACAACTAAAAGCAGCTGGACTGTTATGTAAAGAAACACACGAAAACGTAATTCGTATCGCACCACCTCTAGTAATCTCTGAAGAAGATTTAGAGTGGGCATTCCAAAAAATTAAAGCTGTATTATCGTAATAATAGAGAGGTTGTCCTACATGTTGGGACAACCTCTTTCATTTTATATTGATTTATACTAAAATAAAATTGTAATTTTCTGTATTTTAAAATCATAAAGGAGGTGCGATATGTTATTAAGATACGGCAAACATATTAACTATTTAGCTACAACTTTTCTTTTAGTTACATTCTTTGGCTTCCTACTTTCCGTAACATCGCTTAGTCACTACTCAACTCCCACTACATTCACACTACTGAAAGCATCATTTTGGACTACTGTTATCCTTACTATCATTGGTTTTGGACGCGAAAAAAGCGCACTTACGGTTATACTATTTGGCATTTGTACACTTGCAGTCATTGGTCTTTACACTTTTTCCGTTATCGATTACCTCTATCACCCAAGACCATAGAAACGAGCTATCTAGTAATAAGATAGCTCGTTTCTTCACTTCACTACATTTCGCAAAGTACCAATTCCTTCTACTGTAATAACTACTTCATCACCGGCATGCAAAAACTTCGGTGGTGTGAAACCTTTTCCAACACCAGCCGGGGTTCCTGTTGCGATAATATCTCCTGGTTCTAATGTCATTCCTTTACTTATCGTTGAAATGATTTCTTCTATTGAAAAAATCATTTTATTTGTATTTGAAGTTTGTCTTACTTCCCCATTTACTACCGTTTCAATGTGTAACGCATTTGGCGCACTAACCATCGATTTATGAATTAAATACGGTCCCATCGGACAAAATGTATCGAAACTTTTTCCAAGGAAAAATTGCTTATGCTTCCTTTGAATGTCGCGAGCAGTTATATCATTTATAATGGTATAACCAAAAACATGCTCAAGCGCTTTTTCTTTTTTTATTTGTTTCCCTCGCTTACCAATGACGATAGCTAGTTCTCCTTCATAGTCTAATTCATTTGTTGCGTGGGGATGACTATTAATTTTTTCACCCATTCCAATCACTGTCGTTGGTGCTTTCGTAAAGATCATTATATTTTCTGGAATTGACTCTACGCCGCCCATTTCCATCGCATGCTCACGATAATTTTTTCCAACGCAAAGAATATTCTTTCTTGGCCTTGGAATTGGTGCTAATATTTTCACCTCAGTTAACGGGTAATACGCCGTTCCTTCATTTTCCTTCGCCCAATTGACAATTTCACACATTTTTTCAACACATTCGGTTCCTCTTTCAATACACTCTAACATTGTAATTGGAATCGTAACCTTTTCCCCTTTTTGTCTTTGTGCTTCTCTTACATGCAATACCTTTTCTTCCTCTTCATCCACAATACCTACAAATACCTTTTCATCTTTTTTCGCCGTTACCAAACGCAATGTTTCCACTCTCCATCCTAAAACTCATACACTTTAATTGTATTCGCATCCGTAAGAAAAAAACCTTCTCATACACGCTAATTTTTACAATATTCTTCTCATATCCGATTCGTTACTCCTTTATCATTTGGCATAAAATGTAGAAATTTTACTTTTTTTAGCGAATGCATTTCTTTTTTATGTTTTTTTTGTATAATATGTACTACATATATACTAAAAATTTCATTTAGAGATGGAGCCGATTTCAATGTTTGAGCAAGCGATTGAAAAAAAACGTGAAAAAATGATTTATTTTGCTGAACGCTACGGAATGACTTCTCAAAAAACAGTGGATTGTAGCCAAGAACTGGACAGGCTCTTAAATGCAATTTGGCATGTACATACGGATTTTCACCCTAATCAAACACTCGACACACACACACAATAACGTGTGTGTTTCTTTTATTTCAAAAAAACACACATTTTATTAAAAACGCCCATACAATAGTAGAAAAGAAAATTTTAAAAACGAAAGGTGTTTTGTATGCCAGCTATGGTCGGACATATTCGTATCGTTAATATTGGATCAAGTGGTATTTTTCATATTGGAGATGTATTTGCGATTAGACCTATTAGTTATTCACGCGCTTTCGCGGGGGCCGGCTCTTTTAACGTTGGAGATAACGTTTCTGTCTACAATTATCAAAGCGCAACGACTGTTAATGATTCAGATGTCGTTGATCAAGCGATAATTGGTTCAACTTAAAGGGGGCGATTGTATTGAATTTTTATGTAAACCAAAGCATCATCATTAACAGTATTAAAATTGATAGCATTACAACCTCTTCTGTATTCCAAATTGGTACTGCCGGAAGTATTAAAGCACTATCTAAATTCTCAAATACTGGCGGATTTACAGAACCCCTTCGCCCATTACAGGCAAAAGGACAAATTATTTCTATCAAACCATCAACTAGTTCTTCTTAAGACACCCTTGTCATAAATATATAGTAGGAATATATTTACCCTCCCTATTGAAAAGGAGGTTTCACAAATGAATCAAGATATATATACTTACTTACACCAACTTCAACAAGCTCTTCAAGCACAACAAGCGACCATTCTTAACTTAGAAGATCAAGTTCGTCAATTACAAGAAGAGCTTAATGAATTAAAAAGTCGCCCCTCCTCTTCTATAGGAAAAGTGGAATATAAATTCGATCAATTAAAAGTAGAAAATTTAAATGGCACTTTAAATATTGGATTAAATCCATTTTCAACAAAAGGACAACAAATTGAGGATTTTCAAGTTGATACGGAAACTTTGAAGGTCAATCCTGAAACAGATACAAACCCAGACTTTTACCAAGGTATCCTTCAGGAAATGCATCGTTACTTAGATGAAGAAGCATATAATCGAATTCTCCATTTTGAACAAGAAGAGAGAACGCCGCTCGATGAAATGTATCGACAAATGATGGTTGACGACATAAAGAAACAGATGGAGCATAGACTTCCTTATTATTTATCACAAGCACAATCACATGAAGGGATTTCAACAGATCCAGATTATTTACGAGATATCATTATTCAAGCTATGAAACATGATATCGACAAAGCCTTCCTCTCTTTTATTCAACACATACCGGGCAATTTCCGAAAGGAGTAAGTATGTATGAACCTTAACGTTGTAAACCGCGAGTTCAAAGTCGGACAGATTAAAATGAACGGTGTATCGTCGTCCGCACTCTTTTTAATTGGAGATGCAAATTTCCTCATTCTATCTTCTATTCTTGATACGCCGTTTGAAACTGTTACAGAGGGTCCATTTGTGCCATTAGTAACAGATGTCCCTCCTACTCCAGGTTAAGGAGACTGAGAAATTATGTTACATCACGTGTCTATTGTCCAAAATGTTTCTATTGTTTCGTTAGGGATTGCTGCCGTATTTCAAGTTGGGGATGCAAATCAAATGGAATTAAAAAGTAGAGCTCTTGCCGTTCACCGGGAATTCCCTTGTTATATAAAAGACGAAGGTCGCTTAGACGCATTTGAAATCTTTACAGATGAACACATCACAATCCCAAAACGAACGACAGATGTAAAATTAAACATTATAAATGAGTGTCCTTTTATTGAAGTGAATAACGTTGAATTGCGCACACTTTTAAACTCTGGTGGATTTCAAATTGGAAATGTTGATTATGTTTTTAATAACTCTCGTATTATGCAAATTCGCCAATATATTACAGATGAACCTTCCGCACAATAATTCATATAGTAATTACAAAGTTTAGTAAAGTAGGTGGATGGTATGCCTTCTGTTGTTGGAAATCTTGTCGTTCAAAACAGTAATGGTTCTTTCAATTTAGGGGATTTTTATAACGTTTCTCCGAAAGAAAATACGAAAGCTTATAATGGATCTGGAGCTTCCAATGTTGGATTTGTCGTGAATACGTTTAACGGTGTTAGTGCAACAAATACGTTTGATTCTGATGTGGCGGATCAAGACCAGATTGGGACAGCGTAAAAAAAGTAGGAGAATATCTCCTACTTTTTTCTTTTACCTCATTCGATATTATCAAAATCTCCACTGTTTACTGTTTCATTTTATTTAAATGATAAACCACTCTCTTCCAAAGCCTTTCTAAGCTTCGGCATCGACGCAGGTCCCATACCATGCAGTTTTAAAACTTCTTTCTCACTATACTTTGAGAGTTCTTCTACAGTGTGAATTCCATGATGCTCTAGCGCCCTTCTTGCTGGCGCTGAAAGAAGGGAAAGAAACCCTTCTTTTGGCGTTCTCTCTTTCTCACAGGTTGGGCAAGTTGGACAATCGCTACTTTTATAGTACTCATGTCCTTTTTCACACGTTCTTAACGTCTTTTCCGTTGCCATTTTCAAGTTCCTCTATTCTTCGATTTTTACAACATGATTACCATCAAAGAAGTATAAACATTTCTCTTTCACAGGATGTTGTAAGCTTTTCTCAAGTGCCTTTGCATATAACGAAAGCTGGACTTTATATCGCTCTTCTAAAATTGGTTTCGCTTGATCAAATCCACCTGGGAACTTCCCTTCAATCGTATCCGTTTTAAAGTCGATTAAAGTAATACCATCTTCCTCTTCAATCATGCAGTCAATAACCCCTTGGACAAGAATGGATTCCCCGCTCTGCCCTCGCCAATCTTGATACGCTTCTTCTGCTGCAAGCATCATCGTAAATGGTACTTCACGCTCAACACTTTTCGCCGCTAATACCCTTTTACCTAAGTCACTATCAAAGAATGAAATTACTTTTTCAATCGCAATTTCTTCCGCCTGCTCGAATGTTAATAATTCTTTATTTACCATTCCAGAAATTTGCTCCCGAATCACTTCTTCTGTAATCGGCTTCTTCAAATCAACATGCTGCATAACGGCATGTACTGCTGTTCCGCGCTCTGCATATGTTAATCCCTTTTTCTCCATAAAACGAGGACGTGTTTGAATTGGTGCACGTAATTTTTTAATAAAGGCATTATCGCTACCTTCTTCAGATTGATAATTTCTCTTTATTTCTGTAACAGATTGCTTCGCACGATGAGATGTCGCTTCCTCATATCCGTACTTCCACATTAATCTATCGTACACCTCTTCTTTCCGTTCACTTTGCAGAGGAACGGCCTTTTTCTCACGAAGTGCTTCTAACAATTCTTGTTTCTCTTCTTGAACCGGTTCTGGCGCAAGTAACGTGTTACCGTCAACAACTTCTACTTTCCAGCTAGTGTCATACCCATAAATTTCATCCGGAATGCTTCCTTGTCCTAATTCAAGAAGTATTTCACTATCACGGTGCCTATATAATGAAGGTGCAATCCAGTCTAAGTAGCAAGACGCTCCGGCACGTATATGATCTGGTAATAACCATTCACTATGCTCTCTCGCATCCAGCCATTTTTCCATTTCCTTAGTTGCATCCTTAACTGTTCCAATTAAAATTAACTTCTCTTTTGCACGTGTTAACGCTACGTATAATACGCGCATTTCTTCCGCAATTAATTCCATTTTCATTTTACGCTTAATCGCAAGTTGCGATAATGTCGTATATTTAATTCGTTTACGTGGATCAATAAATTGTGAACCGAAACCGAAGTCTTTATGCAGTAAGAAACGTTTCATTAAGTCTTGTGTATTAAAGCGACGACCTAGTCCAGCTACAAATACGACTGGGAACTCAAGTCCTTTACTTTTATGAATTGTCATAATGCGAACGACATCTTCTTGTTCACCTAAAGCTCTCGCCGTACCCATATCATCACCGCGTTCTAAAATACGCTCAATAAAACGCAAGAAGCGGAATAGTCCTCTAAACGATGTTGCTTCATATTGTCTTGCGCGGTCATATAGTACACGCAAGTTTGCTTGCCTTTGCTTTCCAGCTGGTAAACCACCGACAAAGTCATAATAACCTGTCTCACCGTACACTTTCCAAATTAAATCAGAAAGAGACTGTTGGCGCGCAAATTCACGCCATCCTTGTAATAAGTTATAGAACCACTCTAATTTATCATGTAGTTCTTTTTCTTCTTCAAGCGGTGCGCCTTTTAAGAATGAGCTCATTACTTCATAAAACGAACCTTTCTTCCCGTGAGCACGAAGCGTTGCAAGTTCTTCATCATTTAATCCAACGATTGGGGAACGAAGTACGGCTGCAAGCGGAATATCTTGCATCGGATTATCAATAACGCGGAATACGTTCATCATAATATTTACTTCTGTCGCTTCAAAGTAACCAGTCGCAAGATCAGCGTATACTGGAATTCCTTGCAATTTTAACTCTTCCATAATTTGCGGTGCCCACGGCATGGATCGAAGTAAAATAACGAAGTCACGGTATTGTACAGGGCGCATACTATCCGTTTTACGATCATACACTTCATAACCTGAATCAACCATCGCTTTAATGCGCTGCGCCATAAGACGTGCTTCAAGCTGTGCTTTTTCTACTTCCGCACCTTCTTCACCGTCTATTACTTCTTCTTCTGTTTGCTGAATGCACAATAGTTCAGCTGCTACATCTTCACCTTCTGGATAGCTAGCACCTAGCTTTAATTCAGCGTCAGCATCGTAATCAATTTCCCCAACTTCTTCGCCCATAATTTGTTTGAAGATAAAGTTTGTACCCGCTAACACTTCATGACGACTACGGAAGTTTTTCGCTAAGTCAATTTTCATTCCGCCGCCTAATCCTTCTTGCGTGAAGCGTTTATACTTTCCTAAGAATAATCCTGGTTCTGCTAGTCGGAAACGATAAATCGACTGCTTCACGTCACCAACCATGAATAAGTTTCCTTCACTCTCAGAATCTTTCGTTACGAATTTAATAATTGATTCTTGTACGAAGTTCGTATCTTGATATTCATCGACTAATACTTCAGCAAATTTATTACGATATTGAAGTGCTACTGCTGACGGCTTCATTTCACCATCTTCACTTTGTTCACTTAAAATTTGTAAACAGAAATGCTCTAAATCTGTGAAATCGACCATGCCTTTATCTCGCTTCATCGCTTGGAAACGCTCTGTAAATACTTTTACGAGCTGAACAAGCTTTTCTAATACAGGATGCATATCTTGAAAATCTCGTAAGAAACTTTCAGGCCTGCGGCTAAATAGCTCTTCTTGTAATTTTTTCACTTCATCTTTTGCTTTATTACGAAGAGAGTCTACTTGTTTTACAACATCCTCGTTGTAATCACTTTTCTTAATACGCTTTAACGTTTGCCACGATACGTTTTGCATCGCTTCATACACGCTTGTCCATGACTCACGAGCAGCTGATGATAACGTTCCAAGTAAAACTAAATCTGCTTGCAGGGTTTCAACGCGAGGCGCTGGACCGTCAGGAAGCATTGCGAGCTCTGTCGCTTTACGAATATGCTGTTCCGCTGTTTCAAGTTGAAATTTCACATCTTCTAATAAGTAGGAAGCGTACACTAAATCTTCAATTGTCTTTCCTTCCACATCATATGCTTCTACTAATTTATCAAGCCATTTTTCCGGATTTGGATGCGCTCTTGATTCTGTATGAAGCGCTAAAATCATACGTTGTAAATCATCGTCACTGCGGTCACTCGTATAACGATCAACGAGTTCAAAGAATATCGTATTATCTTCTATTCCGTACTCTTCTTCTAATATGTCATCTAGCACTTCTTCTTTTAATAGTTCGTTTTCTGTTTGATTCGCAATGCGGAAACGAGGATCGACATCAAGCATGTAATAGTATCCTCTAATTACTTGTAAACAAAATGAATGGATCGTTGAAATGGAAGCTTTATTTAATAGGCTCAGCTGCTTTCTAATGTGCTGAGAGCCTGGCTCATCAATTAATACTTTTTCTAACGCTTCCCCAATTCTGTTTTTCATCTCTTGCGCCGCTGCATTCGTAAATGTTACAACGAGCAGGCGGTCGACATCGACTGGGTTTTCTTCATTAATAATCTTTTTAATAATACGTTCAACTAATACTGCTGTTTTCCCTGATCCTGCTGCTGCCGCGACTAAAATATCACGTCCGTTCGCTACAACCGCTTTCCACTGGTCATCTGTCCACTGACTACCTTCTGGTTTTTTAGGCCAATTTTCTATCATTCTCCGCCAACCTCCTCTCTAATTTTCTCCATCGCTTCGCTATCTTTCATATCTTTTAGCGTACGGAATTGGTTATCTTCAAGTGATTCATCAAACTGACAAACAGATTTGAAGTTACAGAACGTACATGCCGCTTTATTCCCCTTTTTGTAAGGAGCAATATCAATAACGCCTTCTGTAATGTCTTTCCCGATATTTTCAAACGTATGGTGTACGTATTTTTGCAGGACGTTAAACTCTTGTTCACTGGCAATACTTGAACGCGCACTAAAACTACCGTCTTTTTTCAGACCAGCAGAAATAATATCAGAGCTTCCTGTTGAAAGTTTGTTATCCATTAAACGAACAACGTCAGCATCTCCTAGTACGAGACCTTTCATTTTGAATTTCTTTAAAATTTCCTTTTCAATTTCTGCTTCAGATGCGTCACCTTTTACCTCCACAATTGGGTTATGAATGTGGAAATACAATACACCAGCTGGTGATGCCGTGCCGCCTTTTTTCATCCACGTATGCGCATTTGAAGTAACAACATCTAAATACGTTAACATTTGAAGTGCTAATCCGTAATACACTTCCGTTAAGTCTAACGCTTTTGAGCTTGATTTATAGTCAATAATACGTAGGAATGTTCCCTTTTCATCTTCTGCCTTATCAACACGGTCAATACGGCCAACTACTTCCATCTTCACACCATTAGGTAAGGAGAATTCCATTGGCGGAAGTGATCCTGTACCGCCCATACCAAATGGCACTTCTAGATCAACTGGTACGAAACCGCTAGACTTCGCATGTTCACGAAGAATGATTGACGTACGGAAAATGATTTGTTGTAGTTTTTGTTTTAAATAGAAGTGACGGTTTGAACTTAATAAAATTTGTCTTTGTAATAACGGTGCAATCTCTTCTATTACTACAGCAGAAAGATGCTCACACTCTTTTATTGATAAATCCGCCCAAGTACGGTTTTCACGTAATAGCCTATCTGCAATTCTCTTCAGCGCTGCATGGAAGAGCTCTCCGATATCTGGCGCATCAAGTTTGAAAATATCACGCTCTCTTAACGATAAACCGTGCTGCGCAAAATGAGCGTACGCACAACGGTTAAATAATTCCATACGAGAAACGCTTCCTTTTATTTTATCTCCGTATAAATCTCTACTTACAGCTGTACTTAGCTTTTGCGCACGATTTCGGTAGAATAAGCTTGATAATACGCGGCTACTTTTTTGCTTCCATTCATCTGAAGTAACGTAGAAATTATATACATCCCACCAAAAGTCTAAGTTGCCTTCAAATCCATATCGCTTCCACGTTTGAAGTTGCTGCATAACATATGACAACGTTACTTCTGGTGTTGCTACATATGAAATTTGTTCCGAACGTGATAAATCATTTACGTCGTTCGTAATAAATGTATCTTTCACATCAGGGAACATTCTTTTTATTTTCTTAATAAAGCTAGAAGCAAGTAACGTCTTTCCTTCCTCATCTGCAAGCGGGCATGAAATGTATAATTTCTCAGTTGCTCTCGTTACCATTTGGTACATAACAAACTGTTCTTCTAATAATGTTTGTCTCGTCGTTGGTGCGAGTTCAATACCTGCAGCGCTAAGAACATCTCTTTCTTCATCAGAAAGCATACCTTCATCCATCGGTGCTGCTGGAATCACACCTTCATTCACGCCAATGACGAATGTTGCTTTCACATTTGATAATCTAGAACGATCAATATTCGCAATTAACACTTGGTCTAATGACGGCGGAATGTTTGCGAATTGAAGCGCCTCAAGACCTGTCGACATAACGTCTGTGAACATAGAAAGTGACATTTTTTCTTCGCCAAGCATCTCAACGAACGTATCAAGAAGACTCATTACTTCTTCCCATACTTGTTCATGATCTGTCGCAAATAAGAAATCTCCGCTCTCTTCTGCACGAATACGTAATGCTTCTAATTTTTTCGGAACGTCAAGCTCTTCTAAAAATAAGTAAACAGCTTCGCACATTTGCATAACTGTTCCCGCGCGCTTCAGTCTTTTTTGCATACGAATAACAGGCGTTCTTACAACATCACGCAATCGATTTATTTTCTCTTCCATTTCACGTTCACTGTCTGTAATCATCCCGTCCGTATCGTCAAGAGAACGATAGCGGCGATACATCCACGGATCTTCAGAAGTCCATCTTTTCCCTTGTACACCGTACGCTAAACAGTAATTTTCAAACTCATCCATCTCTTCGCGCATCGTTTCTTTTCTTACGTCTAATGGATATAAAAGCTCTGTTTTCACGCAGCGAAATACTGCATCATAACGCCAATTCCCGCTAATAATCTCGAGTGCAGAACGAATGCATTCTACTAACGGATGATGTGACATCGGGCGTTTTTCATCGATAAAGTGCGGGATATTATAATCTGTAAATAGAGTCCGCATTACATCGTAATAACTTTCTCCGTTACGAAGAAGAACTGCAATATCTCGGTAACGATAGTCTTCATCTGCCACAAGTCTACGAATTTCACGAGCAACGCCTTCTACTTCAGCTCGTAAATTCGCGGCTGTATGAATCGTTACACTTGCTTCCCCGTTAAATTTCTCATTCGGACGCGCTTCATAATGAGCTTCTAAATGCGCTAATGCTGGAGAATGAAAACGTGGTTGTTCCATAAGCGGAATCGTTTTTTCAATTTCTATTTTCTCTTCACGCGCTACTTGTTTTATTTTTTCATACGTTAACGTCGTTTCATAAAATAAATCTAGTTCATTTACTGGCTGCGCTAACGTTTTTTCATCTATCGTTAACGTGATTGTCACTCTCGCTCCGCAAATCATAAGCTGTCTTACAATTTCTAGTTCTTGCGGTGAAAACGAATGGAAGCCATCTATATAAATTTCAGCTCCCTTTACATATTCAGACTGCGGAAGCTTTTCCACTAGCAATTGCAGATAGTCTTCTGAATCTAAGTACTTTCCGATTAAAGCACGTTCAAAATCATCATATAATAGTTGTAAATCATACACTTTATTCGCTAATAGCTTTTGTTCAGCACTGCTACTATGTGCATCTAATTGTTGCCACATTTCATATACGTTTGATGGCGTCACGTTATATCGTTTAAACTCCGCAATCATACTGCCAAGATGTTCAAAGAAACCATTTTGCTCCGCTGCTTTTTGGAATACCGATAATCCATCTTTACGAGACTCTACAATTTTACGAAGTAACATATGTACGCCCGCTTCATCAATGTGAAGACGACTCGCTCCGCCAACTTCTTGCAATACTTTCCACGCTAATCGTGAAAAACTAAAAACTTGTGCCCGAATAGAACCTCTAACATCCTCACTACCAATTAACGCCTGCTGCGTTTGGAATGTCATCTGTTCTGGCACAAGATATAATATTGTTTCCCCTCTTGGACGCTGCTTTAACTCTTCTTGTACTTCGTGTAAACAAAGTGTACTTTTTCCACTTCCCGCTCTACCAATCACAAATCGAAGTGACATGTAACCCCACCTTTCACTTACATAACGAACGTTAGTTTGCTACTATAATTGTATTATAGGACACGAAAAAAGACAAACGGAGTAGTTTGTCTTTTTCTATACTTCTACCTATTATATCAACCTTTTGAAAAATTCGTTTGCACCTCTTGAATTGGCCAATATCGTAAATCAACTTTACCGACAACTGTATCAGCTTTTACAAAACCAAAATGTCTACTATCCCAGCTCCCGAGGCGGTTATCACCTACTACAAAAATATATCCAGGTGGCACCGTTTTTTCCTTCGTTAACTCTTCTAGCGTAAAGTCACCTGTTAGTTGTCGTCCATTTATCTCTTTCTTATATTTCTCTAGATAAGGTTCATCCACGAATTGTCCGTTTATATATAGTTTATCATGCTTATATTCAATATGATCCCCAGGTAAACCGATAATTCGTTTTACGTAGTCCTCTTTTTTGTTCGCATGAAACACAACAACATCAAACCTATTCAAGTCCCCCACTTGATAACTCACCTTATTTACAACGAGCATATTGCCATCTTGCAATGTCGGCATCATTGATTTCCCCTCTACAACGTACGTTGAAAAGAAAAACGTTCGAAAAAATACAGCTAATAATACACCAATTAAAATTGTTCGTATCCACTCTATGCCTTCTTTTTTCAAAGTTTTCTTCATCCGCTTCTCCCCTTATCCATTAATAATGAAGCTTTCCTTTACAAAGAAGACTATTCTTAATGTAGTTCTAACTTTACTTCGATTTTCTTACCGACATACCATAAAATAAAAATACCAATTGCTACAATGACTGATTTCACCGGATTATGAATGAATGACATTAAATCATGACCGATATACGTTAAAATAAAAATCATCACAAGCTTTCCGAACGCGAGCGCAAGGCCAAACTGTTTTACACTAATGCGAGATAGACCAGCAACAACATTTATAAGCGCAGATGGTGTAAACGGAAAACAAAATATGACGAAAATCGGTGCGAACCCTTTCCTTTCAATCCATCCCATTGCCTTTCGTACTTTCTCATGCTTATTTACAAAAGAAAAGAAACGACTTCGGCCAAAATGGCGAATTATGAAAAAGACAAGTAAGGCACCCATTACTGATCCAAGCCAAGAATAAAGAAAACCGAGCCAAAATCCAAATGCAACAGCATTCGCCAGTACAAATACGATGAGTGGCAATGCTGGAATTAACGCCTCTATCATCGGTAACCCAATACCAAGAAGTGGTCCGAACGCTTTATAGCTTTCAACAATATGATCCATATTTTCTGGTGAAAAATACTCTTTGATCGTCTGAAAATCCATTCTACACTTTACCCCTTTACTCTAAGTACTACCTCTACTGTATCATTGCCTATATGAAAGAGGAAATGGTAGATACGACATATGGAGATGTAATTATTAAGTTTCCATATCTTTCATGAGAATTCCTTCATTATTATGCTATGATAATCTATCAATATTCGACAGGACGTGAAGTTATTTTAAATAACATGCGCCGATTATAGCTTAATGGTTACATTTTATGAGAAAGAAGAATATGCAAAAAGTAAGAATTAGTCTTTTTCATATAGGTAGCGACGGATGATTATTTTACCTTCAAACAATCCTCTAATGGCTAGTTCTTACAAGCAATTTTTTTAGCAAGCGTACACTGTCAATCACGATAAGTATTAACATATGTAAGAAAGATAGTATTAATAATGTACTCCGAATAGGTACCATTCGAAATTTGTATAAAAATTTATCAATCATATATATATCTTCTTCATTCGTTATAGTTGCAGGAGTGAAGATAAGATAATCTTTCCAGTTATCTATCCACGTTAAATTAACTGCGGAAAATTCCATCGTTCCTAACCACAAATAAAGAAAAATTGGTATAAGAATCATATATTGCAGGCTATGTAATATCTTTCTTTTCTTCTTACATTCAATAATTTGAAAGACAATAAGTGTCAGTACATACACGATTGACAGAAAACATACTATAGTGACAAACGGTTGAATTGAAAAAGCAAATAGCAATTTATCAATTTCACTAATTTGACTATAATCTGTCGTATTTTGAGGTGTGAAAACAAAATATCGTTTATCAGCGACTATCATCAACTGACTACCAGTGAAACTAGTAAACACAAATGTAAGAAAAAATATAGGCAAAGCAAGAATATATTGCGCCCAAAATAACAGGTTCCTTTTCAACATACCATCTCCTTTTTATACAGGATGAAAAAATATACTGTATGTTCACACTATAGTGAATATGTATAATTTTCCCATTATATCGTAATTATATATTATCTTGAACCCTTCGAGAACAAAAGTTTGTACATTCTCTCATTTTGTTTATAAATCTTACAACGTAAACTGTATATATAATGAAATCAAAAAGGATGAGTCACCTCATCCTTTTCCTCTCATACATCCTCTTCTCTAACAACATACACTCTCTCATAAGCTGGTCTTAATGTTGATTCATCCCTTTGATCAACCTCTTTAAAGCAAGGATTCCCTTGTTTTTTCCTACGATCTTCATACTCCGTTCGCAATTTCGCAGTACGATTTTGTTGATTTTCAAAACTAGTTTTCGATATCTCTAACTTCACAGCAAAGCCATTTATAAATCGGATAATAAGGTTTCCATCTTTTAATTCTTTATTGCTTTCAATATAAAAATGAGATAACCACGCGCACTCTTTTCTAGAATACGAATAGGTAGGGAAAAAATAAAGTTGATCGGTCGGACTAATTGCAATTGGTGCTTTATGTGTAATGTGAGTTAACTCTTTCGTTCCTTCTTTTCTCCCTAAGAAACTAGAACCATGCTTGCGACAACTTCTTTCTATAATATCTAGAGGTTTTTGAAATACGAAAAAAGAGTCTTGCACTTCAACAACTCGCGTAACAATTTTCTTTTCACTGAGAATTACAGGAAGTAAGGCCATTGTATTTTTATTTACAACATAGTTTTCGACGTAGCGTTCTACTTTACTTTCCATATTCCACTATCTCCTTTTTTCTATTTATATTAGCAGCTGCATGTATAATTTTAGCATCTATGAAAAGGAAATGGCTTACAGATTCCGCTTTTTTACAATACTTTATTATTTGTCAAATACCTTTTAAATTATAAAATAAAAATATATTATTTTTATAATAATAAACCTATACAAAATCTATTTATACTACCTATAAATATTTACAACTACTTCCTCATTTCGCATCATTAAGACAATTAACTTTGCTATAATTAAAATAAAAATCCAATATATGGAGGTCCACTATGAAAGAAAAAGAAATGCAACCAACGATTCACATGAAAAATAGCAGCATTGTGATCGTGAACAACTCAGCTAGCATTATATTCGCTTTATTTTTCATTCTATTATTTTTTGCAAAGCCTTTTCGTAAATCGAAATGCTCTGAATGTAAGAAAAGCGCGAAGAAAAAAGTTGAAAAAGAAGAGTAAAAGGCTTTCTATTTTGGAAAGCCTTTTACTCTTCTTCATATTCATATTTTCTTCCGAGTGTCCCTGTATCCCCTTTATTTTCTAATATTATTACATATAAAAAATTATCCACTACGTTAAAAAGTACTTGTACGTGTTACCCATTTTTATTAAGAACTTCACCTTTATAAATCACTAGCAACTTTTTAACTCGTTAAATCTGCAATATAAGTTTTGTATATAATTCCACTTCAAAACACAAAATATGTAAGTGATTATTTATGATTACATTCGTTTTTTATCTAATTCCAAAAAGGAGCTGTATAATATGGAGAAAAAAAGTCTATTAAGCCAACAGATTAATAGCGTCCCATCAGATGCTCTGAATACCCCTAGTAAGGAGCAAGAACAAATGTTAGAAACATCATCTCAAGACGAACAAAATTCTAACAAAAAAGATGTTACTCAAGGTCTATCTGGAAAAGATTTCTCTATTTCAACAGAGAATACAAATTTATAGTTATTTACCATCATACGCAGCAAATGCTCTTGCTGAACTAATTCTTCTACAGAAACTAATACGCATTCCAGATAATTTTTCACCCGTTGTAACATAGAAAAAGAGATTTAGATATAAAAAACAGGCTCTGGGGAAACTTTCCCCACAACAAAAAAAGGATGGCATTAGCCATCCTTTTTTCCATCATCAACTATAAAATTATAGTTTGATTACGTTTTTAGCTTGAGGTCCACGGTTACCTTCTTCGATTTCGAAGCTAACTTTTTGACCTTCTTCTAGAGATTTGAAACCGTCAGTTTCGATTGCAGAGAAATGTACGAATACATCGTTTTCGCCTGGAACTTCGATGAAACCGAAGCCTTTTTCGTTGTTAAACCATTTTACTTGTCCTGTTACTGCCATAATTATTTCCTCCTAAAGAAAACACAATTTATTTTAGTCTTCCTGTATAAAAAAAGAATCCACACATTATCAAACACGAAACATAAACTAGTTCTCACATACTTTTTCTCGTTCGTTTTTCGGCACTTGATAATATATGGATTGCTTAATTTAACTATTCAACTGATATTATCATAGCACATTAAAATAAAATGTACAATCTTTTTTGAAAATAACTGACAAATTAAATTACGTATGCAATTATCAATATCTTATTTGAATAAAAATAAACAAATCTTTCGAATGCCACTATATTCCTTTTTCTAAGTGTTAAAATATAATCTGACAGTACTTACTGGAGGGGATGAAATGTCAAACTACACAAACGAAGAAAAGCTTACAGGGGGAAACGTCTCAAACGTATATCGTTCTAAAAATACTGTTCGGCGAGAATTGAAGCCAGACAGTGCAAAAGTTCATAAGTTATTACAGCATTTAGAAAACAAAGCTTTTCATTACGCACCAAAGTTTTTAGGTATAGATGAGAGAAATAGAGAGATTTTATCTTTTATTGAAGGAGAGGCTGGAAATTATCCTTTAAAAGAATATATGCGATCTAATGATGTGTTAAAAGAAATAGCAAAGATGGTTCGCCTTTATCATGATGCTGTAAGTGACTTTCCGTTATTAGATGATTGGAAACCTATGGACCATACCCCAAATAATATTGAGGTTTTATGCCACAATGATTTTGCTATATATAACATTATATTTAATAACGAGAAACCAGTAGGTATTATTGATTTCGATGTTGCTGCTCCCGGACCAAGAATTTGGGATATCGCTTATACACTGTATACTTGTGTGCCTTTAAGTAGAGTGTATTATACGGAATCAGGCGAGACAATTCATTATGAATCGGCACAACATGCTGACCGTATGAAAGAAAGAATAAAATTATTCGTCCAGTCCTACGGTAAAAGTATGGATGAAGATTACTTAGGTATGGTACTACTACGTCTAGAAGCATTATGTACATATATGAAAAGAAAAGCAAACGAAGGCGACATAAATTTCCAAAGAATGATTGACGAAGGACATTTAGAGCATTATGAAAAAGATATGAAGTTTATTCGTGATCATGGAGCTGAGTGGATTTGATCATATTGTCTTTTTTTGTCGGTAAGTCGATACCCTTTGTCGAATCGTCGATATATTTGAAAAATCGTTGATATATTTTAAGTTATGATAGATATATCGAAAAAATCGTCGATATATTTTTATTTACTCTCGAATCGTGCGAAAAATAATAAGGGGCACCCTTCAAAAAGGGGCCCCTTCCTTTTATTTCGTAAATTGTGCTTCTTCTGTAGATCCTTTTAATGCTGTCGTTGATGAAGTACCACCTGTAATCACTTGTGCTACTTCATCAAAGTAACCTGTTCCTACTTCTCGTTGATGGCGAGTTGCAGAGTAGCCGTGTTTTTCTGCTGCGAATTCTGCTTGTTGTAGTTCAGAGTACGCTGCCATGCCGCGCTCTTTATAGCCGCGTGCTAATTCGAACATGCCGTAGTTTAATGAGTGGAATCCAGCAAGTGTTACGAACTGGAACTTATAACCGTAAGATGCGATTTCTTTTTGGAAGCTCGCAATTGTTTTCTCATCTAGTTTTTGTTTCCAGTTAAATGAAGGTGAACAATTGTATGCAAGCAATTTCCCTGGATGCTCTTTATGAATTGCGTCCGCAAATCGTTTTGCATCTTCTAAATTTGGTTCAGATGTTTCACACCAAACGAGGTCTGCATAAGGAGCGTATGCTAAACCACGTGCAATCGCTTGATCAAGACCTGCTTTCGTACGGTAAAATCCTTCTGGTGTTCTTTCTCCTGTAATAAACGCCTTATCAACCGGATCAATATCGCTCGTAATTAAATCAGCTGCATCCGCATCTGTTCTTGCAACGATAATTGTCGGTACTCCCATTACATCTGCCGCAAGGCGTGCCGAAATTAAATTACGTACCGCTGTTTGCGTTGGTAGTAATACTTTTCCGCCTAAATGACCGCATTTTTTCTCTGAAGATAATTGATCTTCAAAGTGCACGCCAGATGCGCCTGCTTCAATCATACCTTTCATCAGCTCAAATACGTTTAATTGTCCGCCAAATCCAGCTTCTGCATCTGCTACAATTGGTACGAAATAATCTGTATCACCGCTTCCTTCCATATGCTGAATTTGATCCGCACGTTGAAGCGTTTGATTAATTCGTTTTACTACAGCAGGTACGCTATTTGCTGGATATAAACTTTGGTCTGGATACATATGTCCAGAAAGGTTTGCATCTGCTGCTACTTGCCATCCACTTAAATAAATTGCTTTTAACCCAGCTTTTACTTGCTGCATCGCTTGGTTTCCTGTTAATGCGCCAAGTGCATGAATGTAATCTTCCGTATGAAGCGATGCCCAAAGCTTTTCAGCACCGCGGCGCGCTAACGTATGTTCAATATCAATTGACCCGCGCAGGCGAATTACATCTTCTGCCGAATATGGACGTGTGATCCCTTTCCAGCGCGTATCTAGTTCCCAGCTCTCTTGTAATTTCTCGATTCTTTCGTTTTTCATTTGTTCCATCCCCTTTTCACTTTTTATAAAATTTCATAACCCGGTAATGTTAAAAATGGTACGAATTCATCATTCCGAACGAGATTTGTAAATAACGTTGTCGCCTCTTGGAATCTCCCTTTCTTAAAGGCTTCTTTACCAATCTCTCTTTCTATTTTTGCTAACTCTTCTTCTTTTAGCTCTTCCATTAATTCAAGTGTAATATTACGGCCATCATTTAATTTTCCACCTTCATGGCGAATCCATTGCCATACTTGTGCCCTAGAAATTTCCGCTGTTGCCGCATCTTCCATTAAGTTATAAATTGGTGCTGCTCCCCGTCCGCTTAACCAAGATGCGATATATTGAATACCTACGCTAATATTCAGACGAAGACCCTCTTCTGTAATCGTTCCCACTGGTACTTCTAATAAATCCTTTTCTGTAACATGTATTTCTTCACGTTTTCTAAAAATTTGATTTGGCGTTTTCATAATGTGATTAAATACTTCCATTGCGACTGGTACAAGTCCCGGGTGGGCAACCCAAGTCCCGTCATGACCGTCTAAAGCTTCGCGCTCCTTATCCGCACGTACTTTTTCAAAAGCTGCTTCATTCGCTTTTGGGTTGTTTTTAATTGGAATTTGTGCTGCCATTCCTCCAATAGCTGGTGCATTACGACGGTGACACGTTTGAATGACTTTCAAAGAATACGCGCGCATAAACGGCGCCGTCATCGTGACTTGCGCTCTATCTGGAAGTAAAAATTCATTATGATTACGGAAACCCTTTAGAAAACTAAAAATATAATCCCATCTTCCGCAATTTAATCCAGCAGAATGATCTTTAAGCTCATACAAAATTTCATCCATTTCAAACGAAGCATGTATCGTTTCCAGTAACACTGTGGCTTTGATCGTTCCGTTTGGAATACCGATATATTTTTGAGCAAATACGAAAACATCATTCCATAACCTTGCTTCTAAATAACTTTCCATTTTCGGTAAGTAAAAGTATGGACCGCTTCCTTTTGCTAAAAGAGCTTTCGCATTATGGAAAAAATAAAGTCCAAAATCTACTAAGCTACCAGACATATTCTTTCCGTCAACTTGCATATGTTTTTCTTCTAAATGCCATCCTCTTGGACGCACAATTAATACTGCTGTTTTACTATTTAAACGATATTCTTTTCCGTTTTCATTTTTATGTGAAATCGTTCCCTTCACTGCATCTCGTAAGTTTATTTGACCTTCAATCGCATTTTCCCAAGTTGGTGAATTCGAATCTTCAAAATCCGCCATAAAAAGATGTGCTCCTGAATTTAAAGCGTTAATAACCATCTTTCTATCTACTGGGCCAGTAATCTCTACGCGGCGATCCTCTAAATCTTTTGGCAATTTAGCAATTGTCCAATCCGCTTCACGTATGTGCTTCGTTTCTTCTAAAAACTTCGGAAACTCCCCTGCATCAATTCTCTTTTGTTTCTCCGCACGCTTTTGTAAAAGTTCTATGCGGCGCTCATTGAAATTTCCATGTAGTTCCTTCAAAAAACTAAGCGCCTCAGGTGTCAATATTTCGTTGTACGCTGGCAACATTTCTCCGGGCAATGTAACCCGTGAAGTTTGCGTCGACATATTAGCATCCCCTTCTTAAACTGTTTTATAACAGATTTGATTTTATGTTTTATATTATATAACAAATCTTCAGAAAAGGAAGTTTTTTTTGAAAATTTAATTGTTTTTTTGTAAAACTGTATTCTTTCACCGGTATTACACATAAAAAAAAAGCCAGTGTTATACAACACTGACCCCTTTTTTATTAAAGCGCTCTAAATAAGAACTGCGCATATTGTTCACGTGTTACTTTCATGTTCGGAGCGAAGTTACCCTTCCCATCTCCTATTGAAATACCATTTGAACCTACTGCATTAATCGCATTTTCTGCCCAATGTCCTTTTGGTACATCTTTAAATCCTGCTGATCCTTTTACTTGTAGTCCAAATGCTCTCGTAAGAACTTGCGCCATTTCTGCACGTGTTAACGTATCTTTTGGTCTGAAGTTTCCTTTCTCGTCACCTGTAAAAATACCTAATTCTGTTACTGCTAACACTTCGAAAGGAAACATCGTTGAGTTATCATCAACAATATCATTATACGGGCTTTCTAATTCCTCATCTTCACCAAATTCTTCATCAAGGTCAAGCGCACGATAAATTAAAGCGGCTACTTGTTCACGTGTTACGTTATGTCCAAAACCGAACACACCATTTCCATAACCAAGCATAATTTCTTGTTCTGCTAAAGTTTGAATTGCTTCATAAGACCAATGTCCTGCTGGCACATCTTTAAAGATTGCCTGACTTGCTTGTTGTGGCTTTGCAGCTAATTCAGCTTTTGCTGTTGTCCCTTCAGCACTAAATGCCACTCCACCCATAATTGTTAAAGCTGTTGCTACTTTTAAAAACTTTTTCTTCACAGTATTCTCTCCCTAAAAACATATTTTTTTTCTAATATAAAGAATTAATGGAAGAGTAACAATATAATTTTCATGTGATTTTTGTCTAATTTATGAACTATATTTCATATACTTTTATTTACACTTTATTAAAAATAAAGTTACTAAAACGTATATTTAAACAATAAAAAGTCACTTTATTCAATCTCTTCTTATCCACTAAAATCGAAAAATTAAATTACGAATAGAAAATCAATATAATTACAAATAATTTTAAATAAGAAAAAAGCGCGGAATTCCCGCGCTTTTTTCTTAATATATATTATATTAATATAATTTAAACATCCTTATACTTTAACTTTCATTCATAATCTTCATCTTTTACTGGAAAATAAAAAACAGCTCTATTTAAAAACGTTGCATATTGCTCACGTGTTACAACTTTATTCGGTTCAAATTGCCCATTTCCTGTTCCTACTATGACATGATTAGACTGTAGTGCACTAATCGCATTTTTTGCCCAATGATTATTTGGTACATCTTTAAATGTATGGTTCTTCTTCACCTCAAATGTAAATGCATTCGTAAGAATTTGTGCCATTTCTGCGCGTGTTACTGGTGCAGTTGGTCTAAAGTTTCCTTTTTCATCACCTTTAAAAATACCATGCTCTGTTAATACTAAAATTTCATCTAAAAACATTGTTGCTCTCTCAGAAATATCTTTGTATGGATTTTTTAAAGGTCCTTCCCTTTTCAAATTCAATGTACGATACAGCACTGCTGCTACTTGTTCTCTTGTTACATTATCACCTACACCAAACTTACCATTTCCATACCCTAACATTACTTTATTGTATACTACATCCATTATATCGTCATATGCCCAGTAGTTTACTGGAACATCATCAAACACAATCATTTCTGGATATTCTTCTGCTTTTACGTTGGAAACATTCGTACTTACAAACAAGCCGCCCATAATAGTCATCGTTGCCATTATACGTAACATGTTCTTCTTCATTGCCCTCTCCCCTTTACCTCCATTTTAAAAAACGGAAAATAATAGACTGAAATCCTTTCCAATATTACATATGTTGCCTTTGCACCATTTATGCAATATATTACATTTAAAAAATCTATTATTGTGAAAATCACTACTAAAGGAGAGCCAATTCGCTCTCAATTTCAATTTTTATACCGAATTGTACGCAAACTAATTTTCTTTCCTGTATTCATGTAAAGGTGTTTCTATAATATAAATATTCTACTTTTTTCAAAAGAAATCCTTCACGTTTTAAGAGTTCATTTTCTAGACAAAAAATGCAATTATATCGACTTAACTACAACATACGACAATAGTAGCCTCTCTATTAACAAAAGCTCATAATGAGCGAAAGATACCTCTTCCACAAATTATGAGCTTTCTCTTTATCTATTCCATTTTCCCTGGAGAATTATCAATTGATCGTTGTAAAAACTTTGCAAATTGCCCACGTGTAACGAGCATTTCAGGCTGGAACTTGCCATCTCCTGTTCCTACCGCTACTTTATTAGACTGCAATGCGCTAATTGCATCCCTTGCCCAATGATTTTCTGGTATATCTGTAAATGTATGTGGACTCTTTGTTTTCAACTCATATGCTTTCGTTAAAATTTGTGCTAATTCTGCACGAGTCAATGTATCTTTCGGACGGAAATTCCCATTTTCGTCTCCTTTAAAAATACCAAGCTGTGTTAAGCGTAAAATTTCGTAAGGGAACATGGTTGATTTCGCACTAATATCTCCATATGGATTTCCAATAGTCGCACTTCTTTTTACATGAAGTGCGCGGTACAATACTGCTGCCGCTTGTTCACGTGTTATATGATCTTCCGTCCCAAACTTACCATTTCCATAGCCATACATAATGCGATGATGTACTAAATTTGTAATTTCATCATATGCCCAATGATCTGTTGTTACATCATCAAACTTTATCATAATATTAGGACTAGATTTTTGGATAATATCTGTATTTGCAGACACACCATTTGCACTTACAAATATTCCCCCCATTAAAGTTAGTGATGTCGCAATCTTTACTAGCTTTTTCATCCCTCTCATCTACCTTTTCCTTTATTTCCCTGCAAATTATATTATACAATAAATCTGAAAATTATAAATTCATTTCGACCTAATTATTTACAATTAATAATATAATTTTTCTTCTACTACTATTTTTTCACCCTTTGTTTTTCGAAAAGTAAATGCCATTCCTACAAATATAAGAACAATTCCTACTATTTGCATACTAGTCGGTCTAAACCCGGTAAAGACTGTATCTAATAGTATTGCAACCGCTGGATCTAAGAACACTAATACAGAAATTAATCTCGTCGATAAATCTCTTAAACTGTCAAAAAATAAGTAATATACAAATCCCGTATGTATAAGACCTGTCGCTGTAATCATCATCCAATTCATCTCTGTTAACCCTTGAAACTTGCCAAAGTCTACGAATGGTAGCAATAAAAATATACCTAAAAATGTTTGTAAAAATGTCATCGCATATGCGCTCGTATGCTGAATTCCTTTTCCTAATAAAGTGGTAAAAGCATAAAATAGTGCCGCAAGTAGTGCCCATACCATGCCAGATGACATCAGTTTTTCAAGTGATAGACTTCCATCTACTCCAGCCACTAACACTGTACCGATAAAACAAATGACAATGGACAAAACAGCAAACATTGTAAGTCTCTCTTTAAATACGATACTACCAATCATTAATACAATAATGGGTGCAAGATGGTAAACTGAAATCGCAATTGTAATCGACATAACTTCAAACGCTTTAAATAAAAATACCCAGTTAAAAACGAGAAATACACCGCATGCTAATATTTGCATGACTTCTTTTTTATTCCATTGCTCACTTTTATATTGTCCTGTTACGAGCCAACATAATGCTAAAAATATAGTCGCACAAATACAACGAACGAATACTAATTCAAAAGACGGTAAACCTGTTTGAACAGAGAAAAATCCAATTGATCCGAAAATAGACATCGAAAGGACCATTTTTATAGCCGGCATTGATTTTGAATGAAACAAAATATTAACCTCCTAAACATTTCACTGAATATTCCATATATTATACACTATAATTTTCCAAAACTCGAATAACGCATAAAAAAAGAAGCAGTACACTACCGCTTCTTTTCCTTTTCATATTGTTCAAACGTATGAATTCTTTCGAAAATTGGTGGATGTGTGTATAAGAAAAACTTCACTAACGCAGGAGGATTTACTTGGCTTAAACTCGTTTTTGATAAATATTGAAACGTTTTTACACCAGATTTCCCGTCCTTTGTCATGTCTAAAGCGTATTGATCTGCTGCTCGTTCTTCTATACGAGAAACGTAGTTTGTTGCTGGCTGTGATGCAAAAGAGAGTACAGAAGAAATTAAGAAAAATAAAGGTAAAATTGAAAAACATGCTGCTTTTGAAATTTGCAGCGTATTCCCCCATTTTCGAATACACATATTGATAATACGACTAATGAGGTACATCCCTATAAACGATAGCAACACATAACTCGCAACGCCCCAATATATATGTTTCATAACATAATGCCCCATTTCATGAGCCATTATAAATAAAATCTCTTTATCTTTTAATTGCTTTAGCGTTGTATCCCACATTACAATGCGCGAGTTAAGTCCTATTCCTGTTACATATGCATTTAACGCATTCGTTTTTTCCGACATATTGACTTCATATACATGTTTCGCTGGAATATCGGCTTTGTCTGCCATCGCTAAAATTTTCGTTTCTAATTCCTTATTTTTCAGCGTCGAAAAGTCGTTATAAAGTGGATCAATCACGACAGGCTGTATAAATGTTAAAAAGATTGTAAACGGAACAGAGAGTGCCCACCCTGCTAACCACCATCTCTTCGGGAATTTGCGAATAAGCCATAGAAGAACCGTAACTACAATTAACATCGTCGCATAGCTCTCCCAAAAACCGATAACATGATCTTTTATCCAGCTTTGTGTACTTTGCGTTGAAATGCCGTAATCAACAGAAACTTTTCGGCTAATCCATTGCATCGGCAGGGCAAGAACTGTTGTAAGTAGTGATAAATAAAAGAAATAAATCGCAACTTGCAGAACACTTATTTTCGTCGTTTCCTTCGACCATTTCTCAAACTTTTTTGAAATACCGAGCACAAGTACAAATAATAAAATAATCCATTCAAGAGGCGTCGCTAAAAAATACAGTAAATTTTTCACGCGCGAATAATCTTGGCTTAGCGTAAGCTCTCTTGCATTCATAAACGTTTCTGGATCTGCACTCGTTCCTTTATACATGTCCGGAATCAATTCATGACTCCATCCAAATAAATACCAATATATAAATAACGCAAACCCAACGTACAAAAAAAGCGACCACCCAATAACCTTCCTCACGCTATTCCCTCCTCTATGCTGCCTGTCTATTATTATTGTAAGTTCGTACATGCTAAATTAGAACAAGCTTATTATGCAAATTGCTCAAGAACCCTCTATTTACATAAAAAAACTCTTCTACGTACAGAAGAGTTTTACCTACCTTTAGACACTTTCTTCGGTTCATAATCTGGGATAAGAAATATACTTACAACCCAACATATTAAACCAGCACCTTTTATATAGCGTATATATTCATAGTCCTGAAAAAATAACGTCGTTACAATAAGCGTAAAAAAACCGACTAAAACTAGTACGTATCCTATTTGCTTCTTAGACAAACATAACGCGCCCCCTTAAGGAAGTACATCCATTAATAAGCTAAAATCTTGCAGAGAAAAAGAACTATATTTCATAATCCCTTGTACAGCTAAAAGTAAAATAAGACCGGTCACACACATATAATTAACGCTTTCTTCATTCTTTTTTTCAGCAACTACGCCGCCACTGATACATAGAATTCCTAACAAATGAAGCGCTAAATACATAAAGAAATAAGCTTCCTCCCAGCGAAGAATAACGTTGACTGTCGTTATTAGCACTATACTAAGCACAATCAAATAAAAAAACTTATTTGATGATATTGTTTCATTCATATAATTTTATACATCCCTTTCAAATTTAGAATTAATGATGTTTCAAAGCTATAAAGTAAATGATTGTTTTCATGCTATAAAACAAAAGGAAAGCCACTATTACTTTCTCGAATACTTTATGAACCCACATATACTTCTCTTCATTCTTTCTGAAGATGCGCTTCATCATTTCTTCTACAATTAGACCAAATATTAGTAAAACCCCTAACACAATAAGAAGAGAAATAATATTACCTTTTAAATGAGTACTAGAAAATAAGTAATACTCTGGAAATACAATCGTATCTACTACAGGTTGAAGCCAATGACAAATGCTTTTATCACACATATCTGTAAGAGACGTAGCATCTATAATGTCTTTCAATATTTTTTCAATCGTCTTCTTCATCTCATTTACTCCCCACTACGTCTGAAAAGCTTTTTTCCTGCTCTACATATATAGCGGGCATTTCTTTACTCCAATATTTGCGGTTAACAAATAAAAAGATGAGTACTAAGTTTAATCCTGTTATAAAAATAATAAGTCCTGGAAAGAACGTCGTATAATTTGAGAAATCTGCAAAACTCATTATCTCTTCTTTATTTATTAAAAAAGAAGCACCGATTACAAATGCATTGTTTAACATGTGAATAGCGATTGGCATGAGTAAACTATTCGTACGAATATATACGATTGATAGTACAACGCTAAATACAATTGCACCTAGGAAATCAACATGTAACAATGCAAACAATATTGCTACAACAATGATCGCTATACTCGTTCCCCATTTTGCTGCGAAGCGTTGCAGTAAAAATCCGCGAAAAACAAATTCCCCAATAATTGGTGCGATGAATACGACCATAATAACTTGATAAACATATCCTCCAGTGCTATCCATAATCGGTTCGCGTAATGCGTTCATAATAAATGTCGGTGTAATCCATGCAAAGCTATACATGTACAAAATAAGATATCCATAACTAAACACGCATAACATGATCGTAATGTATAAAACTTGCACCAGGTTAAATGTTTCATTTCTATTAATAAATAATGAAAATGCAACACGGTGTTTTTTATACTCAAAATAAATCCACGTAATCGGCAGGATATAGAATATAAGAATATTTATAAAAGTAGAATTTTGCATATGAAATGTATTTTCTATCAATTCATTACTGGCTCTTGCAACTACAGTTAATAGTGCAAATACAATTAAAAAATATCTAGCTCGCATCGTTTGAAACGGATTCACACTCATCTCCTCCCCTATGTTACTTTTATCATATCATTTGATTCTTAATTTTTTGAGAAAGAAAACCTTAAAATTTCCTTAAAAATTCCATAAGTTACCGAAAGATGATATGATATTCGAGGAAATTAGGAGGGATTTTTTATGTATGAAGCAAATATTTTGCTCGTTGATGATGAAACAGCAATTTTACAATTACTAACTACCATTCTTGAAAAAGAAGGTTTTTCTCATATTACAACTGCAACATCCGCTGAAATAGCTTTATCTCTCACTCAGCAAAACGATTACGATTTAATTATTTTAGATGTCATGCTTCCTGGACAATCTGGTTTTGATATTTGTCCAATCATTCGCAAAAAAACAGATTGCCCTATCTTCTTCCTCACAGCTAAAACATCTGATTTAGATAAAATATCTGGATTTTCACACGGTGCAGATGATTATATTACGAAGCCATTTAATCCACTTGAAGTAGTAGCTCGTATGAAAGCACAACTCCGAAGACATATGAAGCAAGTCATGCCACACGAACAAAAAGCACACTCTAGTTCATTTGGCAGATTTGAAATTGATCGATATTCCGCAGAGCTTACAGTAAATGGGCGTGTTGTCGAATGTTCCGCCCAGCTATTTCAGCTATTACTCTTCTTTTGTGAGAATCCGAACTACGTATTTTCAAAAGAAGAAATATACGAGAAAGTTTGGGGAGCACCTGCCTACAATGGCGATGACAATACCGTTATGGTCCACATTCGAAAACTACGTGAAAAAATCGAACAAGACCCAAGTAAACCAGAATATATAAAAACCGTTCGCGGGCTTGGCTATAAGTTCATTACAAAGTAGGGTGACGATATGAACTTTAATAAACGACTTATTATCCAGTTTATCATGCAACACGTATTTGTTTTAGTTACATTACTGATTGCTGTAGTAGCTGCATTCACGTATTTAATTTTTCTTGTTACGAGTACTTCATACGAACCGAACATTCCAGATGCTGAAAATTTTATGATTGCAAGATACATTTCTTCAGAAGATGGCGATATTTCGTTAAAAGCTGAAGTAAAAGACTTAATTAAAGAGAAAAATGATTGGATTCAAGTTGTAGAGGAAAACGGAAAAGTTCTCTATCACTTTAATACACCTAGTGACGTACCGACATCTTATACGAAAACATCTTTATTCTCGTATATACAGAATCACATAGAAAGTCCTTATACATTTACATATTGGGAAATTGAATTAGAAGAAAAAAACGTACTTGTTATTTACGGTGGTATGTTAAAAAGCAATGCATTACTAAAAACAATCCAGAAAATGCACCCTTCTGTATCTACAGATTCGTTCACATTAACAGAAGAAGAAAAACAGTTACTTTCTAAAGAAAAAGCAACACTTCAAATCTTTAATAGCGTTGGCGAAGAAGTATTCTCCTATCCAAACGGAAAGAAAAAAACATTTTCTGTTATACAAGCCGCCCTTAGCGAAAAGGAACCGTGGAATCATAAAGAAAACACGTCTAGCTTTTACGACACAAATAGCAATCATCTTCTCGTTGTAACTGCCAAAAATGAGTACTACTACCCAGATGATGAAATAGACGATGTATTTGCTAAAAAGTTTCTAATCGGATGCGGATTAATCCTTCTTATCGTATTTGTTTATTTAGTCATTCTTTCTATTTGGTACGGTAATAAATTTGGAAAACCGTTATTACATGCGATGCGCTGGCTTAAAAACATAGCTGGTGGAAAGTACGAAGAGCCTATTAGTAAAAAAGGAAAACCTATCAGGTTCAGGAAATCTGGTAAAGAAAAATGGTCATTCCGCTTATTTAGTGATGTTACAAATTCACTAGAGCACCTTTCTATTACACTCAAAAAAAATGATGCGATGAGGCAAGTACTCCAGCAAACACGTGAAGAATGGATTACTGGTCTAACGCACGATTTAAAAACACCACTAAGTTCTATATACGGCTACGCATTATTACTAGAATCAAAACAGTATAACTGGACTGATCGTGACATTCAGCAATTCGGCAGCGTTATGAAAGAGAAATCTCAATATATGACCACACTAATTGATGACTTAAGCTTAACGTATCAATTAAAAAATAATAGTCTTCCTGCACAGCATGTAAACATTGAAATGAATCAATTCGTCCAAAAAGTATTATTACAATTCATTAATAATCCGACACTTCAAAATCAAAATATTGAATTCGTACCAAGCTCAAATAAAATTCAATATTTCATTGAAGAAAAATGGTTCCAGCGTATTATTGAAAACTTACTCGTAAACGCTGTAAAACATAATAATGAAACGACTAATGTCATCGTAAAGCTTTCACAAAATGCTACTTCATTCACACTCTCTATTTCAGATAACGGAAAAGGAATGGATGATAAAACGAAAGAGCTTCTATTTGAGCGATATTACAGAGGAACAAATACGGAAGAAAGCAACATCGGAACGGGACTTGGCCTCGCCATTACAAAACAGCTCGTTCATGCTCATAACGGAACGATTTCTATCGATAGCAAACTAGGAAAAGGAACGACAATTATACTTGTGTTTCCGTTTCGTTCATAGAAAAGGCGCTATGTGGCGTCTTTTCTTTTTTTGGGAGAGTTCAGCGGTATATGAAATTATATCGGCAATTTTTCAAATATATCGGCGCAAATCAAAATATATCAGCGATTTTCTAAATATATCGACTTACCGACAAAAATCGACAACGCTAACCTGCTTCCTCTACTATACAAAGTAAAAATAAAACTATTAACAAATACATTTCTAAACTGTTATACTATAAATAGAAGTATAAACTAACTAAGTTTTGCATAAAATGAAGTAGACGAGGCGCTTCCAACACCCTGTCAATGCAACTAATTACCGCAAGGTGGAAGGTTGCAACTAAAGCTTATTTGCGCTTAGAAGACTTCCCACGCTTCGCAGGCAGACGGGTGGTCTTCTTTTTGCGCTTTTTTGTCGTTAATTTCTTAAATCCCATCACTATACCTTCTCTAGCTATAGTTTTTGTGATTTCCAACAAAATTTGCAAAAGAAATTCCATACGATTACACCTCCTTTCTTCACCAAATGAAGAAAGGGCATAACCTTCCACCCGCAATATTTAATTGCTATTTTACCATTTTCAAATGTATTACAGATAAAGCAATACAAATTTAACAATCCACTCATAAAAAATAACCTTTCATAACTCACTATGAAAGGTCACTCCATATTTCAGCTATTTTCCTACCAATACAAACACATTCTCATCAGGTGCTTCCATTACCGCAACGTGTCCTGATTCTGTTGGAAATGGTTCACGAATCCATTTAACATCTTTAGTATCTTTTAAACTTTCATACGTTTGTTGCACATCTTCTACTAATACTTCGACTTCCATAAAATGAATATCCGGATGATTGCTTATTACTAACTCCGAACTTTTCTCATCTGGAAACTTCAATCCGATTAACGTCCAAATAACCCCTTCTTCTAGTTCTCTTTCTATAACCCAGTTTTGCTCCATTCCCATTTCTTTATAAAAAGAAACGGATTTTTCTATATCCTTCGTATGTATAGATACACATTCTAGTTTTTTGAACATATTCCCACTCTCCCTTTATAAAAAAGCGAACCATTTCTCAATGACTCGCTCTTACTCTATTATTTCTTCTTCACCGGTATCCAAAGCTCTACTTGAGCGAACTCACTTTTATCTTCGTGACAACGCTCATCGTATAATTCAAACTCTGTAACGCCGCAATGTTCGTATCCTGAATGCGGGAACCACTCTGAGAATACTGCATTCCATGTTTGGTGAATAGACGATACCATTTCTTCATGAGGAACTTTCGGCGTTGTAAATACCGCATATGTTGCTGCTGGGAACGTGCGCTTTGCAATTTCATTTGGTACATTTTCAAAGCCTGTAACTTCCATTCCGATAATATAAGTGAAGTCCCCTGTTTCTAAATTAAAATCAGTACATAATCCAAGCTCTACCCATTGGCTCGTATCTTTACGATTCGGAATTGTCGTTCCAAGATCTTTTTGTAAATATTCTTGCCAAAATGCTGGAATGTCTTGATGGTTCTTCCCTTCTTTACTTGTCGTCTTCAGTTCATAACCCGCCACTAAAAATTTCGGTTTATTTACAATACGATATTCCATTTGTATGCCTCCTAAATACGGATTTAATTTTCTTTGCTTTACATTCACGCTGTAATACATCGGTGTCTCTATTTCTTGCTTTCGATATTCACTCGGTGTCATTTGAAATAATTTTTTAAAGGCTCTCGTGAACGTTTCGTGAGATTGAAAGCCATGTTCAAATGCGATATCAATAATTTTTTCATCCGTATGAGAAAGTTGATAAGCTGCCCGGGCTAACCTCCTCTTCCGAACATACTCCATTACCGTATCACCTACTAACGCCTGGAATACACGATGAAAATGCGACTCAGAAAAACCTGCAATGCGAGCTAACTTACGCAGCGTCTGTTTTTCCATTACATCTTCCTCAATATAATCAATGGACCTTTGAATTTGTGTTTCATAGCTTTCCATCTCTGTTCACCCGCCTTATATGTATTATGATAAAAGAGAATCTTATCCAATTCTTGACGTTTTTTACTATAATTCCATAAAAAATTGTAACTTTTTTATATGTTTTTCGTTGTTATGTGTGAAGGGAGGGAAATGTAGTGAAACGTAAACAATCATTAGAAGAAATTTATTCAGAACATATGCAAGATTTATTTCGCTATCTTCTCTCCCTAACCGGAGATTCCCATTTTGCTGAAGATCTCATGCAAGAAACCTTTTATCGAATGCTCGTCCATATTGACTATTATAAAGGCGAAGAAATTAGACCGTGGTTATTTACAATTGCCTACAACGCCTTTATCGATTGGTATCGAAAAGAAAAAAGATATAAAACGACGACAATTACAGAATTCCATTTACCAAACGTGCCAAGTACAGAGCACTCTTATTTCATAAAACATGAGATTGCTAGTTGGTTAGAAGGTTTATCTTCTCTTCCGCTCGAGAGACGAAATGTTCTATTACTACGAGATTACTACGGATTCTCATATAAAGAAATAGCAGAGATGACCGGTCTCTCACTAGCGAAAGTGAAAATTGAATTACACCGTGGTCGAAAAGAAATGAAAAGCATAAAGGAGTGATACGGATGGGTTGTACGGCATTTAAAAAACTATGGGAGAGATACGAAAACGGAATGCTCACGCATGATGAACAAGAACTGTTAGAAAATCATATTGAGACATGTGAAGAATGCGAGGCTTACTTAGATCAATTGCTTTCGAAGAGTGAAACAATAAAGAAAAAACTACCACCACAAAACCTGAAAGTTCCGTTTTGGAAAATAAAATGGAAACAACGTTGGCAAACCGTTAGTTTTGTCCTTGCCGTTTGTATTGCAATCTATTTTGTCGACCATTTTTCGTCTTCTCTTTACTTCTATAATATGAAAAAGTTAGTCGAAGTAGATGAAATCCCAGCACTCGCACTAGAAGCAACAATTCCAAATAGTCGTTCCACTGGAGGCAGTACAAAGATTAAACCCTTTTTCCGTACAGAAATTGAAATGAATTTAGTTAAAACGGTCGGTAAAAAAGAAATGCCAATTGGTACAGTAACAACGCGTAGCTTCTTATCATCTGTAACTGACACAAATCAATCATGGGCAAATAAACCCTATTCCAACAAACTTTCCTTTGTTCACCCAAAAATAAAGCAAGATGATCATTTGAAAGAAATCTCTAAAAAAGTTTGGAGTACACTCGGAAAGATACATGAGGGCACCGTTGCAGAAGTAGCGATATCTTTTGACAAACCTTACACTTTACAAGAATTAGCATCCATTCTATATAGCACATTTGAAGCACAAGAAATGCCGCCCACTCCTATATGGTACGCTTTAGACACAGGGCAAGAAAGAATAGATGAAGAAGATTTCATTCTACATGGCGGAGAGGTTATCGGATTTTCAGAACATATAAATCTCCCTGATAATGAAGCAAAACGACCGAAGACAAAAGAAGATGAAGTAATCGAAATGATGCGCATTCTTTCTACACATAAAGAAACTGTAAGTAAAACTACTTGGACTCCTGAAAAAGAGCTGAACTTAGATAAGCGTTATGAGTATGTAAAAGAGAACGGTGTAAAAGTATACGGGATCGTCATTACCGGACCGTCGAAAGAGTTATTAAAATTACAAAACTCGCCTCACGTTCGTTATGCGACTCTTGGAGATATTGAGGTTTGGAATTGGTTTGATCAGTGATGTGAAAAAGTAGAGCATCACTCCTAGATGCTCTACTTTTTTATTCCCTCTCAACAAACTTCCAAACTAAAAATGCTGCACATAGATAGGAAAACCCAATAACTAAAAAGCTATAGCTTGCCCCTCTGTACCAAGTGGATGATTCATTTAAAATGATTCCCATAATTGCTATACCGACTAATGCACCAATTTGACGATTTACATTTAAAGTTGCTCCAGCCATATTCCCATTTTCACGACCAGCAGATTTCATTACAATTGTAGTCATGGCAGGTACTGCTATACCGATTCCAAGATTAACAACACTATAAATGATTGCAATTCCTATATAACTCACATTATTTACTAAAAGCATTAATAATAAAGAGCCTATACTAGCTATAAATAACGCTATGAATAGTAACGATTTTGAGCTAAACTTACTCACCATTTTTGCAAATAATATATTCCCTATAACAAATACGCTCATCATCGGCAATAGTTGTAATCCTGCTACAAATGGACTTGCTCCATATGCTTTTTGTAAAAAGAGTCCAAACATAAATATGCCGCCAAATAACGCAAAGTTTATTAGAAATCCAACTATATTCGCCGAGCTAAATGTCTTGTTTTGGAACAACACTCTTGGTACAACCGAGTTTTTTGATTTTCGTTCTGCATAAACAAAGAGAATAGTAGTTAATATCGTCCCCACTACTCCTCCTAAAATTTGAGACGAAGACCATCCGTAACTTGGCCCTTCAATTAGAGTAAACGCCAACAATGTTATTGCAATTATACCGATTAAATGATTCGCTACATTTATCTTCTCCTTTTTCGGTAAAACATTTGGAATAATTACAAAAGCCATTAAAATACCAATCATCCCGATTGGAAGATTTATAATAAAAATGCTTCGCCAACCAAATGTATTTACTAAAAGGCCACCAATAAAAGGGCCCGTACCAGAAGCAATAGAGACAATTGCGGACCATATCCCAAACATTTTAGCTCTCTTCTTTTCATCCGGAAACGATAATACTAATAAATTAAGTGAACTTGGCATAAATAAAGCCGCTCCAACACCTTGAATTATCCGCCCTATAACAAGAGCGTTCCCCGTTGTAGCAACCGTACATAAAAGAGAGGCGAACACAAAAATAATTAAACCAATTAAATATATTCTTTTTGCTCCAAATCGATTGGCCAGCGCCCCTCCAGCCAATAATAATGCTGCAAATGATAAAATATATCCGTCGACAATCCATGTCGAACTATACAATGTCAGTCCTAATGTTTCTTGAATATTCACTACCGCAACATTTACTACTGTTACGTCTAATGTTGCCATAATAAACCCCATCGCTAAAGCGATTAAAATGATAATACCTGATTTCTCTTTAGTTTGAACATATAAATTTCTACTAGCCACCCCACTCACTTACTTACTCCCCTTTCAAAAATTAGTAATTTACCTATATATTCCTTTAGGACTATAATAAATAAAGTACTTCATTTATAAAAGTACTGATTTTTATATAGTACCTATACTTTTATATAGTAAGGAGCGTTTATATGGAAAATATAAATGAAGAAATTTTATTAAAATGCCCCATTGAAAAAACAATGTCTGTAATAGGTGGCAAGTGGACTTTCTTAATTTTAAGAGATTTGTTTTATAGTCCTAAACGTTTTGCTGAGCTTGAAAGATGCCTAAACGGTATTAGCCCACGCACCCTATCTCTTCGCTTAAAAGAACTTGAACAAGAAAATATTATAAAGAGAAAAATCTATTCAACTATGCCACCTCACGTGGAATATTCACTAACAAAAAAAGGGGAAACACTCCGTCCTATTTTTGACGCGATGAAGGATTGGGGAAACGAGTGGAAAATATTAGATGAATAGAAAGAAGGTATCATCTTATGTGATGATACCTTCTTTCTGTTAATCCGAAATCACTTTCACATACATCCCTCTCACCGCTTTTTCATAAGCGACCTCACTCATCTTTCTTATGTTTTCTGACACAACAGACGAGTGAATAACTTCCCCTTCACGAAGTAACGGAGGATCAATAAGGCGTACTTTATTTTTCTGATATAAATCATAATCGCTTCTATCTTCTTTTACTTTTACATTCGGATGGACTTTGCTTACTAAAACATGTACTTCTGAATCATTACATTGCTGCAATTTCGAAATTAGCTCATCATCTTCAAGAAGAAAATCATCTGCATGAATAACCTTTTTGTGTAGAGCTAACTTTAGCGTTTTTGCTAACATGTCATTTCCATAAATATTCATTGGTTGCATAAAGAAATCGATGACTTCTTTGTAATACGTTTCTGTAAACCATTCAGCTATTTCGATATTTTGAAGGACCATTCTCCCCTCTACTGCGATAATATCCTCTAAAAATCTATGAACCTCTTCTAAAGAAATATATCCGTATGTATACATATCTCGTAACGTATAATCTACTCGGTCTGCACATAATTCTGGCGCTGACCTTTCCAGTAATGTCCACTTCGAATCATCTAACAAAATCTCTTCATAGTTATAACCATACTTTGAAAGAATCGCTGGAATTTCTGAATTTTTCACAACAGCACTAAATATTTCTTCATGATAACTTTCATTTTTGTTATCAAAAACATAATCAATCACATGAGAAAAAGCAGTATGCGATACGTCGTGCAGTAAACCAGCAATTTGTTCCTCTACTGAGCCACCGAGTTTCTTAATTAACAACATAACGCCAACTGAATGATCAAAGCGCGTTACATTCCATTCCTCATTTATTAAGTAGCTTGCGCCAGTTTGATGAATACCTTTTAACCTTTGCACAGACTTACTTACAATTAATTATTCTACTACTGGATCCACTTCAAATTCTCCGTATAGCACATCTGATATGATCACTTATAATCCCCCTTTATCTTATAATCGTAACTCTTTTATGAAATCGACACCAAAAATATTAAATTCATATATATTGATTTTAAATTATAAGTATTGTATATTATACATGTCTGTTATTTGTTTTAATTCATTTATTTTTATTGAGTGCTCCTTATATGGAGCCTTTTTTATTTGTAAAAATAGAGAGCCATTAGCTCTCTATTACATACACTTATTCAAACGTAACCTCCACCTGTACAATCTCCGACCTACTTCCAAGTCTTAATGGTGGCCCCCAAAATCCGAAACCAGAAGAAACAATCGCGTGGAATGCACCTTTTTGTGCGTATCCCCAGTCTAGTTCGTACATTCTTCTCGTTACAATATGATTCGGTGCCATTTGTCCGCGGTGCGTGTGACCAGATAATAGTAAATCTACGCCAGCATCCGCTGCTTGTTTCAACTCAAATGGTTGGTGATCCATTGCGATAACTGGCATGGATTTATCTACTGTACTCATAAGTTTTTCAAAGCTTTGGCGATCTCGCTCTGTTTTATCTCTTCTTCCAACGAGATAAAACTGATCTTCAATTGTAATCACTTCATCTAAAAGAATGCGAATATCAATTTTATCCATCTCTTGTAAAAATTCAGGAACTGCTCGCCCGTAATATTCGTGGTTTCCTAACACACCATATACGCCTAGTGGAGCTGTCATTTGTTTCATAATATGTCCCATATTTTTTTGAATGAAAACACCTGGATGATCATCGATAATATCACCTGGCAATAAAATAATATCCGGCTCCATTTCATTTACATGACGAACAAGCCTTTTCAAATGCGAAACGCCAGATAATTTACCGAAATGCATATCAGAAGCCATCGCAATGCGTAAGCTTTTACGTCCCTCTACTTTTTTCGGAATGTGCACCTCATACTTTCTTACTACCGGGCTATATGCATTAAATACTCCGTACGCAAAGATAAAAATAAATGCAGCTAACACAGCTGCCCCTGTCCAAATAATTGCCGCTTCTTTCTCTACTACAAACTGTAAAAGAAAGACTGTAATATTAGCTAACGGCAATAACATAAGCGCGTATTGTATAACCGCAAACCAAATCGAACCTATCGTTCGTAGAAATGGCAAAAACTTAAACACTTGCACGAGAATGTACGCATACGAAATGAAGCCAACAACGAAAGCGTAATATCCCCAAGACTCCCAGCCAAATACGGCATGAAGCCAAACCCAGCCGTTCCAGCCTATGTAGAGCATAAGTAGTATGTATATAATTAATATCGTAAATATATTGAGATAACGAAGATTCTTCACAACTAGCCTCCTTATTCATTTCTTCTATTATATCTTGTTATGCACTTATAGCGTAAATATTAAGCACTTCAATCTTCACAATAAAAACCCCTAATTGCTAGACGCAAATCTAACAATTAGAGGTGCAATTCAAAACAACATTCCTTTTACAGATTTTCGTTATAGAAACTTGTTAATTTTTCAACTGCAATTTTTACTGGTTCTGGTTGATCATATAAATCGTAGTGACTCGCGCCTTCCACAACAAGTAAGTCTTTCTTCTCTGAAGCTGCTTTCTCATAAAGCTCATGACCATCTTTATAAGAACCGAATGCACCTTGCTTGCTACCGACAATAATTTGCAGCGGCTGCGTTAATAACGTATCTGCTAAATGGAACGCATCAAAACCAATTACCGATCCCATACTCGTAAAGTTTAACTTATTTGGCGAGTTCACACTTTGACCTCGCGGCGTTGTGTAATACTCAACTGCTTCTACAATATCTATATCCGTCATACCTGCTTCCGCTAACTCTTCCTGATTTTTAGGAATCCAATTTGTAATCATTACCTCTGCTCCGCATGCTTCAGCAGTACGTTGTTTACCAATTGCCTCTAACACACCAATCGGGTTAGACTCACGATTTAAACGACCGATATTTGCACCAACAACTGTACCAACCGCTTTAATGCGGCGCTCTGTCATCGCAGCATTTACCGCATAACCACCGCCTGCACAAACACCTAACACACCGATACGTTCTTCATCTATATAAGGTAGAGTCGTTACATAATCTACTGCTGAGCGAATATCCTCAACTCGCGCAGCTGGCTCTTCCATATATCTCGGTGCACCTTCACTTTCCCCTTGATACGATGCATCAAACGCAAGTGTTACATACCCTTGTTCTGCTAACTTTTCCGCATACAATCCTGCTGTTTGATCTTTACAGCTACTACCTGGATGCACACAAACAATCGCTGGATTTTGTTTCTTTTCCTCAGCATCTTCAGGAATGTTCAAAATACCTGCAACTTGTAAACCTCTTGCATAAAATCTTACATTTTTCTTCGTAACTGCCATATATAAAACCACCCTTATCTCATTTTTAATATTACACTTGTGAGAGTTATTACTCACGTGTATATTTATAATAAAATGAGTAGCACCTTGTTTCAATGACCACATTTACGCATTTAGGTCATAATACACACATACAGAAATATGTGTATCAACAACGGAGGAACACCATATGAAGAAAATCGATCGAAGAATTATAAAATCACAAAACGCCATTCAATCGGCATTTATAGAGATGTTAATTACAGATGGTTTTGACGAAATTACAGTAAAAAACATTACCGAAAAAGCAAACATCGGGCGAAAAACTTTTTACTTACACTATCTAGATAAGTACAATTTATTAGATAAAATTGTGGACGATCATTTAGAACAATTAAAAGAAATATGCTATGAGAAACAAAACAAAGGGTTTATAGAAGGAACGATCATATGGTTTGAATACTTCAAAGAACACAAACCATTTTTCGCGGCGTTATTTAAAAGTAACAGCACATTATCGTTTCAAAAAAAGTTATTAACTTTCATCATGGGTGAAATAGAGAAAAAGTTAAACACAAACACATCAATAAATAAAAACATCGATAAACACATCATTTTAAAATTTTTAGGAACGGCTGTAATGGGCATTTTGGAATCTTACGTGTTAGACGAAATTGATAGTGATGTTGCGTTTGTTGCGACGCAAGTTGGGGAGTTGATGAAGAGGAATATATAACGGTTATGAAAAAGCGCACCCAGATTGTTGAGTGCGCTTTTTTATCATCTCATATATTAATTGTATCAACATAATACAGCCTATCATCCATCTGAAAATACATAACAGATCCGAGGCTATAATAAGCAACAAATTGAATCGGTTCTCCTAGTTCATTACGAAGATTCACATCATGCACATGATTATTATTTAAATCATAAACAACCAACTTTTTATCTTGCGTAATAAATACTACTTTGTCCTGAGCAACCGCAAAACTTTCCGACCGTATTTCCTTAATTACATTTATTTCATTCCAAGACATATGAAATTTTTTTATCTTTCATTTGAACTAAAGGAAATTCTGAATAATAGAGCCAAACGTCTCCATCTAGCACATTTATTGCATAACAATCAGCTATATAAGATATTTATAAAAAAGAAAAGCCGATATCAGCTCTTCTTTCTACAAATTATTTTTCATTTAATTTTCACCATTCATTTCCTCTGCTGTCCCAGGTTAAAATTCTTTTAGTTTTTTTCAATATCTCTAGTTTTTTCTTCATATAAATATCCCTTTTTACTAAAAAAGATGTTTTACACCCACCTATAGGAATATATTGCTCCAATGCTATTTGTCATCATAGAGTGTAAATGAATTAGCGGGGAATTGTTGTGTAAAATTAGAAGTATTGAGTTGTTCTATTGGTTCTTGAGATGTTTGTTTCATGTGTCGTTTTTCAAATGCTAATTGTATCCTTTGTAGCATAATATGTGCTGTAATAATAGTCAGGATGAAAAATGTAATAGGAACCATTGGAATCCAAGGTTGAACAGAGAGGGAACGAAAATAGAGACCAATTAAACCTGACCATTCATTGCTAACTGACTCAGCTTCATTTCCGTAGAAAAGAATTGTACCACCAAAAAATAATTCTAAAATACCAAAATGAGAGAAAATGATTAAAGTTTGTACAAATTGTTGCATCATGACAATGATTAGAATAGGAAATATATTTGGAAATATGTGTTTTATAGCGAGATGAAATTTGCTTCCTCCTAATATTGTAGCAGCTTCTATAAATTCTTCATTCAGTATCTTTTTTGTCTCTTTTGCAAAATAAAATATAAGAACGGGTAAAGCGAGAATGACTAATACTATGATTTCAAAGGATGCTCGTTCAAAGAAAGAGGGAACTGGAGACCCGTTTTGAAAACGCAATACTGTATCAAGAATAAAGTAACCAATGAGGGTCATTGGAACAACTGTAAAACAATCAAAGAGAGCTTCAAGTGTCTTAAAAATTTTTCTTACATAAAAAGCGAAGAATAATCCAATTGCTAACCCGATAAATGTTCGTAGAAATGCTATTAATAACGATATACCAATGGTCCATTTCGCTCCATCTACTACTCTATGTAATAAATCATATCCCTTCATATCCGTACCTAACAGAAAAGTGAAAGAAGGAGGAAATGGTGCCGCGTGTACATTACCACTTTCATCATATAGAATCGATGTTTGGCGAACTTTCCCATCAAAGAATATGGAATTTCCAATGCTTGCTATGATTAATAGAAGCAAAAAGGATATACAAATTATGAAATACTTATCTCTTTTTAAATGGGCCCACATGTTAAGATTCTCCTTTCAGTTCATCAGGTATGAAAATATTGAAAAGCTTAAAGACAATAAAGATAGGAATGTAAATTAAAAACAATGTAACACAAAATATTTCAGGTGCTGGTTCTAATTCGGTATTATACGTTTTTAAAAATGTGAAAATACCTTGAACATTGAGTAAGTATTCAATAATGTATAAATTAGATAACATATACCAAATATTTGTTTTTGAGAAGTAGAGAGTACTTAAAAAGACGTTTCTTAGAACGTGACGATTGAGAATATAAAACGTGTCAAATCCTTTGGCGCGTGCTAGCAAGGTATAATCTTTTTGTAATTCATTTTCAAAACGTAGCAAGAGTAGCTTATTAAACATAAGAATAGTTGGAAAACTTAAGCAAATAATTGGAAATAGTAAGATTGAGTTGTCTTTTGTGCCAGCTATATTTGCGATTAAAAAGTTGGTCTGTTTATAAATCCAAACGACAAGTAATTGGAGACATAAAATAATAAAAATATCGGGAATTGCTTCTAATAGTAAAAAAAATGATTTTATTCTTTCTCTTTTTTTTACAGGGAGTAGCAACAAGGCATAAACAGTCATAAAAGAAATTAATACGGAAATAAAAAGAGCAGCTAAAAAGATAATAATCGTGTTTCCATATTGAATTAGAATTTGAGGAAATAGGGGTTTTGCAAATTTCGTGTAAGTTAATGGATCCCATCCTATTAATTTAGAGGTGACGTCCGTAAGTGTGTGCAGGTAATTGTTAAAGTCAATCTTCATCCCAATAAATAAGTGCGGTAATGTGCCGATAAATATAATAATAATAAACGATAAGAATAGGTGGAACGGTATCGTTAAATATGTTTGTGCAAAATTTTTTTTCATGTTAGCCTAACCTTTCCTATAAAGTGAAGCTACCATTAGTAGAGATTCTCTACTGACGGTAGCCTAATGAACTAGTTTTTACAACAAATTCAGGAAAAAGAAACACTTCATATACTTGAATTGAAAGGGAAAAAATTTTTATTCCTTATTTATTAGGGATGCTAAATGTTTTTATAAACAAACTAACAACCCCTTTTTAAATTATTGGTAATACAATACAAATTTTAACAATAAAAGACAGAATATTCAATATATTTTTTCGAGTTTTTCAATTTATAGCTCATTAATTATAAAAAGAACCAGTTTCACAATTGTTTCTTTTCCTATTTGCTAGTAGAGAAGACATTAAATTACAGCACAATTATTCAAAAAAATAGTTATAATTCATTTTGAATAGAAAGATTTATAAATTTCCTCAAGTTTTTTCAGTTTATAGCCCATTAATTATAAAAAAGAATCTGGTTCACAATTGTTCTTTTTTATTTGCTAATTTACTGCTTGGAATATGATATCTTTCGAACATCTTTAATTTCTGTAATTCTCCCTTTAGATAAACTATCAGGAATTCCGGCCCATTACCTTTTTTGTATTTTTCGCTAACCCAAATTCTTTTAATACTTTCTTTTCAAAGCTTCAACAATAGACTTAAAACTGATTAACTCTTTGCATACGATATCTTTCATATAGATAAAAAACCCTCTCATTGATTCTAAACATAAAAAATAAGCGTCAAACTCCCTTAATTCTAATAAGTTTGACGCTTATCCTCCATTATAATTTTATATACTTTACCTTACTTACTCCAAGAAAATGTTAAATCCCATTGTTGCTTTCTATAATTTATTGGACTCATCTTTTCAAATGTTTGATCTTGAATATAAAAAACTATCTTTTGTATATTTACTTTTGGATTGAATAAAAAATCTCTCAAATCGATATACTCTTCATTTATAAATGCAGCCCCTTCTATAACAGAAAAAGTCTGCGCTATTTGGTCTACATCTATATTTAAAATACATTTGTATACACTATCATCGTCCTCTAATAATAAGTCTGCTTTTATAAAGACATCCGTATTATCTAATTCAAATATACTCTTAACAGTTGATGGTCTAATCCAAGATTCATCTTGGTACTCAAAACTTTCATTTTCTAAGTCCCATTCCCAAATGGATGAAAAAGAAAAATCTTCAAGACTTAGCTCCTCTATCGGTTTTCCATTAATTGAACCCACCGGCGATCCTGCCTCTTTCACTATTTTAGGAATAAGATTACTAAAGTACATATTTCTCTCACTCGTTACTGATTCCTTAATAAGGGGATATAAATATAAAGTAGCCATTGTTCTTAAACCATTACTCGCTTTTAATTCTAATTCCATTTCTATAGAAAAAGTCCTTATAGATAAATAGTCCATTTGAATATTCCCATTCAAAATCTCAAAGGATTGTCCCTCAATGTTTATTTTTGATCCTTGAAAATTAAACTCTTTATAGTAATGACTTTGTTCCTTATGAATAAAATCAGGATACTTATTTAAATATATATCAAAAAAATCATCTTTTACTAACGTCTTATATGTTGGACATATAATTTTAAACTGTAACTTTCGAGATTTTGAATCCACCACAATATAGTCATCCTGTATGACACAATACACCCAAGGTATATAAAATTGATTCCCCTCTATTACGAGCTTTGAAGGCTCTCGTTTTAACATTGATACCACCTCTTTTATACATCCTAACGTAACTCAAACCATTGATAAAAGTTCTATTATCACTTATTCTTTTTCTACATTTATAAATGGTGCGCTCTCTTCTCAATCAAATAAAACTTCCATGCAGAACAAACTCAAGTGCTCTGCATGGAAGTTTGTATGATTAGACATTCTTTACATAGATAGAAATATAAAAAACTCTCTCCTATTTGAAACGTTATTCCTCCTGTAAGTTCTCCTTCATTCCCATAATCTTCTCCGGTCAACATAGCCACATAGTTCATACTTTTCGAGCAACAAGGACACGTTGCCTCTATAGAATCTTCTATGTATAGGGGTGCTCCAAGTATTCTACAAATATAATCTCTTCCCATAGCATCTAAAGCTTGGTCATTTTCATCTTCATCACAAGGGACATCATAATTCTCCATCGTTACTAATTTCATATCATATTTCGGCAAAGGAACTGGTATCTTATCAATTAATTCATACTTCCAATCAAACATCTCACTTTGAGTAATGGTATGTATAGAACGTTCCATTATATTTACTTTGAAATTTTGCACATCTTCATATAAGGAACAATTTAAACAAGTAATTAATGGCAACTCCTTTAATTCTTCTGTCTTAAGTTCCTCTAATCTCGAATCATTCAAATCAAAGGTAAATATTTGATGCACTTGTTCATTACATTGCGGACATATAGGGACTTCCCAAGTTTCTCCACCAAAATAATGGCTATATCCCTCTTCCCCGCGAATAACTCTAAACCCTAATTTATTCATATATTTGCCTCCACTTTATAATACGGATAACAGTTGTTATCCTTCAGTTATACTCAATTACAAAATTTCTATTAGCGGATATCTCTTCTACAAACTTTTGTTTCTTTTCTAACTTGTATTCCATGCAGAAATCTATTAAATGAGAAGTAGACCAAGTCACATTTCGAACTGGATTTCTCCTAGTGTTTTCATTGATTTCTCCCATTATTTCCATTTCAAAAATAACCTTAAGAGTATAATCGTCAAATACCATTCCATTAAGCATCAATGCTGTTAAAATGTTAGCATTATCGATATCCTCTTTAGTAGGCACTGTTTTCAAATGCAAATCAAATATAACACATAAAGGAAACACGTCTTCCATCAATTCAACAATTTGTCCGAAAAAATATATTTCATTTGGTAAAGAGATAGAAAATACATCCCCAACTTTCCATTTTTGCTTTTTAGGTCGTTTCCAAGATTCAATGAACTGTTCATACTCTCTTTTATTCTCAAATGTAAATTCTTCGTCTATAAGCTTATTCACCAAAATCGCAACTTGCAACATTGTCTTTCCATTTGTTGAATATATCTCTACACAATCGCTCTCTGAATCAAAACGGACTTTACCTTTTATTCCCGCTTCTTTAACTTGATTTCGTATAAAAACCATTGCATCATAATTTGTCTCTAAACCTAAAAGCCCGGCTAAATCCTCAAAAATGATATATTCTTTTGAACTAAAATCCGGTATAAACATACGAATTCTCCCGATTTGTAACGTATAATTTAATTCATTAAATTATACTGATTCCATTTACTCTCTCCTTAACTAATTAAACCTTGTATTGTTTCCACCTTTTCTTAGCAATTTCATGCCGTACATGTTCCAGTTTCCCACCATATTTTTGCGGACCGCAAAATTTATTAATCATTTTTTCCTCTTTATAAACCTTATCCATTACTTTCAATTCTCTGAGCTTTTGATCACAAAAGAAAGAAGAGCCAATACCAGCTCTTCTTTCTCCAAACTGTTTCTTTATTTATTCTTCTTCTTCTCCTTCTTCTGCATCATATAATAACTCTTCATTTACAACAAAAATTGGTCCGTTTGCTACATCAATACGCAGTGCCCACGCCCACGGAGCAGATACACGATTATAAACACCCCTCCAAAATTGCATTGACTTAATTTCAAACTCTTCCATTTCTTTTAAAATCTCTTTATACGTATGTCCATCTATTTGGAAATTTAATTCTTGCATCCTCATTAACGCATGATGTTTAGCTTCTAGCTCAGCAGCAACTTGCATCTCTTCTTCTGTTGCCATGTTAATAATTGTCCCATATGGTGGTAAAATTTCATATACATTCTCTACTCTTACATACTCATTAGGTGCTTCTTTAAATTTATTTCTTCTATTAAACATCTTTTATCCTCCAAAGTAAATTTACTATTAAATTCTTATTTCTTCTTCCCAATTACTTGATTTGGACTTGACTAAAATTAGATTTTCACTTTCCCATTTCAATGTACCCAAAAACCTTGAATACACCACTTCATTCCCTACCTCTTCCACCAATAATTTATCAAGAATTTTCAACCCTTTTTCATCATATACCTCACACCTTAGTTGAAAACCTTTGACACGATGAATCCCTTTTAATATGGCCATCTTCTTACGACTTGGACTTTTTTTAGGCGTCTTTCCAACTAAAAATATTCCTTCATAGTTTTGCTTTGCAATTTCATCTAAAGCTTCTTCTACATAATCTTTAATAACAGATGGTGAGAGGGTAGAATCTTCTTCAATCCCAGGAATAACATATTTGACGACTAATTCACAAAACTCTTTATATTTATCCTCAACTGATTCCAGTGTTAAGAAATCCATAAAATCATAAGGAACAAGTACAGTAACTTCTCCCGACTCCCTATTCACTTTATACGAAACATCAGTGTTTTCATTAGCTAAACAATAAATAGAAATTTTCTCTATTTTTCTTAATCCCATCTCAAATTCACTAATTTTTCTTGAGAAAATCAACTCAAAAATCCTTATTTCGTGCACATTTAAATAATGTTTTTTAGGACGTTTTTTTTTCCAATCATAAAAATTTACTTCCAGCAATAGACTTCACTCCTATTTAAATTTACCACCACGGCCATGGAGTCTTGTGATACTTTCTATCGAATTTCACCCCCGCCTTGGCTACTCTATTCACATGTCCCTGTTCCCACCTTAAAGCTTTTTCCCGTGACATATTTTTCTTTACAATTCTTGTATAATACTGTTCCTTCTCTTTACCTGTCCACCTGTTCGCTTGAGAAGTTGCTCTATAAGATTTCCCAGCTTTTGATATATGACCACCACTAATTCCTACTTTTACTACTTGCTTTTTCCCATTAACTTTTATATATATCTCATAGCCATGATTATTTTTTTTTACTTAACAAGCTATTTCCATTTATTTTTTTCGCAACTTGTCTTACAACTTTGGCACCATATTTAAATCTTCCACCACCAGCAGCACCCATTGCAGCGGCTTTAGCGATACCCTTTGCACTTTTCCCTGATTTATAAGCTTTATATCCATCGTAAGCTGCAAAGCCAGCATTAATTGCCCACCAGAAAGCATGTCCATCTGGATCTACTGACATGACTGGATTATTTCCCGCATACGTATAAGCATTTTGGGTAATCGGATCATCCTCATCCCCTGGGTCAGGATCTGCCGATAAGAACACACCATGATCTGGATTATAATAGCGCGCAATCAGATAATACATACCAATCTCTTTATCGTACATGTATCCCGCATATCCGAATGGATTTTCTGCTGCGATACCTTTTACTTCATTCTTTAATACGTTACCCCACGAATCATATTCATACGTTGCTACAACTTCTCTATTTTGATCTGTCATCGCAACAACATCACCACGAGGGTTATAGTGATAGTATAACGTGTGTCCCTGTGACTTCATAGCTAAACGTACACCATCTATTGAATAAACATATTGACGAAGTACTTTTCCACTACCATCTGTTTCATACAACGGATTAATACTGTCTCCATCATAGAAATAGCGTGTTACTTGACCATTTACACTCTTTTCAATACGACGATTATCATCATCATATTTATAAGTCGCGAATGCATTGCTCTCACCTTGTTTTGTAATCGCTACAATTTGATCATTTTCATTCCATGTATACTTATACTTCCCATCAGATGTACGATTTCCATTCGCATCATATGTTAATGATTCATTTCCAAATTTTACAAGTTGATTTCCTTCATTAAATGTTGCCGCTATAGATTTTGTTTCTTTTCCATTCTCTACAACTTTCACACTTGTACGGTTTCCAAATCCATCATATGTGTATAATTTAGTTGTTCCGTTTGGTAGTGTTTCATTTAATAATTGGTTAATCGGGTCATAGATAAAGTTGCTTTCTGTTACTTTTCCACCCGCACCTTCATGTTTAATCTTCGTACGGTTACCTGATTGGTCATATTCATATCGTTCAGAAAGCAGAATACTATTTGATGTACCTACTACTAGATCTTTAATTTTGTTCGCATGGTCATAGTTGAAGGTAGAACCTGAACCATTTCCAGCTGTATACGTACGAACATTTCCTTGATCGTCATAATCAAATCGATATGTTTGCGAGCCATCTGTCACACGAACATTTTGATCTAACGTGTTGTAGTCATACGATACTTTATTTGTGTATCCACCTTGCGTTACTGTTTGTTCTTTTAATTTTTCTGTCTTACTGTTTGCTTTGTCGTGATATGCCCAGTCAATTTTTCCGCCTCGGCTATCTGTTGCGCTTGTAACGCGGTCTGCTTTGTCGTATGTTTTCGTACGTTCTACGCCATTGACAAGATCTTTTACTTTCGTAACTTGTCCATTTTGATCACGTTCAAATGTAAATGAATCTTTTCCATTGCGTTTTTCACCAATGACACGGTCTGCTGTATCATATACAGATTCTACAATAGAGCCATTTGGCATTATTGTTTTAATCTGGTTTGCATTTTCATCATACGTATGTTCAATACGACGGTTTAACGCATCGATATACACTGTATTTTTATTATCTACATCAAATTCATATTTGTATGTTTGTGTTTTCCCACTAAACATAACAGATTTTTCTGTTGTGTTTCCATTATGATCATAACGATAATTTACAGACGTACCATTTTTTAATGTAACCTTCGTTAATAGATTATCTTTGTTGTAATCATATAGTTTTGTATTTCCTTTTTCATCGGTTTCGCTCTTTTTATTTCCTGATGCATCGTATGTGAATGTATTCTTCTGTCCTTCTTCATCGTACGTCGCAACAACATTGCCATCGTTGTCGTACTCGTTTTTAATAAGAGCGTTTCCTTCTAGTAAACGAATATTATCAAACCAAACTTTCCCTTTATTCTCTCTTCTAAATTAAAATAAAGTATTCCCCCTTATCCAAAGAGGCAATACTTTATCTACCTCTATCCCATTAATGAAACCCACAACAAAAAAGCACACAATCCATTCACAAAAGTGAACGTTGTGCGCCTTCATTTCTCATTCTATTTCATTTATTTCTTCAACTTATCCGCCTTCGCAATAAATTGTGCTGCTTCCGCACGACTTACCGCTTTATTTGGAGCCCAGCCATTATCTGTTCCAATTGAAATCTTTTCTTGGATTAAAATATTGGCATACTTCGCACCCCAATGATTGTTTAAGTCAGCAAATTCTTTCGGTAGTTTTATATTTTCATTTCTTTCTAATTTATATGCATTTACTAACATAGAAGCCATTGATGCACGGTTAATTAACCCGCTCGGATTAAAGTTTCCCTTCTCATCACCTTTTACAATACCCGCTTTTTCTACAGCAGCAATGTATGGAGTTGCCCAGTGATTTTGTGCATCAGGGAATGATGGCTTTGCATCTTTCTTAATTTCTAACCCTAAAACAGTTGCTACTATTTTTGCTGCAGAACTACGATCGATGCTTTCAGCTGGAGCAAATGTACCATCTGGTTTACCGTGCACTGCTTCTTTATCTACTAAATATTGAACTGACTCTTGTGCCCAAGTTGGTACGTCAGAGAATTTAGGCTTCTGTTCCATTGCACTCGCGTCGATTTCAAACTGTACTTGATATGTATGATCATATTTAATTGCTGGAATTAATATATGCATTTGCATATTATATTTTTTCGAAAACTCATCAATTTCAAATTGAACAACTTTCGTACCGTTATTTGCTTTATCTTCAGAAATTACTTTTACATCATGGAATGTTCCTAATTTTTTCGGATCTTCTACTCTAAGATACTGGAAATAGCTACTATCTTGAACTGTTAACGTAACGATTTTTTTATCACCTTGAATCGTTACTTTTGCATTTTTTAAATATGTAGAAGCAACTGATGTATCATTCGTTTGATCTTTATAAGTCTTTAAAATAACGTCATACGTACCATCTGCTAATTTGCTAGCTGCTTTCATTTCTACTACCGCTTCTGCTTTCGCAATCGGTGCCATCATACCGCTAAATGGAACTGCTAACGTTGCTGCTATAACGAATGCATTCATATATTTTTTCTTAATCATTATCAATATGACATCTCCCTTTATATAAATATACTTAACACAACTATCATATTGATAATGATTATCAATGTCAAATAAAAATAATACTATTATTTCCTACATAAGTACGCTTTCCGCTCATTTTTAAAAAGTAAATAATGCGCTGTATGAACTTTCCTTTCCAAATAATCGATAGAATACGTGCTCGATGGATCAACTAAATCACCTATCGCTCCTGAAAGATGATCAATGACTTGCTGCAATATTTCTAAGTTGTTCTTCTCATTTTCAGCATTCATTTCATCCATAATGTCACAAATAAGATACTGCACTCGCCGTAAACGTAATTCCTTCTGTTCCACTTATATCTCCTCCTTATTAGTCATATTACGGTTTAAATATATGGCACCATAGCTTAACCAATGCTAAAAAATAGAAAGGCAACCATCTTCATAAAGATGGTTGCCCCTATATTTAAACTTGCATCGCTTTTTCTCTCAAAGCTCTTCTCAGCAACTTGCCTGTCGTATTCTTCGGCAGTTCTGTTAAAAATTCAATACTCTTTGGTACTTTATATTTTGCTAAATGTAACGCACAGTAATGCATCAGTTCTTCTTCTGTTACGTTCGTTTGTTTCAGAACGACGTACGCTCGCACTGCTTCTCCTAAGTTTTCATCAGGAACACCGATTACGACAACTTCCGCCACTGATTCGTGCATGTACAATACTTCTTCTACTTCACGAGGGTATACGTTATAACCGCCAACTAAGACGATATCCTTTTTACGATCAACGATATAGAAGTAACCTTCTTCATCCATTTTCGCTAAGTCTCCTGTATACAGCCAGCCATCTTTCAATGTCGCAGCTGTATCTTCTGGCGCATTATAGTAACCTTTCATAACGTTAGGCCCGCGAACAATTAATTCCCCAACTGCACCAACAGGTACTTCTTCCCCAAGTTCATTTACAATTTTATTTTCTACATGCCAAATATTTGTACCGATTGACCCTGGCTTACGCGGACGATCTAGTGGATTAAAACAAGTAACTGGTGATGCTTCTGATAAACCGTATCCTTCTGAAACGATAACGTCAAAACGTTTTTCAAAGTTTTGTAGAAGAGCAACAGGCATTGAAGCACCACCTGAAATACAAAGACGAAGCGTCTTCACATCTTCTGCGCTCGCTTCTTCGAATAAATATAAATAATTGTACATTGTCGGTACACCGGCAAAAATCGTCGGTTCGTACGTGCGACAAATACGGAATACTTCTTTCGGGCTAAATTTCGGTAACATCAAAATCGTTGCCCCGTTCACAATCGGTGCATTGACCGCCACTGTTAAACAGAATACGTGGAACATTGGCAGTGCTGCAACGACGCGATCATCAGCCGTATATTGTAAATACGACGCCACATCGCTCGCATTACTATATAAATTTTTATGCGTTAACATAGCGCCTTTCGGTTTTCCAGTTGTGCCCGAAGTGTATAAAATAACCGCTACATCTTCTTCATCTAGTTCTGGGCCTTCGTAAGTTAAATCTCCAGCCCCTATCATTCCAGTAAACGTTTTCATTTTTTCGGTTTCTGTATGGTTAAAATCTGATGAGGTTTCGCATATGATGATGTTTTCAAGTGAAGGAAGTCTTGTTGTAAGAGATTGTATAACAGGTAGAAGGACGTCGAGTACGATGATTGTTTTTACATCTCCATTTTGTAAAATGTAATGCATTTCGTCTGCTGTATAAATTGGATTAACTGGAATAACAGTTGCTCCCGCTTTCATTGTTCCGTATAAACCGACCAAAAAATGTGGTGAATTTCCAACAACTAATGCAACATTGTCCCCTTTTCCAATGCCCATTTCTGCTAAATTGCTAGAAAACCTTGTGACCATTTTGTTTAATTGGTCATATGAGACCGACTGATCCATAAATATATAAGCCGGTTTATCCCCCTTCTTTTTCGCCGTTTCAGCCAAAGATTGAACGAGATTCACACAAACCCCACCTTTATAAAATTTAGAATATTTAAAAATTCTAAATTAATTATATTAAAAGAAAATTAAAGTGGCAAGTGTTATTCCATTAACTGCATATAAACAGATCACCTCCTCTTCATTTACTTTGGAAGGATAAGGGAATTTCATTTACAAGTAATTTTTGAAACTAGACCAAAAATCATTTTAGGATAATATGCACTCATCTTTTCTCTAAGTTTAGTAAGTTCCTCTTTATTTAACGTCGTATGCTCTCCAAACAAGTTAATCGCGTCCGCTCCATCTTCATGAAAATACACCGTAACATATAGTGCCGGTAACCCTGTATTGTCTTCATCTATTGAAAAGACGACATCTGGTGTCTTATTAACAGTGCTGAATGTTTCATTTCTTTTCCACTTCTTATTTTGAAACATGACTTGTATTTCCTGTATCTTTCGTCTGTTATCTGTATGCGTAAAATATATAACATTATCTTTCGCTGGTTTTCCAATAGATAAAATTGTACGACTTGAGGAAGTTTCATCGTTACAAGCTGCTATTCCAATAACGAAGCTGAGCAATAATACAACGTACATTACTCTTTTCATTTCGATCCGCCTCCTTTTGAATATGTATATTCTTTTATAAGAGGCAGATGTCCTGTGATTTTATCGTATATAAAATTATATCGGCGATTTTTCAGATATATCAGCGCAACTCGAAATATATCAGCGATTTTCCAAATATATCGGTCGTAACCCGGAATATATCAGCGATTTTTTAAATATATCAACTTACCGACAAAACATGACAATCTACGCAAAAAGAAAGAGGCTGCTCGTTACGACAGCCTCCCTTATTTTTAGAAGAACAAATGTAAGAAATCTTCTGTTGTAATATTACCGAAGTAACGTGCGATATCTACGCCTTCTAAAGCTGCAGTGAATGCATCTTTATCAAATTGTACGCCTGTTAGACGTTCTTCAATATCATGCACATCTAGTGAACCGAAGAAGTCACCGTAAATTTTGCATTCTGTTACTGTTCCTTTTTTCACTTCAAGACGAACGTCAACTTGTCCAACTGGGAAGCGGTGTGAATGTTGTAAGTTGAACTTCGGAGATTTTCCGTAGTTCCAGTCCCAATTGCGGTAGCGCTCTTCAGAAAGTTTATGGATTTCTTTCCAATCTTCTTCTGTTAATTCATACGTTGGAATTTCTGTTTCTCCTTCAAAAATTGTTTCTAGAAGAAGTTGTCTAAACTCTTCTGTCGTCATTTCTTCGTTTAGGAATTCTGTAATGTTCGCAACGCGGCTACGGATTGATTTAATTCCTTTTGATTGTATCTTATCCATTTTTACTTTCAGTGCTGATACGACGTGATCGATTTCAGAGTCAAATAGTAACGTACCGTGACTGAACATACGACCTTTCGTTGAGAACTGCGCGTTACCTGAAATTTTTCTGCCTTCAGCTAAAATGTCGTTACGACCACTTAGTTCTGCATTTACGCCTAATTTACCAAGCGCTTTCGTTACAGGCTCTGTGAATTTTTTGAAGTTGCTGAAACTGTCTCCATCATCTTTCGTAATAAAGCTGAAGTTTAAGTTTCCTAAATCATGATATACTGCGCCTCCGCCTGATAGACGACGAACGACATGAATACCTTTTTCTTTTACGTAATCTGCATTAATTTCTTCTACTGTGTTTTGGTTTTTACCAATGATAATCGAAGGTTCATTAATGTAGAACAGTAAATATGTTTCGTTAATATCTAAATTCTTCACACAATATTCTTCAATCGCTAAGTTTATTCTAGGATCTGTAATCCCTTTATTATCAATAAATAACATCGTATCACCTCATGAGTTCCATACGTAGCCACTATGCGCTAACGTAATATGGCCACTGAAAATTTGTTTTGCTTCTGTTACTAAATCAGCTGGATTGCCTGTATGCGGTAAGTGCGTTAATAAAAGTTCTTTTACATTCGCATCTTTCGCAATACTTGCTACTTCTGTACTATTCATATGCCCTGCTTTTGCAGCCTCTTGATGTGCATACATATTACACTCACAAATGAAAAGATCAGCATCTTTTGTGAATGGAATAAATTCAGGAATATAACTGGAATCTGCGCTATATACTACAGCGTCATTACCTGCTGTAATACGCATCGCAAAGCATGTAACAGGATGAACAGTTTTTAAGAATGAGATCGAGAACGGTCCAACTTGAAGTGTTTCTTCTGGATTGTACGCGATTCCTTTCGTATGCGGTTCATGCGTTAAAGAATGGAATCCACTCTCATCAAACGTATGACCGTATATTGGTAGTTCCGGTAGTTGTCCCTTTGTCGCACTCGTAATTAGTCTCGCATATTGCAATACCCCAATGTCTGCAACATGATCGTGATGATAGTGCGAAAGTACAACTGCATCTATATCAGATGGTGTTATATATTTTTGAAGCTGTGCTAGTACACCACTACCACAGTCTACAAGTAAACGAAAACCATCGTGTTCAAACAAATACCCCGACGTTGCTTCTCCCGCTTCTGGAAAGCCGCCCCAAAAGCCGACAACAGTCATTTTCATATGTATCCATCCTTTCTAAAACCGAGTAGAAATGCATGTTTCACTTACATTCTACATTGTTAACTATAATCCATTTCCTAAACTTTTTCATTAATTTTCAATTTTGTTATAAAACAGTTGTTGACTTTTGTTTTTTGTACTAATACAATGATAGTAAGAAATGGAAATGGAGGGATTGACATGATCGATCAACCAATGGAGTTTTTCAGAAATTTACCGACGAAAACTTGTGCGCACTGCGGGAAAGAAATTGATGAGCAACACGAAGCATACCATAATAAATGTGATGACTGCGTTCACGAAGAATAGTAGTTTGTGAACAGAAAAAAACCTAGCAGACATAGTCTACTAGGCTAATAACATCGTATCCTTCATCGTTGAACCTTTCACCAAGAGCTCCAGTTCAAACTCATACAATTCTTTTTTTCGATAATTTTTCGTATGGATTTTATCCATCATCAGGTCGACAACTTTTCGGGCCATCTCATCGATTGGCTGTTCAATTGTCGTAATACCTGGCTCTGTAATCTGTGATAAAATTTGATTATCAAAACCGATAACAGCGAGATCATCTGGAATGCTCCAGTCATGGCGTTTCGCCTCTGAAATAATTCCAGCTGCTACCTCATCGCCTCCTGCCAAAATCGCGGTAGGATTTTTTTTGTCCTTTAATACTTCATGGAATATTCGTTTTCCATCTTCCCAAGAGAAAGCGTTTTCAAGAAAATCAATCGCTTCTACTTGGCGGCTCTTCTCCGTTATTGCACGTAAAAAGCCCATTTTTCGCTGTTGGCTAACCACTTTGGTTTCGTTACCACGGCAAAAAATAAGATTACGATATCCTTGTTCTAACACATGCTTAGCAGCTATGTATGCTCCTTGCGCATGATCAAACTTCACTGTTGGAATATTTGCTTCCTCAATATATTCATTACATAACACGATTGGACCGTGTTGTAAGTATGGCTCTACATCTTCCCACGGATTTTCTAGTGAACATAGAATAATCCCATCTACTTGTTTCGTAGATAATAATTGTAAATACTCCATCTCTTTTTCCGGTAAATATCTTGTTTGACAAATAATCAGTTTATATTTATGTTCAGAAGCAGCAATCTCGATTGCTTCAATAAATCTACTGAAGAAAGGATTTGTAATCCTTGGAACTAGCACCGCAATTGTTTCCGTTTTTTGTTTACGAAGCCTTCTCGCCGCAGAATTAGGAACGAAGCCTAAATGCTTCATTGCTAATTGAACCCTTTTTTTCTTCTCATCTGAAACATATGGATGATTATTAATCACCCTAGAAACCGTTGTCCTTGATAACCCCGCTAATTTCGCCACGTCCTCTATAGTCGACACGAAATTCTCCCCCTTTGCATGAAAACGTTTTCTTAAATTGATTATATAGTATATTATTGGAAACTGCAATACGGCTTCTTATGATTTTACTATATTAATATTATACATAGGGAAAAGTATGTTAATGGGAGGGGAATTTATATTACTTTTAGAAGTTTACAGGAGGCATATTTATTAAAGATAAAAGGAGATATTTCATGAATCGGACCGATCGTTTATTAGCTATATTAATTGAATTACAAAGAAGACAAACTGTTACAGCACAAAGCTTAGCGGAAAAATTTGAGACAAGTATAAGAACGATTTATCGAGATATGGATGCACTTAACGAATCGGGTGTTCCTATTTATTCAATGCCTGGTCACGGTTATTCATTAATGGATGGTTATTTCTTGCCCCCCATTCAGCTTACGCCTGAAGAGGCTGTTACTCTTTTACTAGGCGGTGATTATATCGAGAAAACTTTCACTTCTTCTTTTTCTGTACATGCACGATCAGCAAAAGAGAAACTTGAAATTGTTCTCCCTGCTGATCAACAAAAGAAAGCCCAGGAATTACGAGAAACTTTTCGTTTCCTTTCTCCTATATTTTCACATCAGCAATCTGAACAAGAAAAACTAGAAAATCAACTTCTTCTATTGCAAGAATCTATTCAAAAAGAACAAGCTATCTCTTTTTCTTATCGGAAACCGAGAGAAACTACAAAAATAAAGCGGACCGTTCATCCTTATGGCTTAGTCAATATTTCAGGAATTTGGTACATCGTTGCCCACTGTTTACTTCGAAAACAAATACGCAATTTTCGTTTAGATCGAATGGATACATTACAGCAAGAACAAGAATTCTTTACAAAGCCGAAAGATTTTTCTTTACAAAACTATAAACCTGAAAGCAATCGGACTGTTACGGTTCATTTATTGTTTCCATCTCATATTGCACATAAGATTATTGAGTCCCGCTACTTTTTTATAGATTCATACGAGCATAGAGATAACAGTTTTCACGTTTTTTTGAAATCAAGAAACATAGACGAAGTGTTTCAATGGGTATTGAGCTGGGGGAGCCAAGTGCAAGTACTTGAGCCAAAAATTCTTTCTGAGAAAATCCGTGATGAAGCAAAAAAAATGTTAAAACTTTAATTTCACTACTGACATAATGTTGTCAGTAGCCATCCTTTATATTAGGTATTAACAAATACATTTTTATAAAAAGGGGTTAACAATATGAAGAAATTTGAGGAATTAGCAACGTATTACATAGACGAATTAGAAAGGTACTCTATAGAACAATTTAGGATGAAGCCTTCTAGCGAAGAATGGTCCCTCGGTCAAATGTATAGTCATTTAATTGCCTCTACATATATGCAGTTAGATGCAATTGCGAAATGTAAAACTGAAACACCATCAGCAACTAACAAGAAAACGGACATGGGTGAAAAAGTATATAAACTTGGTGCTTTCCCGGATATACAAATCAAAGTACCAAATCATCCTGGATATACACCTGAAAATCCCTCTAATAAAGAAGAAATACAAAAACGTATGCTAGAATTAATTACAGTTGTTAAAGACATTGAGCCAATACTTTCTTCTATTCCAAGTGATTGTAAAATCGAACATCCTGGGCTTGGTTACTTACATGCAGCAGAATGGTTCCAACTTATTTCTATGCATTTTGCTCATCATCTTCGTCAGAAAGAAAGATTGGAGCTTAAGGTTTGCTAAGTGTTAACATTTCCACTAAAAAGAGACTGCCAATATTGGCAGTCTCTTCACTAACGTATGCATCGCCTATACAATTACTCATAAAATCCCACGTGCTATCAATAGAAAACTCCTTTGTTTCATTCAATATAAAACCCCATCAATACGTCATCTCCATATGATCCATCTTCATACTTTATTTGCTTTCTTTGTCTGCCTTCCTCTACAAATCCCATACGTTTATACACCTTAATCGCCCTATCATTAATAGAAACTACGCCTAAGCAAATTTTCTCTAAACCTTTCTGCTCTTTAGCCCAACGAATAAGAAATTCAATTAGTTTCGTACCAATGCCTTGATTACAGTACGCCTCTTTAATCCCCATTCCCATTGTGCCTGCATGTCGTAAGCGGTCTAGTTCATATCGATTGAAAAGTAAAAAGCCAACTATCTTACTATCTACTTCATAAACTATGTAAAGATTGCCTTTCTCATTACTTTTCCGTATCTTTTCTCTTTCTGCATTACTATCATTTTGTAATTTCTTTGGAGATACTACGAAAAACTTTGTAGTAGTTTCCGATAATATAATTTCTTTTCTAATATCCATAATTGCTTCCGCATCAATCTCTTTTGCTAATCGTATCACTAAATCACCTCGTACCTTTTTCTAAAAACTACAAAGAAGAATAGATAACGTGAGGATTCCCCTCTAATGCATTATTTTAACTCCTCCCACTTCGTCCACATTTCTCTCCCATTTATACGGTACATATTATCCTCTCTGTCCATAAACCCCTGCACAATAAACTCGCGTCTAATCGTACAAAAATCGTCATGATATTGTTTGATGAATGCATTGATTTCTTTTTCCGTATACTGATTCTCCGCATTTAACTTGCTAATTAAATACTCTAACAATACTAGTTTTTTCTTCTTTTGACCTGGAATCGATTTTAAACGGTCCTCTTTATCAAAAAAGTTACGAATGGTCGCATCCCTAAATTTCATTTCACTGTCAGTCATTTTATTGTCCTCCATTGATTTTTATACAATAAGACTTTATTGTTTGTCCTTACTATTCTTCTTCATTCTTTCACTTACAACATCCATAAAGTAATACCCACTAATAAGCACATAGTAAACTACAAGTATTCCTAGTGCATCTTTCATATTTATATATTTTTCTTTATGAAACAAGATAGGTGAAAGGGCGTAAACAAGAAAGATGATTAGCGGATTTAAGATAAAATAATAAGTAAGCTTTCCTTTCATCATATCAGCTCCTCTATTCTAGTTTTCTCTGTAAATTGTTGTAATTCCTTTTCTTTCGTTTCTATAGTTTTTAGACAGATTCATATCCGAACTACAAAAAAGATGCCCTGCATTACAATAAAAAAGCACCAAAAAGGTGCTTTTTTCTACGCTTCAACTGATTGATTTTCAGCAATATTTTTAAACTGTCGTTTATGCATCCACGTTAATGATGCAATTGTTCCAAGTGATAACACAACGATGAAAATCATGAGTATTCCTATGTTTTGCCACATGAAGTTAAAGTCTCCGCTTGATACGACTGCTTTCAATCCTGATACAGAGTATGTCATCGGCAACCAAGTATTGAATGGTTGTAAAAACTTCGGAATCAATTCTAGTGGGAATGTTCCAGCACTCGTTGTAAGCTGAATAATTAATGTGATGATGGCGATGAAACGCCCCGCATCACCGAATGCTGTTACTAAACATTGAATTAATGTGATAAACGCTAAGCTTGTAACGATGCTAAAGAGTATGAAATACGGAATACTTTGTACTTCTACACCTAATCCAAATAGTAATATAACATCCGCTACTACCGCTTGAATAATACCTACTGATAGTAATACGCCGAACTTACTAATAAACCAACTAAATCCTGATTTCGGAACACCAACTGTATCACGTAATGGATATACGATAGATAATAGTAATGCCCCAACAAATAAACCGAGTGATAAGAAATACGGTGTAAATCCAGTTCCGTAGTTTGGAACTTCCGCCATTTTCTCCGTCTTCACTTTTACAGGACTTGCAAACATATCATACGTTTTATCCGTCCCTTTCACTTCACCAGTTTTCTCTGCCCCTTCGCCAAGTTTCTCAGCAAGTTCACCTGAACCATCGTTTACTTTTACGAGGCCATCCGTTACTTTTCCGGAACCGTCTGCTAGTTTATTAACTCCGTCGATTAACTGGGTTGAGCCAGTTGATAATGCACCTAAGCCTGTTGTTACTTGACCGGAGCCACTAGCTAACTTGTTTACTCCATCAACTAGTTGACCTGTTCCTCCTGATAATGTACCTAATCCTGTTGTCACTTGGCCCGAACCGTCTGCTAACTTATTTACTCCATCGACTAATTGGTTTGTTCCTCCTGATAATGTGCCTAAACCTGTTGTCACTTGACCCGAACCATTTGTTAGCTGTCCTAAACTACTTGTTACTTTATTAGAACCGTCCGCTAACTTATTCGCTCCCAAGGTTAACTGTTCTGACCCTGTTGATAATTTATTTAATCCGCTATTTATTTTATTGGAACCAGCTGTTAATTCATTTAATCCGTTTATAAGCTTTGGACCATTTTCAGCTAATTTACTTATTCCCCCATCTAACAGCTGACTACCTTCTTCAATTTTTACAGTTCCAGATTGCGCTTCATCTAAACCTTTACCGAATTCCTGGAATTTAGTAACAAAACCGTTCTGTCCATTCGTTAACTTTTCAACACCCACAGCTAATTCTTTTAAAACTTGAGGATTCGGTAATCCCGTTTGTAATCCATTAACGGTTTCACTTACATTCTCTTTTAAATTCGATATTTCAGTTTTTAAATGACCTATCGTACCTGCTACTCCTGCTGAATTCTTTTGAACAGCAGCAGTGCTATTTGTAGCATTCGTAATAAAAGGCTTTAATTTTTCTTGGTATTCTTCTGGTAAGCTCTTAATCTGTTCTTGTAAAGCCGCTACATCTTGCATTGCTTTATTTGCATTCTCTACATTCGACTGCGCGGCTGAATCTAATTGTTTTATATTATTTTCAGCTCCATTTATCTTGTCATTTGCTTGTTTCAATGAACCTGTTACATTTGGCTTCACATTCAATGATCCATTTTTAAAACTTTCCAGTTGATTATTTAAATTCTGTAAACCTTGTTGAATATTTTGAGCTCCTTGCTCTAGGTTACCTTGTGCGCTATCCAACGTTTTCATCCCATTTGAAAGGTTAATAGTACCTTTTTTCAAATCACTAGATCCGAGAGAAGCATCCTGTAAACCATTATTAAATGTAATAAATCGGCCAGTTAAATCGTTTAATCCCCCATATAATTTACCTGATCCAATTGAAAGATCATCCACACCTTTTTGTAATTCACCCGTTTTATTTGCAAATGTATTTAAATTATTTGTTAATTGACTTGAACCAGCTGTTAATTTATTTACTCCATTTGTCACTTCACTGGATCCATTTAATAACTTAGCAATGCCTGTTGCCATCTCCCCTGATTTCCCTTGCAACGTATACAAACCAGATGTTACCTGACCGGATCCATCAAACAACTTATTAATACCAACTGTCATTTTCCCTGATTTTCCTTGCAACGTATAAAGGCCATCCGTTACTTTCCCAGATCCATCAAATAGTTTCCCTACCCCTGTCTGTATCTCCCCAGATTTCCCTTGAAGCGTATGAAGACCATCCGTCACTTTACTTGAACCATCATGCAGTTCACTTGATCCGTCGTATAATTTATTTGCTCCTTCCGCCCCATCTGCTAATCCTTTTGAGACGTCTTGAATGGAATCAAACATTTTCTCTGCATATGTTTTCGTTAACGTACTTGCTACTTCACCTTTAATTTTTTCAATGGCTGTTCCGCCAATTTGTGAAGATAAGAAGTTTAAGCTTTCATTTGGAATATATTCTAAGTTTAATGGCTTTGGATCGTCTTTTAATAACGTTGTAGCGTTACTTGAGAAGTCATCTGGAATGCGTACTAACATGTAATACTTTCTACCTTCCATTCCTTTTTTCGCTTCTTTTTCACTTACAAATTCCCATTTAAAACTTGTATTATCTTTTAAATTATCAACGAGTCCTTTTCCGACCTCAATTGGTTTCCCATCAAATACTGCACCTTTATCTAAATTGACTACCGCAACCGGTAAATCATCTAACTGTTTATATGGATCCCAAAAGGCCCATAAAAACATACCTGCATATAAAATTGGTACGAATAGAACCGCGATAATTGGAATTAATATTTTTTTACTTTTTATAATTTGTGTGAACTCTTTACGAAGTAACTGATTTCCTTTCATCATTTCTCCCCCTTTTTTGAAATGACCGAAATGTTCAATTGGTCATTTTTACCCAAACAAAAAGGCTATACTGATTCATACATATGCCTTATCCCCGAATTTATACTATGCAACTGTTTCTTACTATAAAGTGAATATTTCTATTATCCCTCCTAAATTAAATATATGACCATTTTGTTCAATTGGTCACTTTTTTTATAATAATAAAAGGATTATCTTAGTTTGACAATCCTTTTAATAAATAAAGTTCAAATAATTCTGCAATTTTTTCTTTTTCTAGCGGTTCATGATTTTTTTCCCAATCAAAAATAAGCGATACATATAAGCGAAGCATAATAAATGCTGTAATTTCTGGATCACATTTGCTAATTTCACCTTTATCAATCGCAATCTTTAAATACGATTGAATGAAAGAGACAATTTCCACATCTACTTGTTGCATCACTTCTTGTACTTCTTTCGTTCCCATATCGCGCTCTTCTTGAATTAACTTAATCATGAGCTGATGTTCTTTTCTGAATTCTAATATGCTATATAATGCTCTATGTACATTTTCAAAAAATGAAACATCTGAACGAATTGCATTTTCTGCAACTTGCTTCATTTCTGTAATTAAATTAGAAATAATCTCGCCAAATAGCTCTTCTTTATTTTTGAAAAAAGTATAAATCGTTCCTTTTCCTACATTCGCTAACTTCGCTACTTGATCCATCGTTGTTGCTTTATAACCGAATGCTGAAAAAGACTTTGTTGCAGCCTCAATAATAGAACGTTTTCGATCTATCGCCACATCGTCACCTCCAAAAATGACCAATTGGATAATATAGTCAATCAGTACATCTTTGATATTACCACACGCTTACATTCTATACAAGTTCTCTTTGTTATTATTTCCAGTATAAAAAATTCCAGTCAAGTTATATCATACTTTCCATAGTTTATCAGAAGAAAAGAGAAAAGGAAAAGGTGTTCTTGAGATATACATCTCTAGAACACCTTTTTATTATTTCAACATAGAAAGCATAATTTTCTCTAACTCTTTCTTATTTACATTTTTATCAAATACTGCTTCTCCTTGGTTCTCTAAACTATGATTAATAATAACGATTTGGTATGCACTATTTTTCCCTTTTGCTGGAACAATCATCTTCATACCTTGTAAATTACTATCCGAGTGATCAGTAGCGTAGAATATTTGATTCTCTTCTAATTCGTACTGTTCTATATTTTCAGGCACTACAAACTGGTGGCTGAATGAATCTTTACTTTCCCCAAAAACTTGTGACTGAGAAATTGCATAATTTGCTTTTCCGTTTGTATATTCTAAATCAATAATTAATTCAGGTCTTCTCTTAATAAAATAACCTACATTTTCATTCTTCAGATTGTATCCTTCAATTGTATACGTCGGCTTCTTAATTTGAAAATCAACATGTTCCTGCGCTTCTTTCACTGTATAATTTAAAGATTCATGCACTTTGTCATCAAATGGTTTTGCTTGATCATAAAGTGCATATAATTTGTCACGATCGGCTTTTGATAAACGCTCTTCTCTAAAAAATGTTGACTCGTAGTCAGAAACTCTCGGAGCACCTTTTTTCTGTATATTAATAATTTTTTTAGATAATTTTATGTACTGCTGGAATTCATCTTTTGTTAAAGCTTTTTCAGCTAAATATAAGTAATCTGTCTTTTCTTCATACACTCTTGCTGAATAATGATATTCTTTTTTCGCATTTTCTTCTGTACCATACAACATATCTACAGCATTTTGGAAAGCATCCTTTGACTGCTCTACTTTATCCTCTTGTTTTTCTTTCCCTTCCGTTTCACGTGCGTTGAATAAAGAAAGAGATGCTATAGCAACTATGACAATAATTCCGAGTAAAGAAAGACGATACGATTTCTTTTGAAACTTTTTAATCATAACGATTCTCCTTTTTAATGTTCGTTTATTTCTACTTAAATTTGCTAGGTTTGGTACTTGATAGGAATAATGTTCTAGGAGGGTAATAATTGTATGACCATATGCAATTTGCTCCTCTTTATCTATAAAAGTAAGCGCATATGCATCACAGGCTAATTCTTGATCTTCTCGCATACAAAAATAGGCGTACCAAAGAATCGGATTGAACCAATTTAATAGAATTAAGCTGTACATAATCCAATTTACAGCTACGTCGTTTCTCTTAATATGAGCTAACTCATGGTAAAAGACATATTGTAATTGTTGCTCGTTTAATACTTTCATATGTTTTTTTGATAGTAATACTTTCGGGCGAAAGAAACTAAACACAGTTGGACTCGCAATCTTTCCTGCTAAACGTAATGAAACTGCCTTCTTCATTTTCATAGACTGCTTACAGCGATTAAACACCGTAATGACCTGTTCATCCGTAATATCGGGTTGTTTCTTTATGTAAGAATATAAACGTCTATTTGTAATAAACGTTATAACTGCTAATAGGATTACCCCAGCTAACCAAACATACATAGCAAGTTTGTATAAAGAAAATGGAGTCTGTTGCTCCGTACTTACGTTTACTTCAGGTTTACCACTTTTTGTAACGGTTTCAGCATGTGATTCTAATTCCACTTTACGGTCACTTTCTATGTTCATCTTACTCTCAGTAGACGGCATATTTTTCGGAATAACTTCCGATACACTAGAACGATAAGAAAGTAATGAATAAATGCTATAAGAGCTATCTGGTGACCATGGTAAAAGGAGTCTAATCATTAATACAATCCACAGCATATATTGCCACCGGGGTGCTAATTTATTTCTAAATAGTATTTTTATACATAAAATAAACCCTACTAATATGCTAGCCATAAGTGACGTTTCTATAAGCCAATCAAAAAAATGAGGAAGGTATACATTTATAAGCATGTCTATCATTTTTATCGATCCTTCCTCTTGTTCTCCTCTGTCTTCTCATCTAAAATGCGTTTTAATTCATTAATATCTTCTGAAGATAATTTCTCCTCTTTTAAGAAATTAACAAGTAATGGCTTAAACGCCGCACCGCAAAAACGCTTTAGTAAAGATTTTGTTTCCACTTGCAAATAATTATCTTGTGATACTAACGGATAATAAGCGTACATACGTCCTTTATCTTGATGGTAAGAAACAGCTTCCTTTTGTACTAACCGATTAATTAATGTACGGATTGTTTTCGGTTTCCAGTCCATTGTATCTTCCAGTTCTTCTATAATTTCATTCGCTGTTTGTGGAGATTTCGACCAAAGTACTTTCATAATTTCTAATTCTGCTTCAGATATTTTAGGTAATTGATTTGTCATAATATATTTCACTCCTTCGTATTACATTTGTAATCTATAACTAAGATTACAAATGTAATACTTAATTGTCAACCATATTTTAGAAAAAACTAATTTCAACTAAACCTTACTTCCCAACAACAAATTTCTCTTTTTTCAAATAATCAAATAAAAAAACAAGAAAATCTTTACATTTAATAGTAATATAGAAAATAGACAAGTTTATCCGACTTTAATGGGCAGTAAGACCCCCACCTCAACATTCAGCGAAAGCAAAGAATTTAGGTGGGGATCGGGCTGTCCATAAAAGTCCGATTGGTGAAGACTAATAATCAGTGGGGGATGAAGCCCCCACTGATTAAAGTTTCACTTTATCAAAACAGTGGAGGCTTTTTCAGTCATGATGCGTGCACTTCGTTTAAATATAAAGCAAGCTTTTTGTAATCGTGTTTCTTTAATTATTATGTTTAGTGGATTCGTTCTTATTTGTATTTATCATTATTATTATGTCATTCGTTATTTAGGAGACGCTGCGAGCGGACCTATATCAACAGATATAAAATGGATTGGATTTCGTGATAATGAAATGGATGTTTATTTATTATTAATGCCAGTTATTGCGAGTTTCCCCTTTAGTACAAGTTACAATTCCGATAAGTCAGATGGTTTTAAACCGTTCGTGAGCAAAGGAATTTCTTTATTTCCTTATTCAGTAGCGAAATATATCGTTACGTTTTTTTGCGGAGGATTTCTTTATACATTTCCATTCATCTTATCGTTATTATTTTGCAAATTAACAATTCCAGACGGAACACCTACGATTGGTTCTGGCATCATAAATGAGGATGGAATGTTCGCAAACCTATACTTCGATGCGCCTCTCACTTACATTACGGTATATATTGGAATTAATTTTTTATTTGCAGGTTTAATGGCCCTTTTAGGACTCGCTGCATCTGCATGGTCACAAAAGGACTATATGGCGATTCTATTTCCATTTGCAGTTAACTCCATTCCGTACGTCCTACTAAATACAATATTCCCTACAATAGGCGGGGCACCTATTCATTTATATGACCCAAAGCAACCATTGCAAGGCATGTCACCATATATTTTAATGATTCAATGTGCTTTCTTCTTTTTCGTTAGCTTACTTATGTATATACAAGGAGTAAAACGTGATAGAAAAAAATATAAAAGAAGACTGCAAAAAAGAGATCGATGTAGAAAAGCGTTTCAAGTAATTTCAGACTAAATCATTGAACGAATAAGAGCGTAATTCCCTGAGTTATATGGGAGTTACGCTCTTATTCTTAGTTCTCAAAAAAACTATATGCGATATTACACATTTGTTTTGGCTGTTCCACTACCGTCCAATGTCCGCAGTTTGCAATCTCTACAAACTCTATATGAGGTATATATTCTGTAAAATGTTCTTTTATAGTAGCAAGAGTTAAAATATCATGACTTCCTTGCGCAATTAATATTGGAATTTTCGAGAGCTTTTTTATATGTTTAGTCACATCATAATTTTTCACCATATCTGCACCTAGTATCGTATTAACTTCATTACTAAAAGTTGTTTTCTGTTTATAAGTTAAAGTTTTCGTAGCAAATACATAATACGGATCTAACACTTGTAACATCTCGTATATAGAAGCCTCTCCTCTTTTAATCTTCTCGCTTACTTCAGAAATGATTACTTTATCTTCTTCCGTTAACCTCTTCTGCAGTTCTTCACCAAACCTTTCTAATCCCTTTACATTAACTCCTATCGCAGCAGTTAAAAGTAACTTATTCACTCGTTCAGGATATGTAGTTGCATATAATAATGCAAGCATCGATCCCCATGATTCACCTAATACATTTATCCCACTTTAATGGGCAGTAAGACCCCCACCTCAAAATTCGGCGAAAGCAAAGAAGTTAGGTGGGGATCAACTGCCCATAAAAGTCCGATTGGTTCAACTAATAATCAATGGGGGATGAAAAAAACCCCCACTGATTAAAGTTTCACTTTATTTTTTCAAACCCTAATTGCACACGCAGTGCTTCTAAGTTTTCAATCTCATCCCTCATAGAATATTGATTATTCTTTGGTGCTTCCGATTCTCCACAACCTGTTTGATCATAAAAAACTAATTGGAATTTTTCTGCTAGTGGAGCCATATAGGGCAGAAAAAAATGGTGTTCACTTCCAGGTCCTCCATGAAGAAATATGATTGGTTCACCTTCTCCTAACATTTTTACATAGAGATTATTATCATTTACATGTATCAATCGTATATTTTCAATACTCATATAATCATCTCCCCTTTACGGCGTACCTGCCAACATCCATAAAACTACAAAAACAACCATATAGATTATTTGAATTCCTACCGCCGAACATACTGAAATAATGGCATATTTACTTAATTCCTTTTTAATACCCAATATAGTAAAAATTACGGCTAGACCGAATGCTATATAAGCGATATTTGTACTAAGCGTGCCTAAATAATACATACCTAGCGATTGCGTAAGACCTGTTACATCAGCTACAAACTTAATGATTATAAAAATACTAAAAAAAATCGCTAGTTTATTCATTAATTTCCCGTTTAGTTGAGCTACCATACATCCAAACCTCCTTCATAAAGGCATGAATATTCAATTAATTATACGCTATTTTACAAAAAAAGGGATTCTTTCTTTGTAATTATATGACGATGCAAAAACAAAAAAGAACGCTTAGTTACCTAAGCGTTCCCCCTACTTTAAGATGCCTTCTTCAAATCAATTTGAGCAAGTACTGGGTCGTGGTCACTTACACGTCCGTGTTCTTTCATAATGTTTGAGTTTAAGTGTACTGGATCTACGATTGTGTGCGGTGCGATGTTGTTTGTTACTAAAATATGATCTAACACTTGTGCATTTCCTTCATGAATGTACGTGTAACGGTTCTCTTTTGGCACTGTGTTTATCATATTTTTCAAGATTGTTCCTTCTAGTGCTTTTAGTGGTTTAGCAAACTCAAAATCGTTCATATCCCCTAACACAACAACTGGTGCATTCGTGTTCTTTTTCTGAATTCCTTGTACGAAATGATTGACTTCTTGTGCTAATTGAACTCGTTTTTCTTCACTTTTTAATACGAGCGGTTGTACTTTTCCAAATGGCGTTGCATCTCCTATTTTTGAGTTTAAGTGATTTGCAACAACAACTAAATTTTGTCCTTGGAACGTAAATTCTGCCGCTAACGGTTTACGTGTACTTTCAAACAATGGATTTTCGTCTCCAATGCGAACGACATTTTTATCAAGCAACTTCGGTACTGTCGCTAATTTCACGCGTGATGGGTTATAGAAGAACCCGACGCGAATGTTAGCGCCTGGTGCTCCCCCGTCTAAATTATTATTCGGAGCAATTTCTACATACTCATACTTTGGCCCGCGAATTTCTAGCACTGCATCAATGATACGTTTTGCGCTTAACGAAGCATCTGTTGTACCGTCATTAACCGTTCCGTTATTATCTTGCATTTCCTCTACACCGATAATATCTGGCATTTTTAAATTGTATTTAATAGAATACGCTAATGCTTTTACTCTTTCATCTGTTGTTTCTTTTTTATTCGCCGAGAAGTTTTCAATGTTATATGTAGCAACCGTTAATTTATCAAGACGAGGCTGAATATTTGCTCCTATTTGCTTAAATCCGCCGTCTACTACAGATGGTAATTCTGTTATTGGCGCAATGCGGAACGCACCGTAATCATATCCAACTACTCCTGTTATATCTCCAGTGAAAGTATCTCCTACTTTTGCTACATAATCACGAGGTACTTTTACAGAAAGACGCTCTGGGTTTAATTGATTTTCATCTAATACAGGTGTGCCATATTTCGTTACGACTTTATTTCCGCCATTTTTCACTGTTACATATAAATTCCCGTTTTTCTGAGGTGCAATAATTTTTGGCGTTGGCATCGTAACGCGCATACCTTCTATACTTTCATAAAAATCGATTGCATCTTCATTTGGATCAAATAAACCAAATGCATCATTATCGATAATTTGATCAGGAATTTTCACACCGTTTTCTCCAAGTACAATCGGTGCTGGTAAATCTTGATTTTTTGCGATTACAGCAACGCGGCTCGCTTTAATTTCAGTCGTCGTTAAGTCTGTGTCAAACCTTTCTGCATATCCAGGTCCAACATATTCTTCTACTACTCCATCAACTTGAATAAGATCTCCTACTGCTACATTCGCATCTTTTTTGTACACATACATACCTTCTGAAGTAGCTGGATCATTATCTGGCTGATTATCTTCTATATAAAAACCATTTTTATCAAGCGCTGTTACAACGCCTTCCACATTGTATACTTTCTTCCCGTTGTAAGGGGAAAGATGTGATTTCCCTTGAATATCATGAATACGAACCTGTTCATTGTTTACGATAACAAATGAAAAAGTTGAAATCGCTGAAGAAGTAAGCCCTTCTTTCTCTGCAATTGCTTTCATTACACTATTTTCATTCACGATAATTTGTCCGTTATAACGAACACTTTTATTTGTAGGGTTAGAGCCATCTAACGTGTAATAGATTGTTGCTCCTTCTGTATTCGTTGTTAACGTTACTGCTGTTCCTTTCGCAACTTCTCCTCCATTCGGTGAAGCTACTACATCACTAACACGGTTTTGTTCTTCCCCTTGAAACTTATGAGCTGTTACTGATTTTAAACCTGGGCTACTAAAATATAATTCAAGCGTCCCTGTTAAACTAACTTTCTTCCCGATATTTTCAGGATGATCTTTCACGTTTACTGCCGCTCTCACGTCACCTTTTGGCAACTGAACAGGCATCATCTTGTCTGGATTTGTTTCGTTTGGTGAATCGGCAATTGCTACATTTGTATCATCAAATTTAGCCGGATCCTTCGTGTATTTAGAAGGACTTTGCGTATATCCAACGATATATCCTTCCACGATCCCCTTCGTTTTCCCTTGCTGCTTAAAAACTTGAATTGCTTTTTCTACTGACATAGAAGTAGTTTCTTCTGCTTGTACTAAAGTTCCAGTAAATGAAAGCAATAGTATGAATGATAAAAAGACACTTAACAATTTCTTCACAGCCATTTCCCTCTCCCTATTTCATATTTTCTCAGCATTTCTATCATAACAAATGATTCGTTATATAGAATAATATTTCGACAAGTTTTACAAAAAATTAATCTAATTTACTCGTTTTCAAACTATAATACAAAATAATAATTTTACACTTTCTACGAATGCACTCTATAATGTTAGAGAGAGAAAACAGAAAATATCGAAATTTCATTGGCATGTAAAATGGATTCATTTGAATAGGAGTGATTGGATGGAAGTACAAACAGAAACATACCGCGCAGCTATGAATGGAACATTAGAACGTCATTTTTCAGATATGATTGCTGTTATACCGACTAGAATTACAATTGAGCAGTTAAAACAGCGGCTAGAAACTATCGCTACTAAAGTTGATGAGTTAAAAATTGTTTATAGTGATGAGACAAGCCTTATCGTTGAGTTACATATGGATGAAAAAGTCATACCGTATGAACTGCATATTGATGAGGCGAATGACCCAGAAGAATATAAACTGTACAATAGACAAGATTCTACAATCGTAGATCGTAATTTTGAAGATGCGGCTTTCGGTACTGAAATTTTCACCCGTACGCTATTTGTAGGCGATGTACTGAACTGCTTTTTCCAGCAGTTACAGTTTTTATGGAATCTTGCGCCAGATTTGTTATTTGTAATTGATTCAAGTGCAGCAATGAAGGTAATATCTAGAAGCTATATTGAATATCACGTTGAAAATGAATTATTACCTGACATTCCTGACTTGTACATTATTCATTCCGTTTATGAAGACGATAAAGAAGGCGAGCCTACGCAATATTGGTTTCATACACACGGCCTTTTAAGAGCGGGCGTAACAGAAATAGAATTAATTATTCCAAATCGCATTCCTTCCTACTATGGCATTGGTGACCTCTTTCAAACATTTGCGAATAATGCCGTTGAAAATGGACAAGTCCCTATGAATGAGCCTATCGTTATCGCACATAGTCAGCAAGGTTCTATACATACAGTAGCTGTGCCGTGGGAAAAAGGTTTATCTTATATTGGGCATAAAACGAGTATAGATCAATTATCTTCAATTGAGGATGAAGAAGTGAAGCTACAACCAATAGATGCACAAAACACATTCTTAGGCGGGATGGATGACCGAGATGAATACCATCAATCGCCATCTGTTCTCTTGTTCAAATTTGATACTTCAGAAGAATGTATCGAAAGCTTTTTCAAAGAACACGAGGAAGCTACAGGGCTCATGTTCTATAAAACAAATAGTGAAACGGCTCGTATGGCTTACAATGCAAAAAATACTTTCGGGTATTTCAGCAACATTTTTCAAATTGAACAATCAAATGAGGAGTTTCGTTTTCTCGCTAAGTTTGGCGTTTCCTATGAAGAGGGTAAAAGCGAGCATATGTGGTTTGAAATGCAACATATTACAGAAGACTTTATTCAAGGAATACTCATTAATGAACCATATTTTATAGAAGATATGAGTGAAGGAAATAGTTATCATTTAGATTTTGATGACCTAACAGAATGGGTTATTTATGCAGGAGATGCCGTTATAAAGCCAAATAACTTATATATGTTTATTGGTGAATAAGTAACAAAACGCCTTCAATATGATTGAAGGCGTTTCTCTTTATTGTGCGATTAATTCCGTATTCATTACTTTCTCCAAATGAGAGAGTACACGTTTTGCAGCCTTCTCACCTTGATCAATACAGTCCGGCAGACCAGAACCAGCGTAAGAACTACCTGCCAAGTATATACCTGGCAACTCTTTCTCCATAAATGTTGTGAGTTTCTTCATTCGCTCGTTATGGCCTACTGTATATTGGGGCATTGCTTCTTTCCAACGGCTTACGACTGTAAACTCTGGATTCTCTGTAATATCCATCGTCTTTCGTAAGTCTTCTAGTACGAGCTGAACGAGTTCCTCTTCTGTTTGTTCTACAACTGCTTCATCACCAGGTCGTCCAACGTAACATCGAAGAAGCGTTTTTCCTTCTGGCGTTGTATGTGGCCACTTTTTATGCGTCCACGTACATGCTGTAATTGTGTAATCACTATTTCGAGAGACAACAAATCCTGTACCATCAATATCTCGCTGAATGGCTGATTTCGGGAAAGCCATTGCTACATTCGCAACTGATGTGGACGGAATGTTGCGGAAGAAACGAAACTGCTTGTACTGTGCAAACATAGATGGCAATACTTTATGTGAACTTGCCACTACGACCGCGTCCGCTTCTATTTCTTTTCCGTTACTAAGAGTAATCGTATAGCCATCACCCTGTTTTGCAACTTTTTCAATGCGAGTTCCCTTTATTATCGTACCTTCATGCATCTTTGCTTCGAGAGATTCTACGATAGATTCTAAACCTGTTTTCACTGTTTGGAAGATTCCTTTTTTCGGTTCAGCTTTCTCTTCTTTCGGAGCGAGCGTACGCATACCGAGTGAAATACTGCGATGTTTCTGCTCAATTTGATACATTTGCGGGAATGTTGACATTAAGCTCATTTCATCAATATCCCCTGCATAAATACCCGATAGTAACGGTTCTATTAAGTTTTCAACCACTTCATTTCCGAGGCGATGTCTGAAAAAGTGCCCGAGTGATTGGTCAGATACTGGCTTTGATCTTGGCATTAATAGATCAAAACCAGCTCTTAGTTTACCAATTGGGGAGAACAGCCCGGAAAATAGAAACGGCGTAATTTGCGTTGGAATTCCCATCATTGATCCGCTCGGCATTTTATGTAACCGATTGTTTACGAGGATAAATGATTGACCGGCCTCATTATTTACAAGTTCATCGCCAAGACCTAATTCTTTCACTAATCTAGCTGCACTTTCTTTTCGTGCTAAGAAAGAATCCGGTCCGCGCTCAATTGTAAATCCATCTTTTCGAACGGTTTGAATTTTTCCGCCAAGTTTACCCGATGCTTCTATCAGTAATGTATCAATCGGCAAGTTTTTTTCATGAATATTTTTTTGTAAGTTATACATTGCTGTTAATCCAGTGATGCCTCCGCCGATGATCACAACTTTTTTCCTCAAGCAGGCTCCCCCTTTCTTCTTACAGTACAGATTCTTTTTTCTTTACTACAACATCTGTTAAGCAGTCAATAAATGCATCCGATGCATTTGGCATTTCTGGACGATAATATTTCGCGCCAATTTCATCTGTTACAACTTTACACTCAAAGTCGTTGTCATATAAAACTTCTAAATGTTCCGCAACAAATCCAACTGGTGCATATACGAATGAAGTATAACCGTGCTTTTCATTTAGTTCTCTCGTTAAATCTTGTACATCTGGACCAATCCAAGGATCTGGTGTGTTTCCTGCACTTTGCCAACCTACTGCATAGTTTGCTACTTCAGCGCCTCTTGCAATATAGTCCGCTGTTTCATTTAATTGATCTGGATATGGATCGCCCATTGCGATAATTTTTTCTGGTAAGCTATGAGCTGATACGATTAATACTGCTTTTTCACGTTCTGCGTCTGACATACCGTTATATATACCTTTCACTGCATCAACCCAGTACTGGATAAATTTCGGTTCTTTATACCAGCTATCAATGCCATGAATTGTTAAGTTTCCAAGTTTCTCAGCTTCTTCTTGTGCTCGTCCAACGTATGATTTTACGCTAAACGTAGAATAGTGCGGCGCAAGAACAAGTGCGATTGCATCTTGTATACCGTCGTTATGCATATCTTTCACCGCATCTTCAATGAACGGTTCAATATGTTTTAAGCCAAGATACATATGGTACTCGACTTCATCTTGCACTTCATTTAAACGCTTCTCTAACTTCTTAGCTTGCTCTAATGTAATAGTAGCTAAAGGAGAAATACCACCAATTGCACGGTAACGCTCTGTTAAATCTTCTAGCATTTCAGGACTTGGCTTTCTTCCTCTACGAATATGTGTATAGTAACGTTCAATATCTTCTTCTTTATATGGCGTTCCGTATGCCATTACAAGCAAACCAATTTTCTTTTTCATACAGCAATTCTCCTTTACTTCGCTAACTGCCCTTTAGAGTATTCATGAATAAATGTAGTTAAACGTTTTAATGTATCTGGATTTACTTCTGGGAATACACCGTGACCTAAGTTAAAGATATAACCCGGCTGTTTCATCCCTTGATCTAAAATACCTTTTACATGTTCTTCAATAACAGACCATGGTGCAAGTAAGAACGAAGGATCCATATTACCTTGTACCGCCTTGTGAACGCCGCGTGCACGTGCTTCTTCAATTGGTAAACGCCAGTCTAAACCGACTACATCAAGCGGTAAGTCATGCCACTCATTCACTAAGTGTGCAGCTCCTACGCCGTGCATAATCATCGGTACACCCATCGTGCGAACTTCTGCAAAAATACGCTCCATTGCCGGTTTAATAAATACGCGATAATCTGCTACGTTTACTGTTCCAACCCAAGAATCGAAAATTTGAACTGCTTTTGCTCCTGCGTTAATTTGCGCTTTTAAATATGTAATAACCATATCTGCTAGCTTATCCATTAAAGCAAACCAAGCTTTCGGCTCTGCATACATGAACGCTTTCGTATTATGATAGTTACGAGATGGACCGCCTTCAATCATATAGCTCGCTAACGTAAATGGAGCTCCTGAAAAGCCGATTAACGGTACGTCTAACATTTCAGTCGTTAATAAACGAATTGTATCTAATATGTACGGTACGTCATCTTCTGGATTGATTTCCCCTAGTTTTTCTACGTCTTGTAAAGAACGGATTGGATTATCAATAACTGGGCCAATACCTGATTTAATTTCTACATCCACACCAATTGCAGGTAGTGGTGACATAATATCTTTATAAAGAATTGCTGCGTCTACGTTATACTGATCAACTGGCAGTTTTGTAACGTAAGCACATAACTCTGGATTATGTGTAATTTCAAATAAAGAATACTTTTCTTTTATCTTTCTATATTCCGGCTGCGAACGACCTGCTTGACGCATATACCATGCTGGTACATAATCAGTACGTTCCCCCCTACATGCTTTTAAAAATGTCTCATTTATAGTTCTTACCAAGACCCTAGCTCCCTTCCTTACCACAATGCTTCGAATACGTTCGATATTTATCTTTTTTTACTATACAGCTTGTAAAAACAAAATGCATAATATTATGTACGTTGTTCATTAAATTGACACAAACATTCTTAAAAACGCTTACTATTTTCACAACATTCTTATTATAACACAGAGAAAAACTATGGTTTAGCTACTTTTGACTTTTCTCCTTCGCGATTCGTTTGTGTGTTATATGGCACAACGTAAAAACTCGGTTTTGAAAAGATGTTAACGAACTTTTCCTCATATTCCCCGGCACCATTTACAGTACCTACATGCGTATGAATTCCATTTTCCACTCTATAAATACGATACATAATTCTTTCATCTGGAAGTGGTGTCCAGCTTAATTTCGCTTTAAATAAACCGAAAGGGCTAAATGCTAATTTCATTTTCACATCTTCAATCTTGCGCAGCCGAATTGGAGCACCGATTGTTTCCACACCTTCTGGTTTCCTAAACTGCTCTTTCTGTTCTACATTTGCTTTCGTTAAAATTTTCTTAAATAATTTTGTTGCTGACGCACTTTCTCCTTGCAACTTATGCTCTTCATCTATGCGGTCATAACCAATCCAAACAGCGCCTACTAAATTTGGCGTATAGCCAACGAACCACATATCTCTCGCTCCATTATCGTCATTTGGTAAGGAAGTTGTACCTGTTTTCCCAGCTAACGCTCCGTTATATACACCGGCTTTCGCTGTCCCTTCCTTTACAACTCCTTCTAACATTTTTGTCATATACCATGCCGTTTGTTTCGAGAAAATTTTCGTTTCTACTTTTGGTGATTCTCCAATGACTGCGCCGTGTCTATTTAACACTTTATCAATAACGTGCGGCTCAATAATATCACCATTTGCTAAAAACGCACGATACATTTTCACAAGATCAAATGTTGAAACACCATTTTTCAATCCTCCAAGCGCTGTGCTTAAACCAGCATCGGCAATGTGAACATTTCCTTTCTCTAAATATTGCTTTCCTTCTTCTACCCCTAACTCATTTAATAAAGAAACTGCTGGTACATTTGCTGACTCTAAAATCGCATCGTACATCGTTATTTCTTTCGAATATTCACGGTTATAGTTTCGAGGTTCATACCCTTCAAAAGAATGTCTTTCATTCGTCAATAAAGAATACGGATTATACTTTTTCGTTTCGAGTGCTGGCGCATAGACGATAAGTGGTTTTAGCACAGAACCGGGCTGTCTTTTTGCAAAAACACGATTGAACCCTCTCGGAACGTACTTTCTTCCGCCAATCGCCGCTTTAATGCCGCCTGTACGATTATCCATTAATAAAAATGCACCTTGCGCCCCCTCTTCTTTCCCAGGGAAATTTCTTGCATCTTGAAACTGGTTATATGCTACCTTTTGAATTTTTTCATCCATCGGTACGACAAACGTATATCCTCCGCGAAGTACTTCTTGATGAGACAATCCATATAAACGTGCTGCTTCATCTATGACCATATCAATATACGGCATATATGCAAGCTCATTCTCATCTAAGTTTTTATAGAGAGCGATTGTCTTTCCTTGATAACGTACGCTTTCTTCGGCAGTCAAATAGCCTTGTTTATGCATAAGTGACAATACGAGATCGCGGCGTTCTTTACTCTTCTCTGGAGAAAAATAAGGTGAATATCCGTTTGGCGACTTCGGAAGACCTGCAAGCATTGCTCCTTCTTCTACTGTTAAATCTTCTACATTTTTATTAAAATATAACTTTGCTGCTGCTTGAATACCGTAAGCTCCATGGCCAAAATAAATATGATTCATATACATTTCAAGAATTTGTTGCTTCGTATATTTTTGCTCTAATTGAAGGGAAATTGCAACTTCCTTCAACTTACGCGTAAATGTTTTTTGACGAGTTAAAAAAACGTTTTTAGCAAGTTGCTGCGTAATCGTACTGCCGCCTTCGACCTTCCCTCCAGCTAACGTGTCTTTATAAAGAGCACGAAATATAGACGGGTAATCAATTCCTTGATGCTCATAAAAACGAGAATCTTCCACCGCAACGAACGCCTGCTGCACATATTTCGGAATTTGCTCGATTGGCACCAAGTCTCTATTTTCTACGTATAATTTCGTAATTTCTTTCCCCTTCTGGTCAACGATACGTGATGAAGAGTGGAAAACGAGCTGCTTTTCATCCATCATATAGCCACCAGCTAACACAATTAGTTTATAAAGGACAATCGCTAATACAAGCGTTGCTAACCCACCTAATAAAGTCCACTTCACTTTCTTCATACATCGGCCTTCTTTCCAAATGATGGTACATTTATTATTTGAAAAAGAGGTATCTTTATGTATATAATCTTCGAAGTTTTTTAAGAGAGTTGATATAATAGAAACAAATAAATAAGGGGGCATTAAAATGAAGGCTATTATTTCATACGAAACACCTCTAGAACAAGCACATTTCACTGCAAAAAATGATGAAAAAAATATGTTTTATAAAGAAAATACAGAAGAATCTGTAGAAGGATCTCTTAAGTATGACGTACTAGACGCTGTTGGAGAATTTAAAGGACAACCTGGCTATATCGTTTGTAACAACATTTCTGTAACAGACGAAGGTCGCCCAGTATTTGAAAACCGTTTTAAAAACCGCGCAGGCCTTATTGAAAACGAACCAGGATTCCAAGCAATCCGCGTTCTACGCCCATTAAGTAACGATACATATGTCATCTTAACGATGTGGGAAACAGAGCAAAACTTTAAAGACTGGACAGAATCTCGTTCATTCGAAAATGCTCATAAAAAACGTCCTGCCCAAGCAGAAGGACAAGCTCCAGCTCAGGCGCATCCACATGCAGAACAGCAAAAGAGTATTTTCTCTCGTCCGTCTTTCGTGACTACTTTTGATGTGTTAGTTTAGGGTTTTGGAGTTCGAAGTTTGAAGGTCACAGTATTTGAAATTATATCGGCGATTTTCTGAATATATCGGCGATTTCCCGAATATATCAACGATTTTTTCAATATATCGACGATTCGACAAAGAATATCGACTTATCGACAAATGACGACATAAAAAGGAAACACCGTTACACACCGGTGTTTCCTTTTTCTTTGTACCAATTATATATACAAAGCGCATCTTCTTTTTGCATATGTTTCACTTTGTAAGGATGCCCCGCTACTGATACGGTAGCTGCACATAGCTCGTCTTTCTTTTGAAAATACGACTGACTGTATCCGACTGCTTGAACATGCCTTCTTCGCATGATTCCTGTATATTTCGCGAGTCCTCGGTACACCATGACTAACTGATTTTCTCGTATCATATAACCACTACTTGTATACCGAGCGTATGCAAGTAACGTAAATATAATGAATAGTGGTATGAGAGTGAATAACGCAATATTTTGTTTAAAATATATACTCGCACCTATGATTGGCACAGTGAGTACGGCACTTGCAATCCAGCCCATGATGACATAACGACGTAATGCTGCTTTCGGTAAATGAACGATTTCCGCTTCCATTTCATACGGCAACTGTAAATATGCGAGTAACTGCTGCACATCTTTTTTCTTCATAAAAGGATGTAACATCACTTCATTTCCTGCCGCTTCTATACTTTGAATGACTTCTACTTCGACAGAGCAATATCCGAAAGGCTGGCGGAGAATGCCTTCTTTCACCGTAATCGCTTGAATACGGTGTAATTTTAAAACAAACTCTTTCTTATCAAATAAACCTTGCACGATGCGAACTTCATTTCCGTTTCGCTCAATTTTAAAGTTCGCATATTTTAATGCATAACCTGCTGTTGAAATGACCCACGACACTGCCATTAAAATCGCCGCCATAACGATTAATTCATATACACCGTTATCCATCACATACGCTTCCACTTTATTGATGAGCCATTCTGGTAAAAATTGATTAAACTCTGTGTAAAGGATGACTAACATAGAAAACACTAATCCAAATCTGCCAGATGTAATAGATGCTGCTAAAATCTCTTTCGTTGTTAACTGATATACCGTCTTACTTCCTTCTTCCGCAGGCCCTTCTTCACTCACAACACTTCTTTCTTTATGTAATAAAGCAATGAGTTCCTTCGCTTCATCTTCTCTAATACCCGCCAACATCACTTCTGGCTCAGTACCGCCGCCTGCTACTTCTATATTTAATTTCGTCAGTCCGAGCACTTGATACATGATGTTAGAAGACGTACTAATATTTTGCACACGTTCTTTATTTAAATAACTTTCTTTCTTAACGAACACACCGTGCTTTATATGTAAAATATTACTTTCGACCCAGTACACTTTGAAATACCATTTTATCGCTGAGAAAATTGTCATAATGAATAATATGGCTAAAAGAACGAGATGAAAGAAATACCAAGGTTTTACTTGACCATCTGATTTAAATAAAACAAGGAAAATAAAAGGCAATAAACCCGCAACTCGAATACCTAATAAAATCGTGATCGGATGTTGCCTCTTATACATCCTCATCACTCACTTTCGCAAGTTCTCCAATTTGTCTTTTCAACTGCTCTGCTTCTTCTTTCGTTAAACCTGGAATACTATGAGAAGTTGCTGCTGTTGAAATATGTAATTCTGCTAAATTGTACTTTCTCATAATCGGGCCCTGTTCAATCGTTACGTGCTGCACACGAATCATGGGAATAAGCACACGTTTTACAACGAACATTCCCTTTTGAATCTCAATCTCTTCTTCATTTAATCTGTAACTATAATAGCGCTGACGTAAATTTGGAAATACAAAATAATCGAGCGGAATAAATAGAATAGCTCCTGTGACTAACAAGCCAAACAACCAACCCCACCAATTAAAATTGATCATAAAAAAGAAATACGCAATTACGACTGCTAGTATAACTGCCGCCCCAATTAAAGCATGAATTCGCCACACTTTCAGCATATTAGAATGAATCTCCCTTTCTAACGGCTGCATCTCATCACTCCAATTATATGAATTTATTACTTATATATTAGTTGGTATATACATTTTTGTAAAATTATAGTTTTTTTACATCGTATCGAGAACTTCTTTAAAATTCCCTTCATTAATGGAATACACTTGAAACTGAATGTAATCTATCTCATTCGTATCTGGCTTAGCAAATGGCAAAATGTTAAATCTAGAAGCCGATCTTCCTAGCATATCTACAATCATAAGAGAAACGTCAATATACTCGAAGTCTACACAGAATACGACTGCTTCTCCCATACATTCATACTCTTTAATCGCATCATAAGACTTATTGGCACTAATTAACATTACTTTTAATAGTTGGTTCAAATTTTCTGGTTTAAAATTAATCATATACGTGGCTCCTTTTTCAACAAAACACTACAAAAATAGTGTAATCTTATACTTTCATAGCTTCACACATCAATTATATTAAAAATAAAGCTAGTTTTTTATAAATTTTTTGATATAATTACTTACGGGAAAAGGGAAGAATTTTGTCTTCCCTTGTGTTTTTATTTGCATCTAGTACTTTTGCTAGATGCTTTTTTTTACGCTAAAAAGGTATCCTCAAACACTTTGAGGATACCTTTCCATTAATTTAGTGCACTTCAACAATTGTACCATCTTCAAATACTTTAAATACGCCAGTAAATCCTGATCCAGCTGCGCCTTCTATTTTATATGTCGTACGCACTCTAATTTGATAATATTTCTTTCCATTCTCTACTTGCGTATTTTCTAGCATATAATCATAGTCTTCTTTATATTCATTTTTAATATATTCTTTCGCTTTCTCAAAAGTAAATGCATCTTGAGTCTTTCCTGTTTCTACCTTTTGGTTCTTCTCTGTCGTTACCTTCTGGTTCTTTTCTGTTTCTACTTTTTGAGTCTTCTCTGCCGTTACCTTTTGGTTCTTTTCTGCTTCTACCTTTTGAGGCTTCTCTGTCGTTACCTTTTGGTTCTTTTCTGTCTCTGCCTTTTGAGGCTTCTCTGTTGTTACCTTTTGATTCGTTGCTACATTAGTTTTTTCTGCCTTCGCTACCGTTGCATTCTTTTCTGCTTCACCAATTTTAGTAATTAATCCTGAAGCCTTTTTATTATATTCTTCAAGATTTTTGTTATCTTTTGTTTCTGAAACTAGCTTATTTAATATATCTTTCGCTTCTGCGTAATTTTTCTTATTTATTAACTCTTCACTTTTCGTCAGTTGCTCGCTATACTTCTTTTTTTGTTCTAAAATGGCTAGTAATGCTGTTCGTTCTTCCTTGGCCTGCTTTATCAGTGTAGTATTTCCATCCTTCATATTCTCTACTTTTTCAAATGATTGAATTGATTCTTCTATCTCTTTTTCTTCTTTTAACTTCACTGCTTCCATCATGATTTTCGTTTGTTCTACAAGCACTATTGCACCTGAATCGTCTTTTTTCTCATCCAGCGCTCGCTCAAATGATGATAAGGCATTTTTATATTCTTTATTCGTTAACGCGGTCTTCCCTGCATCCATTTCTTTTTCAAAATCTCCATTACTACATCCTGCTAACATTAAAAATGTAATTCCAATTACCGTTAATAACTTCCTCAATGTTTCTCCCCCTATGCATTCCTAAAACAATAACGTCATATGTATAAAAGTCTGTGTAGTAATTAGACTGAAAGTAAATATGTACTTTGTGTGCGGGAAAGGAAGTACATTTCATTTACTATCATTACTTAAAACCCCTAAATAGTTGGTAGTTGGTTTTCTTCTTCTTTTAAGACAGAAAGGAATTTTAATAATGTGCGTAAAGTTCTCACCAGGCTCTTTACTACACACACTCTTATACACATAGGAAAACTATTTTTATTTTGGTAGTTTTTTAACTTTATATATTCTCGGTTGATTGGATATGCACCTTAATTCGTAACATACCGAAAAACATTAGAAAATAAAACGTAACAAAAGTTACATACTGTAACTCATTTGTAACATAAATGTAACACAAGGTTTTTAAACATACAATAGTTTTTTTACATTATTTTCCCCACTTTCTATATTTTAAAGAGTTAATTCGGTTCCAATCCTTGATGTAATACGCATTTTCATAATAATTACGCAAAAAAAGAGAGGATTTACATTTCTAAGTGAAAAGGTACAAAGTTATTATTTTCGCATGTTATACACTTCTTAAGTTGAAGGATATGAAAATGAAAAAATACGCTATTCTTTCCTATGAGCCTACAGAAAGAATAGCGTATTTTTCAAAAATGATTTTTTTATTCAAACGCTTTGGTTCTATATCACAATTAAAAGGGCAATCAACGCTAATATAGCTGGAAGTCCTTGTTTCACAATAATTGATTTATTAGATGTGAAACCGCCAAAAAGAGCTGCTACTACCACACACATTACAAAAAATAATTGAACCATATAGCCAATTGAATTGAGCCCAAGTATAAGTCCCCAAATGAGACCAACAGCTAAAAATCCATTATATAAACCTTGGTTTGCAAACATAACGGCTACGTTTCGATCTCCTTCTAAATGCTCCGGTAATTTAAAAGCACGTTTTGCCACTTTTGAATTCATAAAAAACATTTCGAGGATCATGATAAATAAATGTTCTAATGCTACGATCCCGACTAAAATAGCTGCGATTATTTCCACAGTATTGTGCCCCCTCTACTTCCTAATATCAAATTTATACTATCTTCTCTTTAATTTTGTAGCTTATATGAAATTCCGCCTTCTTTCTTATCAAATATTAATTGACGCATCAATATTTGATATGTCAATTAATATACAACTCCCCTTTTAGTTTTGCAAGTTTTTTTGCTCAATTCGTTTTATTTTGTTCCGTCAACTTTAAATCAATTCAAAACCTCTGTTCACTCTCTAGAAACTATAGTGTTTTTCAATAACTACAAAGAAAATCAGCTGAATCATCAAATTAATAATTAGTTGTCTCCAAAGACGAAAATTTTATATCATTTTTATTATTTTAGGGGCAGTCCATTTGGTTAGCTCTATGTGCATCAGGATCACACCAACGAAACAAGAATTTCATACTTAACAAAAAAGCATACTAATGAAAGTAGGCTTAAAATTTTTTAAAGTTATCAAATTAATAATTCATCAGTTCATTTTCAGGCGTTTGAATAATAACCGGGTTTTTCCCTGGATCAATCCATCTTAAAATATCAATCACATTTTGTTTATCTACACCTGTACATCCTTCTGTCCATGAAGTAGAGACATGGAAGAAGATCGCACTTCCTTTGTATGGTGTACGTGATTCCGTATTATAATTAATTACGAATCCATAATCATATGCTGGGATATACATATTTTCAGCTGATTTCCATCTATTCCTTACAGGCTTTTCTTGCAGCGTATTATAATATGGAGATTTAGAATCATCTACCCAAACATGATTTGGTTTTGCTTCCAAACTTTCGCAACGTTATTTTCTTACATAGTATTTAATTCACTTGATTATCAAAAAGGAATCCTATTATTTATGTATATTAGTGTTATCAGTCTTAAACTACAAAATAAATAATCAAAAGGTTTCCTATAAACTCAACCACTAAAAAATCCTCTAATCCATTAAAATGTATAATTAATCTTCAGTTTGCTTTAATCGAAATATACTTATTCCTTTTTCCTTAGCCATGTTTTCAAGATTACTCTCTAAATATTCATAGACTTCTTCAATAGAATCTTTAGACAGAAAAATATGTTCTAAATCCAAAGGATCTTTAACCGTTATACTTTTTTTAGAAAAAAGATTTATGATTTGTGGCAAAACACGTATAGTTTCGCACTCTAAATGTAGTCGTCTTCCATTTTTCAAATTGAGAATTAAGTCTAAATTAATTCGAGTCCCAGGAAGGAAAAGAACAGCGGTGAGCTTCTTAACAACAGAAATCTCTATATTGCTAATTTCGCTGTACAGAAACTCTTCTACCGGCTCTTTCTTTTTTTTAATTCTAAGTGCCTCACAAAGTGTGATGGTAATATTATGCTCTCCCAAAGTAGTTATACAAAAAGGGTGTAATTTACTAGCATATGCAGGATAATATCTTCCTTCTAATTCAATAAATGTTGGTAATATTCTATTTTCGGAATACAACAAAAATTCTTCCTTTTTCATAACCATTCCACCTTATAAATATATTATTAAAACAACATTTAACAACAAATGCTTAAATATATCACAAATAAAATCTAAAATTTTACTAATTAGGATAAAGTTGGTCTACAATTATTTTACCACAATCTCGAATATATGTATTGTCTTGTCCGTATTTCAGACATTTTCCTTATTTTCACTTATATTTATCGATTTACTGCCAGTATTTTATTTAAGAAAAGAAACACATCCGCCTTCCAATTGCTACGTTTATGAATAATCTAACGGGTGATGATACAAACTTTTCTAACCCCAAGTTGGAACAAATACAAAATGTACCCCCTCGAATAGACTTTTTTTAGTGTCTATTCGAGGGAGTATTTCTGGTTTTGTTACAAGATATCTATTAAACTATACATATACACATTTTCACCATAACTATCAATTTCAAATCCTATAGTGAATACAAAATCACCAAACTCCCCCTATATTTTACCATGTGAATATTTTTAAAAACATACTAACGTCCCTATAACAACTGTTTTAGGACCGAACTCTATTTATAAAAGCAGAAGAATTTTCCCCTTACCATCGTATATTTGAAGAAATATCATTGAAATAAATAGACTTAATGGAAAATAAAAATATAAAACTCAAATTATTTCCTATCATCTTCACAAAAAAAAAAACAGCCCGCCTTCCGCAAAAGACGAGCCATTCCATTTAATTCTCACTTATTCTCTTCTTATACCAATTCTGCATTCTCTCCGCATCTTCTACTCTCGTATGCTCTAATTTATAACTCGATGATGCGCTCGAAAACTTATACGTACATAAATCCGCGCGGCGCTGGAAATAGGATTGCGTCTTTTCCATCGATTGGACGTGTCTTCTTCTAATAAGTCCTGTATATTTTCCGACGCTGCGATATACAAGTGTAATTTGCTCTCCGTTTACACTGTAACCATTTGTTTTAAATGTTACGTAACCAAGTATAAAGATGAGGACCGCAAGCGGAATGAGTGCCCACATGATGAAGTGCTTTTCAAAGTATATACTTATTCCAATAAGCGGGATAGCTAGCATTGCGAAAAAGATGAAGCTATCAATGAGATAGCGGCGTAATGCTGCTTTTGGTAATGAAATAATATTTGTATTCAGTTCGTATGGTAGTTGTAAATGCGAGAGTAACTGTTGTACTCGGTCTTTTCGGATGATTGGATGCAGTGTAACTTTTTCTTTTTCGTCACCCGTTCCCTTACTTTGAATCACTTCTACTTGCACAGCACAATAGCCGAATGGCTGACGTAAAATACTTTCTTTTATCGTAATCCCTTGAATACGATGTAACTTTAGGACGAGTTCTTTCTTCTCAAGTAATCCTTGTGAAATGCGGACTTCGTCATTTCTTCGATTTACTGTGAAATCTCCATGTTTTAGCGCATAACCGATTGTAGATATAATCCACGAAAGGACGAGCAAAATAACTACCATGAAAATCCAGCCGTATATATCATATTCCATTACATACGACTTTACGTCATTCTCTATCCATTTCGGAATGTACTCCTCTACTTGGTGATACACGAAAAAGATTAACCAGAATAATAGCCCAAACTGACCCGATGTAACAGATGCTAGTAAAATTTCTTTCCAAGTCAATTTATATTCTGTCGTTTGTTTTTCTTCTGTAACGATTTCTTTTTCTATTGCATGTTCCGCTTTTTCGTCTAGCGTTCCTTCTGCTTTCATTTCTGGAGTTGGCTCATTTAGCAAAGCAATAAGCTCAGTTGCCTCTTCTACTGTAATACCGGCTAAGCTAACCTCCGCATCATCTCCCCCGCCAGCTGTTTCAATTTGGATTTTCTTTAAGCCAAGCATTTGATATAACACGTTAGAACTTGTATTAATCGTTTGAACACGTTCTTTATTTAAGTAGCTCTCCTTCTTCACAAAGAGACCTTGTTTCACATGTAATACGTTATTTTCAATCCAATATACTTTGTAATACCAGCCTACGATAGCTGAAACAATCGTGATTACCGCAAAACCGATAGGAACTAAATACCAAAATGGGAACTTTCCTTTTAAACTAAAGAGAAAAATAATAAATGGTATAAAATCTGTTATTTTTAATTCTAATAACATCGTGATTGGATGTTGCCTCTTATACATCCTCATCACTCACTTTCGCTAATTCTGCAATTTTCGTTTTCAACATTTCTGCTTCATACATCGTTAAGCCTGGGACGCTGTGAGAAGTTGCTGCTGTTGAAATGTGTAATTGTGCTAAGCCATATTTCCTCATAATTGGCCCTTGTTCAATCGTCACGTGCTGTACACGAATCATCGGTACTAATACGCGCTTTACCACGAAAAGACCGTGCTGAATTTCAAGTTCTTCTTCATTTAGTTGGTAGCTGTAATAACGCTGACGTAGTTTGGGGAATACGAAGTACTCCAATGGTGCTAACGCAACTGTTAAACCGATTAACACGTACAAAATCCACGCCCACCAATCAAACTTTATCATGAGGAAAAGGTAAGCTAAAATGACAAGAATACCGATTCCTTCTTCAATTACAGCCCGAACTTTCCACACCTTGACCATGTCAGGGTGAATTTTATTTCTCAATGGATCCATGTAACCACTCCAAATCTAGTAATCTAATATATAAATAGTCTCAATCTATATTTTACATAACCTTACAGAAAATTGAAATTTAATCTTCTTTCTTCTCAGGTATAAAATATCCGAACCAAAGTAGCCAAATGAAACCGATTAACTTCATCCAATTTCCATCCGCTTGAAAAGCTTCTATCATGCCTGGAATTTTATACACCCCAATGAACCCAAGAAAACCGAGCCACCAGTTTTTTTGCATTTTCATCTTTACTCCTCCTTCATGACGTTTTTCACATTTCGAATCCAAATTTCTTTATACTTTAACTGAAATCCCATGAGCATGTAATTGCTCATATTATCAATTACGAGCGCTAGCGTATGAGCGTTTTCTTCCGTTGCATCTTGTGACACAACGCCTAGTCCCGCGCCTTTCTTCAATAGATCGTGGAAACCATTTAAAAACTCTTCTTGTATTTCAAATAAGCGTTTCTGATACTTTTCATTTCGCGCCGCAGTTACGATAAATTCATTTATGACCCGCAGTATTCCTTCTTGTCCTTCATATTCAGATAGCATATGTAAACCATCTGCGATTAACTTTTCTGCAAAATTTTCTCTCGTATATTGCTCTTTATCAAAATAACTCACGAAATGATATCCAGAAAAAACTTCTTCAAATAAAAAGTCCACTAACGCTTCTTTAGAAGAAAAATGATAATAAATAGCCGGTTTTGAAATTCCCACCTCTTTCGCAATCATGGAAAGGCTCATCTTCTCAATGCCGTGCTCTGCCATAAGCTTAAATGATGCCTCTACAATATTTTGCGATGTTTGTAAATTCTTTGTCATACTGTACCTCACTTATTTTTACTTACCGGTCGGTAAGTAAATTATAAAATGAAACGAAATGATTTTCAAGTTAGTTAGCGCTCCAGGAGGAATTTATTGGTAAATGAAGAAAAATATAAAACAAAAGCAATATATAACAATAAGGAGGCTAGCATATGGGACTTGGTGGTAAAGGTGGTAGTGGCGGTAACGGCGGTGGTGAAGCTGGACAAGCTGGTAAGAGCGGATTTTCATTCATCATTGTGCTTTTTGTCGTATTGATTATAGCTGGCGTTAGCTATATCGGACTTGGCTTCTAAAAAAGGCGTCCTACATTACACATGTAGGACGCCTTCCTTTTAATTCCTATTTAATAATCGCATACGATAACAATTCATCGTTACTTCTCCAAGTCGTTGCAGTAATTGATAGTTTGCATATGCGCCGACCGGGGCACCGATTATTGGTACAAGCTGAAGCATTTTCGCTAAATCGATATAGTCTCGGTACTCTGTTTGGAACTTTTCCCAGTCCATATGATTTTCTTCTTCTGTATCCCACGTTTCGATGGCTTTCCATATTTCTTTTCGGTGTTCGTCACTTGAAAAGGCAAGTTGGAAAACGTGAAGGATAAAAAGGCGCTCTTCTTTGTCGCTCGTATCAAATCCGTACAATGTTGCTGCATCGAATAAAAATTTAATTTTAATGCCGAGTAAAAGCGGAAAGTCAGCAAGGCCAAGGAGAATACCGCCTGCTCCCGTCCCTGCTCCTTCTGCCGCTGCTATTTTTTTGTACTCATCCATTTTTTTACGTACTTCATCGTCTCGTCTTTGCAATGACCAGTTCGTCTCTTTTAATTTCGGCTTTATAAAGTTTGATCCGGCACTAATTGTTTGCACCATCATCCGAATCGTTTCTGTTAATACTTTTTGTACTTTCGCCGGAATAAGCTGTTGTACTTTCGTCTGCACTTTCTTTGAGAACCGTGTCATCATAGAAGAATCTTTCATGAATGTAGCTTTCCACTGCTCCAGTTCTTTTATAACCTTTTCTTCATATGTAATCATAGGTTCATTCCCTTCAATTTAAACGCTCAATACGTTTTGCCCCGTATTGATAAACGAAACCGATACTAAATACTATGCTTACGACTAGTAAAATTCCTGTCATCATGAAATCTTTCGTCGCTAGTAGAAATATAATTGTAAATATAACGCTACCTGTAATAAGAATTGCATTTAATAAAGTAAGAAAATCTTTCTTCTTCTCTTCTCCCCCTACTGGGTACAAATCAAGCCAAATCTTCATGCGGTGATGTTTCCATAAAGTTAATAGCTGATAACCGATTAAGTATAGGAAGATAAGGCTTACGATAAATCGTCCATATAAAAACGGAATGAAGTAAAGAATAATTCCGCCAAGGGCAAGCAAGCGCACATATAAGCCGAAATAGTTACCAGATCTTAAGAACGTTCTCGTATATAAGTATAAATAGGTACGCTTTTCGCCTATCATCGCCAGAATGAAATCAAGCCATTTTCTACGTGCTACTCTCTCTTTTAATGCTGGTACATCAACGAACATATTCGCGATGCGGTACAGCAGCATCATCTTCTTACCTTCTTCAGAAATTAAATACTCCCAGTTTAGTGGTTTTCCCTTCACCATTTGATGCATGATCGCAAGGTATAACACCATGAGAAGAATGATTCCGCCAATAAACATAACGGAAGTACGTTCTACAAGGAAATACACAAATAATCCGTTTAAAATAAAACGAATGAACCAATCGGCTCTTTGTATATTTTGGTCTGTTAAAAATGATTTTTCCCATGCCACGAATAAATTCCACGCTTTTACAATGATAAACGCGATTACAATCCATATATACGCCGCTCCTGTTTGCTTCATTTGCTGGAAGTATAACGGGGCAAGCGCTGCTGCTACGATGGCGATTATGTATAACTGAATCATAAACGTAAAAAGAAATGCCTTTGTGAAGTACGGTTTTAACTTTTCTTCCACTGGCAGTAAGTAAACGAGATCTGCTTCTTTTAATAACGTTTGAATAGATCCGGCTGTTAATACGAGTCCAAGCAACACTGCCATAACGAGCGCAGTCGGAAACGAAGGTGTTAACGTTTGTAACCATTGCTGGTAATAATACGCTCCTGCGCCGATGATGAATACGAAAATAAATTTTAAATGATCATTAAATACGTATTTACTATATGTACGAACTTCTTGTAGAAAGTGACGAAATCGTTCTTTCCATAACGCTGTGCTATTCATAATCTTCTTCCTTCGTTAATGCAATATAAATATCATCTAACGTTGCACCTGGCATATTAAACTGTAATTGCAGCTCAGATAATGTTCCCTTCGCTCTTACTTCGCCTTGATGCAAAATAATGAACGAATCACAATAACGCTCTGCCGTCGCTAAAATATGTGTACTCATTAAAATACCTGCACCACTCTTTTTCATTTGATCCATCATTTGAAGGAGTGATTGGATCGCTAACGGATCAAGCCCAACGAACGGTTCGTCCACAATATAAAGAGATGGCTCCACTAAAAACGCACTCATAATCATTACTTTTTGTTTCATCCCTTTTGAGAAATGAGACGGAAACCATTTCAAACGATTTTTCATACGAAATTCTTGTAATAGTTGTCCTACGCGTTCTTCATATTGTTTTTCATCTACACCGTACGCCATCGCTGTTAACTTCAAATGTTCTTCTAGCGTTAGCTCATCATATAATACAGGTGTTTCTGGGATGAACGAAAAACTAGAACGGTACGCTGTCATATCATCACGAATTGTTTTCCCATTAATTGTGACAGTTCCTTTTTTCGGTTCCATTAAACCGATAATATGTTTAATCGTCGTACTTTTACCCGCTCCATTTAAACCGATTAAGCCGACAAGTTCGCCTTTATTCACAGAGAACGAAACATCTTTTAATACAGGTCGTTTCGTATATCCTCCTGTAACATTTTCTACACGCAATAACTCGCTCATACGACACCACTTTCTTCATTTATATTCGTTCTATATTCATCTTACCAAAAATTACGCTGTACTACATAGTATCGATGCATTCAAAAAAAATTTAAATTTGTTCGCATATATTTTTACGAAAGCGGACATCATAATTAAGGAAGAAGGAACACATTGAAAAAGCGACCACCTATTGATGAGTACAACAACATAGTGAAGTCATCATGAAATGGGGTGTCCAAGTTGGACAAAGGAATTTACACATAACCAGATTATTTGTTTTATTTTCGAAACGGGGTGTCTCCGAAAGAGCATATACTGTTTTAAAAAGTAAACAATTTCATTTAAAAAGATTGCAATTCATTTCACTTGAAAATGGGGTGTCTACGGCAGAAACTTTAGCCGATTTACCGTGCATTTCTTAAAATAAATGAGGTGTCTGCGAAACGTAAATTACGATAATGCTTTTTCAATCCATCTTCAGAAAACAGGAAGCTGAGTCAGCTTCCTGTTTTTCGTGTTTGTTCTCTTATGTAATTATGGTAAAATACGGCTAAGGATATTTGAAAGGATGAGATCGATGAATCATACAGCAGATAATTGTATTTTTTGCAAAATCATTGACGGGCAAATCCCTTGCTCAAAAGTATACGAAGATGAACATGTGCTTGCATTTTTAGATATTAGTCAAGTAACAAAAGGACATACTCTTGTTATTCCAAAAGTTCACAAACAAGACATTTTTGCGTTAACGCCAGAAATCGCATCACACATTTTTTCTGTCGTTCCGAAAATCGCAAACGCGATTAAAGCAGAGTTTAATCCAGTTGGCTTTAACCTACTTAACAATAACGGCGAGAAAGCTGGACAAACTGTGTTCCACTTCCACCTTCATTTAATTCCACGCTACGGTGAAAACGATGGTTTCGGTGCTGTTTGGAAATCACATCAAAATGAATACACAATGGAAAATTTACAAAACATCGCAAGTACAATTGCAAATAGTGTGAAATAGTGACACTATAATAAGAAGTAATACATAACAAGCCACTTTCCTAAAGTGATTAAATATTGCACGGCTTGTTTCTCCACTCAAGATGCCGGGGACTGGGTACTATTCTTTCCCTCGTCTTAAAGATATGCATATTTTTTCACATCATGAATACGAACAAAAAATAAGGAGGTCTCCTTTTATGTCAAAAGCTAAATCCTTTATTACAGGTGTCATTTGCGGCGGAGCAGTTGCTGGACTAGCTGTTCTTTTCTCAACTCCTTCTTCGGGCAAAGACATGCGCGGTAAGTTAAAAGAAAAAGGAAATGATATTAAAAAGACTTTAGCTGATATTACAGCTGATACAAAATTATTAAAACGTCAAATCGTTGAAACTGCTTCAGAAGGTAAAGAAGTGTTCCAAGAATTAAAAGACGATATGCACGATACACTTTCTAACTGGAAGCAAGACATTTCTCAAAACAAACGACATATTGAGAAAGAGATTTTGGACATTCAAAAATCAATTGAGAAACTACAAGAAGCTGTTCCGGAAAAAGCGTAAACAAATTCCTGCTTAGTTTTTTGCATATAACAAATATTTTTTATATAAATCGACCTTAACACGGCATATCACATAGATATGCCGTGTTTTTATGCATTTACAATATATGTTATCACTTAACATGTATGGACAACACATGTACTCGCGACTTATAAACCGCTTCCATAGTTATGCATGATTTGTATAGAATGTCATTTTTCCAAAAAATTTTCACAATTCTCACAAAAAGACTTTATTAATTTTTATTTTACTGGCATAATAGATAGTAATGAAAAAGAATGTTAAAGTGGGTGAGTATATGAAAAGTGGAGAAAAAGATTACTCGGTAAAAGAAGCGATGATTTTCAGCCAACGCATTGCTCAATTATCGAAAGCGTTATGGAAATGTGTAGAGAAAGATTGGCAGATGTGGATTAAGCCTTATGATTTAAATATTAATGAGCATCATATTTTAACAATCGCTTATCATTTAAAAGGGGCTTCTATTTCTGAGATTGCTAAGTTTGGAGTTATGCACGTATCAACGGCGTTTAACTTCTCGAAAAAGCTGGAAGAACGCGGCTATCTTGTATTCTCGAAAAAAGAAGATGATAAACGAAACACGTACATTGAAATTACAGACAAAGGGGAAGAATTACTACTTCGCTTAATGGAGGAGTATGACCCTGAAAATAATTCAGTGTTTAATGGGGCTCTTGCACTTCGTAATTTTTATGGGAAGTTCCCAGAAAATATCGAACTGATTGCAATCTTGCGTAACATTTACGGACAAGACTTCATCGATATTTTTGAGAAATCATTAGAAGATATTGAAGAGAACTTTACAGAATCCGATCAGAAGTTAGTTAAGAAGTAATCTATTTATTTTTTCGCAATCATGCTTAAGAATTCATTCATAAGCGGTTTGAATAAACCTTGTTTTGCTAGCGCTTCCGCAGTTTCGTGTACTTCGAGCTGATGTGGAAGCGCTTTTTCAAATTGATCTAACAGCGCATCGAACAAAAGAAGGCCTTCTGCTTTCTCCGCTACATATTGTTCGTTCAGTTTTTCACAAAGATTTAGTATACGTTCAACATCTTTTTTACGAGCTTTTTTCTTTATGATCAAAGAATAAAATGGACACTTTTCTTCATCAATCATTTTAAATAGTAGGTCTACGTAGTATTCAGCTTGTTCTAATCTTCTAACAACGTCCATTTTCTCCCTCACTTTCTAACACAAAGTCTTCTATTTCTGAATTTTATAACACGAACAAAATATCGTATGATACAATATATAAAGTATATGTATTTTAGCCAAAAGGAGGTCTCGCCTCATGACACTTATAACAGTTGTTTTTGTCGCATTCGCACTTCTTGTTATATTTTACACGAATTTCATGACACATACACTGTGTGAACGAAAACAAATATCTGCGAGCCGCCAACCCGGTGTCTTTCGGGTTATTAATGTATGTATAACAATTTTATTAATTTCTAGTTATATAGAAATTATATTTCATGGAAAGTGAGGAAGGAAAGCCCCTTCCTCACTTTTTTCCTCTATAAGCAAATTATACCTACTATAACCAATAAAATAAACAGTACAAGTAATAAAATAAGTTGAGAATTCATCCCCATCCCCTCCTCTTTTCTGTATATGCGGCATACGCCCAATATGGCACACCTTCAAAATCTGACACGTACTGGTTAATTTTTCTTTATCAATATGAAAACACGTCGAAATATGATATATTAAATTTTGTACATATTGCTTATACTATGAAATAAATGACACGCATCTTAACTTTATCCTAAAGCCTCGGTAAGCCCTGTTAAGCGCGCTTTACCAACATAAAAAGCAAAAGTATCAGTGAGACTTAACCGGGCTCTGATGAACTAAAATTCATTGGTATAGGATAAATTAAAAATACATAATAGTAGGAGTGTTTATCGAATGAAGAAAGCTATGCTTGCCTTAGCCGCAACAAGTGTAATCGCATTATCAGCATGTGGAACATCATCATCAGACAAAATCGTTACATCTAAAGCTGGTGACATTACAAAAGAAGAATTCTACGAGCAAATGAAGACACAAGCTGGTAAACAAGTACTAAATAACATGGTTATGGAAAAAGTACTTATTAAAAACTACAAAGTTGAAGACAAAGAAGTAGACAAAAAGTTCGATGAAATGAAAAAACAATACGGTGATCAATTCGATACACTATTAAAACAACAAGGTATTAAAGAAGAAACGTTAAAAACTGGTGTGCGTGCTCAATTAGCGCAAGAAAAAGCTATCGAGAAAACAATCACTGATAAAGAATTGAAAGATAATTACAAGCCTGAAATTAAAGCAAGCCACATTCTTGTAAAAGATGAAGCAACTGCTAAAAAGGTTAAAGAAGAACTTGGACAAGGTAAATCTTTCGAAGAGTTAGCGAAACAATACTCTGAAGATACTGGTTCAAAAGAAAAAGGTGGCGACTTAGGATTCTTCGGACCTGGCAAAATGGTTAAAGAATTCGAAGAGGCTGCTTATAAGCTGAAAAAAGATGAAGTAAGCGAACCTGTGAAATCACAATTCGGTTACCACATCATTAAAGTAACAGACATTAAAGAGCCAGAAAAATCATTCGAACAATCTAAAGCTGACATCAAAAAAGAAATCGTTCAAAAGAAAGCACAAGATGGCGAATTCATGAACGACCTTATGATGAAAGAAATCAAAAAAGCTGACGTAAAAGTTGACGATAAAGATTTGAAAGATCTTTTCAAAGAGCAAAAAGCTGACGCTAAGAAAGACGAAAAGAAATAATGAAATAAAAAGCTCGGGCTTCGGCCCGAGCTTTTTTATATGCCCTCTTCCCCGGTAGCTATGTCCGATTTCGGTAAATGAAATTATATAGTTGGTCCTCTGAATAAATTATATCGGCGATTTTCATAATATATCGACTTACCGACAGAAACTGACAATAACTGCGAACCCCTCTTAAAACACAAAAAAACCTCGATTCACGCCACACGGAACCAAGGTTTATCTTATTATCATTGATTAAATTCAGAAACTATGTTAAATTAGTACAGAAACACGTTTTACAAATTAACTAAAACATATTTATCCGTATATCAAATATACCATAATTTCTTTCTTCAGTCAACCTCTATTTTTCACTTTTAAAGGAGTGCTTACCGTATGAACAAAAAACTTGATTTAGAGCAAAAACGATTGGATACCGTAATCGAAACGATTACGCAGCAAATTGATAAACTGGAAAACGAAACTGGCAGACGCCGGGCAGAAGTAATCAATATTCGTAAACACTTTTGGGATGACGTGAAAGTGAATACTGATACTTTTGATGATTATCTTGAAACAGTTATCAACTTAAGACAACAAGCTCAGTCACTAGCTGTCACACAAATTACCCATAAGCACACCTTTAATCGACTTGCCGCACTAAGACGCATGCATAAAGCACCTTATTTTGGACGAATTGATTTCAAAGAAGAAGGAGAATCTGCTGCGGAGAAAATTTATATTGGCGTAGCTACACTTACTGATGCTAGCGGAGAAAACTTTCTTATATATGACTGGCGCGCACCCATTTCGAGTGTCTACTACGATTATCCACCAGGACCGGCTGAATACAGTACACCAGGCGGCGTAATTCACGGTAATGTGGAGAAAAAATTACAATACATTATTCAAAATGGCGAGATTGATTCTATGTTCGATACGAGCCTTACAATTGGCGATGAAATCTTGCAACAAGCGCTCGGAAAAGGTACGAACAAACATATGCAAAGTATCGTCGCTACGATTCAGCGCGAGCAAAATGAAATTATTCGTCACGATGAAGGCCGACTCCTTATCGTGCAAGGAGCTGCTGGTAGCGGTAAAACGTCCGCTGCGCTGCAACGAATCGCCTACTTACTATATAAATATCGCGAATGGCTAAAAGCTGATCAAATTATTCTCTTCTCCCCTAACTCTATGTTCAATAGCTACGTTTCTAACGTACTACCTGAACTCGGCGAAGAAAATATGCAGCAAGTGACATTCCAAGAATATTTAAATCATAGACTAAGTAAGTCATTTGATGTGGAAGACCCTTATGAACAATTAGAGTATATGCTAACTGAAACGAATAACCCTATCTATAAAACGAGAAATGCGAGCATTCGATTTAAGGCATCTACTCAATTTTTCGAGATGATTCGAGCGTACAGACAATCTCTTGAATCTTCAGGCATGCTATTTAGAGGAATGAAATTTAGAGGAAAACTGATTGTTTCTGCGAAAGAAATTACAGAGCAGTTTTACAATGCCGACTCCTCCCTCCGCTTCCATAGTCGAATTGAAAAGTTAACGGATTGGCTAAATAAGCAAATAGATGCACTTGAAAAAGCAGAACTGAAAAAGCCTTGGGTAGAAGAAGAAATTGAACTACTGAGTAAAGATGAATATCAAAAGGCTTATAAATATTTACAGAAAAAAGGTGAGTTTGACGACAACTCCTTTCAAGATTTTGAGAAAGAAACGAGAGTACTTGGGCGTATGATTGTCCGTAAAAAAATGAAGCCTCTTCGCAAAGGTGTTCAAACATTGCGTTTCATCAATTTCACAGGCATATATAAACAGCTTTTCACAGATGCATCATGGGTTACGGGAGAAAAACCGAAAGAATGGGATGACATTTGCTCATTAACAGTAAACATGCTTGATGAAGGAAAGCTATATTACGAGGATGCGACTCCATTTTTACTTTTAAAAGAATTAATTGAAGGCTTCCAAACGAATAGATCGATTAAACACGTACTCGTAGACGAAGCGCAAGATTATTCGCCGTTTCAGTTCGAGTTTTTAAAACGTCTCTTCCCTGCCGCGCGAATGACGGTACTCGGTGACTTTAATCAAGCGATATTTGCCCATGCAAGTGAAACAGTGAATTTCAATACACTTACTAGCTTATACGGACCGGATGAAACGAACGGCATTAACTTAACTCGTAGCTATCGCTCAACAAAACCAATCATTGAATTTACACGTGCTCTCGTACCGGAAGGCAACAACATTCACGCCTTTGAACGTGAAGGCGTGAAACCTACAGTGACGAAAGTATCAAATGACAGCGAACTGCACGAACGTATTACTGCCAAAGTTGCTGAACTACAAAAACAAAATCACAACACGATCGCAATTATATGTAAATCTGCAGCTGAAAGCGCTGCGGCCTATGAGGCACTTATTCATATCGAGAATATTAAACTCGTGAAGAGTAACTCAGCCGAGTATGAGCAAGGCATCGTCGTGATCCCAGCTTACTTAGCGAAAGGTATCGAATTTGATGCTGTTATTATTTACAATGCTTCTAAAGATGTATACAGCGATGAGAGCGTTCGTAGATTGTTCTACACTGCTTGTACACGCGCGATGCACGAATTGCAACTTTATAGCGTTGGCGAAGTTAGTCCTTTTATTGTTGAGGCTGATTCGGAGAGTTTTGAGCTTATTACAACACCTTGATAACAATCAAGGTGTTTTCTTTTTTATGCAGGACTTACACCTTTAAAGTAGAATATATCAGTTTAGAAAAAAGTTAAGGAGCGAAAAGATGAACCATTATTTTATTGCTATTTATGACGGTGAGTTTCCTACCGAGAAATTACATACCATTTTACAATCTAATCCCACTTTTACTGATCTAAACGTCCGCGCCCTTTCAATCTCATCACCAAGACCTTTCACATTATTAGTTGACGAAGAACACGATGCACTCACAACTGGACTTACAGACAAATACCACTTATTAACGAAAGAGTTGCAAACACTTGAGCAGCAAGAAAAGTACTACTATGTATACGATTATAAAATTAGAAAGACCATCGAGAATCCTACCCAAAAATGCTTTCCATTCGCACAAATCAATATAAGTGTTACGAAATTCCATCAGATGATTCAAAAAGTAAAAGACTTAAAACGACCTGTATTTGCAGGTTATAACATCATTTCTCATGATGCAGACATACTTACGATTGATATACTTCTTTCTTCACCTTTATTGGATCCTAACACTTCTGAAAAAGACGTAGCAGAATACGCCTATTTACAACAATTAGCTGAATCAATTTCTCGTTCTGAATTGTGTACTTCTATTAAAGCGAGTTCACTTATTTAAACATAAAATGAAACTTTATCGCTAAGTTAGAGTTGTTCCATTATAAATTTTAAAATGTGTGCTATCCGACAAATACTATTTTAATAAGAAGGAACCAAAATCAAATTGATATGTAGAAACAAAATAATAAAGAGGGTTGCCCTCGGCATCCCCTCTTTACTTCGACCCTTAACTTTCTGAAGTCTGCGAACGTTTTATAAATAAAGCTACAACGACTGCAAGTAGTGCCAAACCAAAGCCAATTGTAAATGCGTTATGCACGCCTGAAACCATTGCTTCTGTCAATTGAGCTGGGTCAGTCGGATTTGAAGATGCATCCAAATATTTCTTCTGTCCGGAAGTCATAACGCTAATAAAGAACGCAACTCCTACCGCACCCGCTACTTGTGATAGAGTATTCAAAATAGCTGTTCCGTGAGGATAAAATCGCTTCGGAAGTTGGTTCAAACCGTTCGTTTGCGCCGGCATCATAATCATTGAAATGGATACCATCATAGTGACATGTAATAGGATGAAAGTTATTTTAGACGTATCTGCCGTTACTTGTGTAAAGAACCACATCACACCTGCTAATAATATCGTACCAGGAATAATGAGCGCTCTTGGACCAAATTTATCAAACAGCTTCCCTGAAACTGGAGAAAGCAGACCATTCAACAGGCTACCTGGAAGCATGATAAGACCAGTTGCATAGACAGTTAAGCCTAAAGCACCTTGGAATAAAAATGGTAGTAACGTCATTGTCGAGAACATCGTCATCATCATGATCGTCAATAAAATTGTCGTTAGCGTAAACATCGGATACTTAAATGCACTAAGGTCTAGTAATGGCTCTTTCAATTTCAATTGACGCAATACGAAGAATAGAATTGCTACAAGACCAATTAGGATTATACCATATACTTGGAAACTCCCCCAACCTTCACCTGAGCTACTAAATCCATAAACAATTCCGCCAAATCCAATTGTAGATAAAAGAATAGATAATACATCCACCTTTGGTTTCGTAGGCTCTGAGACATTTTTCAAATAAATAAACGCGAAAACGATAGAAAAAATTGCGAATGGCAAAACGATATAAAATAGCCATCTCCAATTCCATGTTTCCAAAATGAGCCCTGAAAGTGTCGGCCCAATGGCAGGGGCAAACATGATTACAAGCCCAATACTCCCCATTGCCGCTCCTCTCTTTTCAGGAGGATATAGAAGGAGAATCGTATTCATTAATACGGGCATTATTAATCCCGTACCTGCCGCTTGTAACAAGCGACCCATTAATAGTATAGAAAATCCAGGCGCAATCGCACTTACAAGTGTACCGAAAGTAAAGACTACCATAGCACCTATGAATACTTGTCTTGTTGTAAACCATTGTACTAATAAAGCAGAAGCTGGAATTAGCACAGCAACTACAAGCATGTACCCTGTTGAAAGCCATTGAAGAGTTGACGGTGTTACATTCAACTCAATCATCAATTGCGGAAAAGCAACGTTCAATAATGTTTCATTCAAAATGGTAAAAAATGCCCCAATGATCATCGATATTAAAATGGGGAGTCTTTTCACATTGTCAAACTCCTTTGACTGCGAAGAAACAGGTGCAGTTTGAGCATTCATACATAAACCTCCTTGTATTCTTTTATAAATTTTTATTAACTTTGCTAGTCATATTTAACGTAGAAACGCCCGTACCAAATTGAAAACGATACAGCACAACTACAAATAGGATCAATAATGACATCACGCCGAAGATATTACTATACATATTTGCAGCTTCATTTGCAACAAAAGGATTTAGCTTTAGTGAAGTCGATCCCTTATCAAGCAATTTCCCTACTACACTCATAGCCATCGCGCCAGATATGAAATTAATCATCGACAGTAATCCCATTCCAACACCTGTCTCTTCCTTTGACAGTGTTTGTGAAATTGTATTAGACATTGAAATCTGCATAAAGGTCTGTCCTACATTTCCGAAAATTAAAATCAATGCTATGACAAAAGCCGAGACCCCAATGAAAGTAGATAATAATGAGAAAGCAAGGAATATGAATACTGAGGCAATAAAAACGAGTGCAAAATTGCCCCGAGTATCAGCTACCCTTCCTCCCTTTCTTCCCATAATTGCCGAGGCAATTGCAGCTGGAACTAAAACAAAACCAATATTCGAAGGAGTCAATCCATTTACTGCCGATAGAAATTGCGGCGTCATGAATGTCATACTAAAGCTCATCGCTGTCGTCATAAAAGCAAGGAGTAATCCAATCGAAAAGTTCTTATTTTTAAACAGAATCGGTTTAATAAAAGGCTCTTTAGCTTTTCTAATCCGCAAAATGAAGAAAGCTAACGTAGCAAATCCACTAAGGAATAACAGCACTTGCATCTGCGTAATAGCAAGCAAGAAGAACGCGACTGATACAGCTAATAGACCTCCGCCAAGAATATCAATACTACCCGCCTTCCCTTTTGCATTGTCTAAATACTTTCTAAAGAAAGGTAGCGTTAGAAGCGGTAGTAATGAAAGAACAAACATAAGTCTCCAGCTTCCAAAACTCGTAATTAATCCAGCGGCAACGGGCCCTAAAGCATTCCCAAGCGCTAAACCAACTGCTGAAGTTCCAAGCGCACGCCCCCTTTTCTCTGGCGCAAAGTATCTAACCGGAATAATCATTGCTGTCGCAGGAAGAACAGAGGCTCCCGCTGCTTGAATAACACGCCCTAAAATGATAACCCAATACTCAGTAGCAAGTAAGCCAAGCAAGGAACCTAGAGCGAAAATAAGTAATCCATACGTTAACAAATCTTTTAGCCGATATTTATCCGCCAGTTTTCCCATTACGATGGAACCAACAGCATAAACGACCATATAACTCGTCATAATCCAACTAACCTCTGAAGGAACAAGGTTGAATTCTTTACCGATTTCAGGAAGAGCTACATTAAACATCGTACCGTTCATAACTGAAAATATTAGCGTAACTACTAAAACTCCTAGTAATTTATCTGCATTTTGTGATGAATGATCTACCATCGTGCATACCTCCTTTTCTTTTTCCGGTAATCTATTCAGATTTAAATGAGTATCAACATAATGAATATCCTCACTATTTTATTATAATGAGGATATCATTTTTATCGTACGTGCTCAGTTTCTACCTCTATTCAATCGAATCTACTAATCTACAATTTACTTTACAGAAGTTCTGTTACTGCTGAAAAATGAATGAACGCAAGAATTAGCGCTAAAATCATAAGCACTGCTGCCGGCATTATTTTGCCAATTGGATCTTTCACACGCATATGTGACAATACAGCTCCTAACATAATACAAGCAATCCATAATGCTGCTAAAACTAATACGACCTCATTCCAGAAACCAAAAATCAGTCCCACCACTCCTGCTAAAGCGATCCAACCTGTCGTAATTCTAAACCATTGAGGTAAACCTAAATGAGCGAAAGCCTCTACTTGCATTTTTGCTCCCGCAATTTTACTCACACTTGAAAAGAAAAATGCAAAAATTAATAAACATTGAAGTACTAATGCTACAATAGTCATGTACAATCCTCCGTTACATATGTTTTTTTAAGGGTATTGCTATTGAATGCTGAAACGATTTGAAATTCCTTACATACACCTCGCTCTATTATCGTTTTCTATAGATCTCCGCATCAGTTATAATAGTAATTATCCCGCTATCACACATTATGAGCATGCGATATAATGAGGTTGCTCACTATTTTTTTATAATATAGAGAGGTTACTCACTAATAATATACAATATATTTATGAAACGTGCAAAAATGAACTACAAAATAATGAGGAGGTCATCCCATTCATGAAATCAAATAATCCAGCTGCAATAGATATCATTCATATTTTAATGCAATCGTCGAACTATGTTCAAAGAGAATTTCAATCTCAATTGTCAGCCCTTGACACACCTTATCATCTAACAGGGCCAAGGCTACGCGTTCTATCCACCGTTTCTGAAAATGGTCCCATTCGAATGAACGCATTAGCTGCTAAATTAGGCGTCAAAGCACGTACAGTTACCGATTTTGTCGATGCACTCGAACAAGACAAGCTCCTAATTCGTATACCAGATCCAACTGATCGCCGAGCTACATTAATTCAACTTACTGAACGCGCGCACTCCAATATGGAAAAGGCGCTCGCGTTCCAAGACAAGGTCGCAGACGATATTTTACAAAACCTCACATTAGAACAACGCGAACAGTTTTTTGAACTTCTATTACTATTAATAAAAGATAAGCAAATTCCAGATTCATGCGGAGAAGTTGAGGACGGAAAAACTTGTTAAGTGTGTAAATAAAACCACCTACCCCCTAAAAAATATAGGGACTAGGTGGTTTGTTTTTTAAGCTGATTTTCTCGCTGGAATGTCTTTACGTCGATATACACTTAGTACGATTCCCATTACAAGCGCATGAAATACAGTTGGTGTTAATCCATAACTAATAAAAGGTAATGATATAGCAGTAATCGGTAATAAACCTAAAATCATACCGACGTTATAAAGGAATTGCACTACGAAAAGAGTCATGCCTCCAATAAGAAGCAATTTACCATACTGGTCATTTATTGTATAAGATATGAAGATTAACCGTGCTACAAAAAGAGAAAGAATTAAGACAAGGACCATTGCAAGCACATATCCATAATAATAAGTCAAACTTGCAAATACAAAATCAGTATCTGGATTAGGGATGAACTTTACATCTCCGTATGTACCAAACCAACCTGCTGACGACATTACCTCCTTTAAACGTATATACATAAATCCTGCGCCCTGTGCATCACGCTCTGGATTCAAATACCCTAAAAATCTATCCAAATAAACTCCTTTTACTGTGTGCCAGGAAAAATAGGCCCCTATAATCAATAAACAGATTGGTACAATTGTAATAATTAATGCCTTTTTCTTCCCTAACTTACTCCACCAAAGCATAACGAATACCATCGTGATATAAATAAAAATCACTGAAAAAGCTGCGCCAATTAAAAATAAATACAAAGAAAATAAATAAAGAGCCACAAGATGCATTACTTTTATCCTACTATTATTGAAAAAAGAAGCCCAAGCTAGAAAAAAGAACGGCACTGCCATTAAACGGTCAATTGCAATAGGACCAACTTTTATTATCGGTTCTCCAAGCATCCCAGCATTCGGAAAGCAGTATAGCATTAACAAGATAAGTACACCAATTGTATAAAACAACCATCCTAATCTCTCTAACTTCCGATAATTAATCAGCATCATCCCTAACGCTGTTGCAATACCAAGAACAACAAATATCACCTTATCCATTAGTAAATCATTCATATATCCAAAAGCTATAACTGGCAAAAATCCTAACCCCATCGCAGCCACTAACAAAATAAGTAAGAACCAATCAACCTTTGGCTTATGCAGTTTGTTAAGTTCTTGTCCCAGTTTAATTGGACTCCCCATTTGCTCAACAGCCTTATCTTCAGCAACTTCCTCACTTAACCCTTTATCCATCCACATATTCTTTGCCTGTTTTAAGTGAAAATTCAGTTCAGTTGCTACTAAGTCCTTCGCTTCTTTTGATTTAATATGGTTCGTAACTTCTGTTAAAAAACGCTCCCCTTTTTTGTTCAATTTTTCTCACTCCTGTACTAATCCTTTTAATATAAATCGTGCCTTCGTAGCATTCTTCTCTGCCTTTCGCAGCATCTTGTTTCCTTTATCATTTAATTGATAATATTTAGCTCCTTCGTGGTCCCAGCTAGATTGGATAAAGCGATTCTGTTCTAGACGATGTAATAACGTGTATAGAGACCCTTCGTCCCCTTCGAATTTTTGAATCCCTCTCCCGCGCAGTAACTGCATCAATTCATAACCTGTTTTTTCATTTATAAGAAGTTGCAACACTGCTAAAAGGATGTCTTCTTCTTTTTCGGACGATTGATTGATTTTTTCACGCACCCGCTTCTGGTGCTGATCAGAAAAACTCAAATGTTTAAAAGTTGTGTTCTCCATTGATTTTCGCAAGCCTTTTAATCGATCTTCCATTTGATTATTCCTCCAATCCTTTCTTCAAAAGCTCCTTCGCTTTTTTCAGCCTCGTTTTTATCGTGTTTTCCTTCACATCTATTACAATCGCAATCTCTTTAATTGATAATTCTTCATAATAAAATAGATAAATGACTTCTCGATATTTGATCGGTAAATTCATTACTGCAGAAGCCAGTTCACGATCCTCCGCATTTTGAATGACAGTTTGTTCCACACTTTCTTTTTGACTCTCCATATACGTAAAGTCATCTTCTGTAACAATAACTTTTTTGTTATACCAACTTTTTAAATAGTCCTTACAATGATTAATTGCAATTCTCCATAGCCATGTTTTTAAGTTCGAATTCCCTTTATATGTATGAAGAGATTTATAACATTTCACAAATATATCTTGCGTTAAATCCTCCGCAACCTCTTTATTATTCACATATGAATACACAAGCTGTAAGACTTCTTGTCCATACTTGTTCATTATTTCGTCGATAAGGTCCTCCTTATCTTCTATTTCAAACGCTTCTATCGTTAATTCATCCACAGCCTTCCCTCCTTCCCATATATTAGACGACGCACTGTATAGAAAAGTTTTATAAATTTACAAAAAAATACAGAGGGTGATAACGTTTTTTATAAAACACTTCCTCAGCAACTTACATATAATAAACCGAATAGTCGTTACAATACATTCACCTAAAGAGCGTCTTTCTCCCACGGCGCTCTTTAAGTTTGCAATAAGAGGGGCGTCTTCGTTTCCTATCGCTAAATGAAAAAGAGAACCGATTTAATCGAGTCCTCCTTCTTTCTAACACTCACTTAAAGAATCTAATATTTCATGGCCATACAAAGATGGATCGATACTATCAAAACCAGTACACGCTTCATACAAGTGTAGTATTTGAAATTCTATACATAATGCAGCTGTTTGTTCTTGTTGATCTACTGCTTTTTCTAGTTCTGCTGTGTATTTCATTTGGATATTGTTATCAGTATCTTTATTTTTTTAGTTATGTTTATTTAACAAGGAGTCAACTACCCCCACTGAGATAAAGCCTTTCAGTGGGGGTTTGAGTTTGAACGCTAGGGCTTTTTATCTATATGTCTTGTTCCCTATTTTAAAACATAATACAATTAAAATGTAACTTAATAAGCTATAACTAGTAGGTGTGGTAATCATCTCTTCCATTTTGAAAAAAGGGGGAGGTGATAAAATGATCGCGATGTTTGTCATTAAATTAGTGTATGGTATCCTAACCGGAGTTGGCGTTGTCATCGGTAGAAGATACGTCGGTCCGTGGCTAATTTCTGTATACAAAAAAGCGAGAACCACCCTGCTTCGTGGAAAAGGTAAGGGCGGTTCTCGGCTAAAACGTTAATGTAATTGTCTTATAACCGCACCTACTACCACCACAATAGCAAGTTAGGTTACAAAGGCAGAAGTTTCTCAGGCTTCTGTCTTCTTCATTTTATGCAAAATTCATACTACATACTCTATCATCATTGTAACACATTCTAATTATTTTTAGTCAAGAGAAAAAACACCTAAAGGGCTCGCCTTCAGGTGTTTCTCTTTTTACGCTAACGCAGCTGCCTGCTCTTGTTGGTCTACAGGAATGACAGCGTCTGTTAATGCTTTCTCTAATTCAGCTGTGTATTTCATTTGTTCTTCTTTGCTCCAGCCTAGTTTCGCAGCCATGTAGTTGATTACTGCTTCTTTCCACTCGTATACCCAGTGGATGTTGAAGAATACAGCGCCTCTGCGGCGTACGAAGAAGTCAACTGGTTTTGCTGTCATTTCGTAATCCATTGCGTATACAAGTGGGATTAGAACGTCTAGTGGCATGTTGTATTCTTTCGCTTCGTCTTTATGTTTTTTTGCTAAGTCGAATAGTACGTCAACGTTAGAGCCGTAGAATTTCGCGAATTCTTCTGCTTGTGCTGTTGTTAAACCGTATTTCGTACCTTCACCTGCTTTTTTCGCGATAAATGCTGGTAATCCTTTAGAGCCATCTACATGTCCACCAGAGATTGGCATATGTTTCGTTGAGCTCTTCGGATATGCACTATGGCCTTCTTTTTGTAGTAAGTTCGTTACGTAGTCTACTACCATTTCAGCCATTTTGCGGTATCCTGTTAATTTACCACCTGCGATTGTAATTAAACCAGATTCAGAAGTCCAAATTTCATCTTTACGAGAAATTTCAGATGCACTCTTACCTTCTTCATAAATTAACGGACGTACACCAGCCCAGCTTGATTCGATGTCTTTTTCCGTAATTTTTACGCTTGGGAACATATAGTTAATCGCATTAATGATGTATGTGCGATCTTCTGTTGTCATTTGTGGTACAGCTGCATCTTTATCATAGAACGTATCTGTTGTACCTACATATGTTTTTCCTCCGCGCGGAATCGCGAATACCATACGTTTATCTGGTGTATCGAAGTAAATCGCTTGACCTAATGGGAAACGTTTTTGATCAATTACTAAGTGAACACCTTTTGATAACTGAAGTACTTTTCCTTTTTTCGAGTTATCTTTTTCACGAAGTGTATCTACCCAAGGACCAGCTGCGTTTACAATTTTCTTACCGTAAACTTCGTATACTTCTCCGTCTAGTAAATCGATTACACGTACACCACATACTTTTCCATCTTTATATAAGAAACTATCTACTTTTGCGTAGTTAACAGCTTTTGCACCGTGCTCAATTGCTTCTTTCATTACTTCAATTGTAAGACGCGCATCATCAGTGCGATATTCTACGTAGTAACCGCCGCCTTTTAATCCTTCTTGTTTTACAAGAGGCTCTTTCTTCAGCGTTTCTTCACGGTTAAACATTTTTCTGCGCTCGCTTCGTTTTACACCTGCTAAGAAGTCGTATACACGAAGACCAATTGATGTACTGAATGATCCGAACGTACCGCCTGTATGGAACGGAAGTAACATCCACTCTGGTGTTGTTACATGGGGACCGTTCTCATATACGATCGCACGCTCTTTACCCACCTCTGCTACCATTTTCACTTCAAGTTGTTTTAAATAACGTAGACCACCGTGTACAAGCTTCGTTGAACGACTTGATGTACCTGCTGCAAAGTCCTGCATTTCAAACACAATTGTTGATAACCCGCGTGTTGCTCCATCTAATGCAATACCAGAACCAGTAATACCTCCACCAATTACGATCACATCTAATTCTTGTTTATTTACTCCGTTTAATACGTCTTTACGTTGTTTACTTGAAAATTTCATGGTAATTCCTCCCTTTGATAACGAAAAAAGAGACCACAAACTCCGCTATAGATTTCGCCTCTATAGCGTGTTGTGGTCTCTCCAAATCTCCTACCGAATTATTAACTTGTCACCATTATAACACTGTTTATGATTATTTGAAAGCTTTTGTTGCTTCAATTGCTTTTTTCCATCCAGCATATAGCTCTTCGCTTGTTTCCGCTTCCATTGTTGGCTCAAAGCGTTTGTCCATATGCCACTGTTCTTTAATTTCATCTTGGTTTTTCCAATATCCAACCGCAAGACCAGCTAAGTACGCTGCACCTAAAGCTGTTGTTTCATTGATCACTGGACGCTCTACAGGAACGTCTAAAATATCACTTTGGAACTTCATTAAGAAGTTATTTTTAACTGCTCCGCCATCAACGCGTAATGTTTTTAGTTCAATACCTGAATCTGCTTCCATTGCGCATAATACGTCTTTTGTTTGGTAAGCTAAAGATTCTAGTGTTGCACGAATGAAGTGTTCTTTCGTCGTACCGCGCGTTACACCAAACATAGCGCCGCGTACTTCACTATCCCAGTAAGGCGTACCTAATCCTACGAATGCTGGTACAACGTATACACCGTCAGTTGATTCAACGCGAGAAGCATACACTTCACTCTCACTTGCATCTTTAAACATGCGCATTCCGTCACGTAACCATTGAATTGCAGAACCTGCTACGAAAATACTTCCTTCTAATGCGTAGTTTACTTTACCATCTATTCCCCATGCAATTGTTGTTAATAGACCGTGCTCAGAAGCTACTGCTTTTTCACCAGTGTTCATTAGCATGAAGCAACCAGTTCCGTAAGTATTTTTCGCCATACCTTCACCGAAACAAGCTTGTCCAAATAATGCCGCTTGTTGATCACCAGCTACACCTGCAATCGGTACATTTTGCCCGAAGAAGTGATAGTCAATTGTTTCTCCATACACTTCAGATGATGGACGTACTTCTGGAAGCATGCTCTTTGGTACTGTTAACATGTCTAGAAGCTCATCATCCCACTGTAAGTCGTGAATGTTAAACATTAATGTACGTGATGCGTTTGAATAATCCGTTACGTGTGCTTTACCACCAGATAGTTTCCATACAAGCCACGAATCAATTGTTCCGAATAATAGATCGCCGTTTTCTGCTTTCTCTCTTGCACCTTCAACGTTATCTAAAATCCATTTTACTTTCGTACCAGAGAAGTATGCATCAATTAAAAGACCTGTTTTTTCGCGAACCATTTCGCCATAACCTTTTTCTTTTAATTCATCACAAATTTCAGCTGTTTGGCGAGATTGCCATACGATAGCATTATAAATTGGTTTACCAGTCGTTTTATCCCATACAACCGCTGTTTCACGTTGGTTCGTAATACCGATACCAGCGATTTGTTCTGGTTTTACATCTGCTTCGCTTAAGCAAGTTGCGATAACCGCTAAAATAGATCCCCAAATTTCTTGCGCGTTATGCTCTACCCAGCCTGGCTTTGGAAAATGTTGTGTAAATTCTTTTTGAGCTGAATGAACAATTTCACCTTTTTTATTGAAAAGAATTGCGCGTGAGCTAGTTGTTCCTTGGTCTAATGAAAGAATATATTTTTTCATAATGGTTTCCCCCTTATGCTACTTTTCTACTATTTGTATTGCTTCCACTTTTTTTGCTTGTCATATAAGAGATTGCTAGTACAATCACAGTTGCAATAATCACATAAATAAGTGCTGCATTTTGTTTTCCTTCAAATACAACTTGATGGAATAATCCTGCAAGTGATCCACCTAAAATCGGACCTACTACTGGAATCCATGCATACTTCCAGTTTGAACCGCCTTTTCCTGCAATCGGAAGGAAGAAGTGCGCGATACGCGGACCTAAATCACGTGCTGGGTTGATTGCGTATCCTGTCGTTCCACCTAATGATAAACCAATACTTACAATTAAGAAACCTACGATAAATGGATTTAATCCATCTGCAAATTTATTTGCACCAATTGCTAATATACCAAATACTAAAACGAATGTCCCAATCATTTCACTTAAAAGGTTTGCAAATGTGTTCGGAATTGCTGGACCTGTTGCAAATACACCTAACTTTGTTCCTGGATCTTCTGTTTCTTTCCAGTGTGGTAAGTAATGTAAATATACGATAACTGCCCCGATAATTGCCCCAATCATTTGTGCTGCGATATAACCAGGTACGTCACCCCATGGGAACGCTCCCTTAAATGCTAATCCTATCGTCAAAGCTGGATTCAAATGTGCCCCACTAATTGATCCAACCGCGTACGCTGCAACCGCTACCGCTAAGCCCCAGCCCATTGTAATAACAATCCAACCAGAATCTTTCGCAAACGACTTCTTTAAACTTACACCAGCACAAACGCCGCCACCAAGTACGATTAACAACGCAGTCCCTATTAACTCTCCTAAAAATGCTGACATAGTATCCCTCCACAATCAATTTAAACGCTTTCAAATGTGATAGAGGTAAAATGAATGGCCATTCGTTTTTGTCAAAAGAAAAAGACCCACAGCTTTGCACGCTTCTATATAAATTTATATAGAAACAATGAAATGTGGATCTCTACTTTTCTCCGTCACGTTTATTAACTTGTCTATAATGTTAACCGTTAATGAAAGCGGTGTCAACAGAATTATTTCACATTTTCGTCACTTTTTTTGGTAATGTTTCCATAGTTCGCGTTTTGATGTCGTAATTGCTGTCGCACCAGCATTTAAAGCTCTCTCTACATCATCAACAGTACGAATAAAACCACCCGCTAAAATTGGTACACCAGTACGCTCTTTCACTTCAGCGATCACATCCGTTAACGCTCCTGGGAGCACCTCTATATAATCTGGCTTCGTCTTTTCTAAAAGATTGCAACTTTTCTCCATTGCACTCGAATCGATTAAAAAAATACGCTGAATTGCCACAACACCTTTTTGCTTCGCCTTCATAATGACGCTCGCCTTTGTTGAAAGTAACCCGTACGGTCTAAATTCCTGACATAAATACTCCGTCGCATGCCCATCACTCTGCAAGCCATGAATTAAATCCACATGTAAAAACACCTTTTTACAATATTGCTTCGCAAGCGATATAACACTCTTCAATTGACCGACATGAATATCTAAAATAACGATATACTCATACGAACTATGTAATAGCTTTTCCAAATCTTTAATTTGCCTCACTGCCGGCAAAATCTTTTGTTCATGAAATTCCATTCTAAATGTCCCCTTCTTTATGTCATCCTATCCTTTATAGTACACAATTTGAGTGAAAAGAACAGCTGGTGTAGGGGATTTCTTTCATTTTTCTCGTTCTTCTTTTAAACGTTCACTAAAAATCATACTATGTTTCTCACCTATCTACATCTAGTAAGAGCAAATACATGATGATGAGTAAAGCGAGTTGTCGTTGCGTAGGCTGTGCAACTTGTGCGTTACAGCTTATAATGGTGCTATTTAGTATGTACACTCTATATGCTATGTTCCAATAATAATTTCCCGAACAATAACCGTGCTTCTTAATATTGTCGTTTTGTGTCGGTAAGTCGATATCCTATGTCGAATCGTCGATATATTGAAAAAATCGTTGATATATTTCAAGTTGTGTTCGATATATTTGAAAAATCGTTGATATATTTTAGGAAATAAAACAGTGGATAACGACATGTTATCCACGCTCCCATAATTATAATAAAACCGAATCCTTATCACTATCCTGATTCCCCTTCTTATCATTTTCCAGAAAGAAAATCATTTTATTCATCTCCCAACTTATACTAGTATCTAGGAAAATAATGAAGAAATACAATTAGAACGAACAAAAACCCTGTAAAAATTATTACAGAGTTTCTTGCCGATTATTTATTGTTTTGCATACCGAATACGAACGTTATCGTCCATATGATAAATTTGTAATGTGTTTCCATACTGGTAATGCTAAACTTACTAATTTTTTTGCTTTCATGATTACTAATAACCCTTTATTTGTAAAATTTAGCACAAAAAGTTAATATACTTAACTAATAAATTCCCCCCGAATAATTTATTAGAATCTACTACACATAGATTTCTTGTATATTCACAATCTTTCCATATATATCACTTTACAAATAATTACATATTTGGTCAAAGGGAATTATGTAGTTTTTAAAGAGACATTTCTACACAAAAAAGAAGCTAACAATACATTGTTAACTTCTCAACTGAAAGCAAAATAGTATCTTTCCTTACCTTCTAATATCTAGGTTGTGATTGAATATTTGTAAGATGAACATCATACATATCAATGATTTCAAGAAATCTATCAGCTTCACGGAAAACATGGTCTGCCAATAGTGGGTGAATGATACTCTTTATTTTACATTGCTCAATTAAATCACGTGCTGTCTTCTTAAAATCCCGAAGCGATGCAACTGACACACGATTTTGATCTAAAAATTGATCTAAAAGAGGGACTGTTTGGGATTGTGGTTTCATTGATTCTAAGTCAATTGCTTGATACATTAATGCATCAAAATCATTGCTAAAATTCCGAGCTGTATCTACAAGCTTTCTTTCTGATGGATCAAGAAGATGACCAATAAATTTAGCATGGTCTGCCATAATCCTTAGAAAGAAAACATTTTCTTTAATAATAGCATCAGGAAGGGCATCTAATTTCCCTTCATTTAATTCCATTAAACGTCTTCTAAAATAATCAGCTTCCCTACTTGTATGGTCAACTAACAGTGGAAAGTTATTTTGTCCTGGTAATTTACATGTGAGAATCAATCCTAAAATTTTTCGTTTAAACCCCCAAATATTAGTTGCGGCTTGTTGTACTTCTGCATTAAATCTTTTGATTTGCTCAGGATCTGTTTCATTTGTGTAGGAATGCGCTATTTGTTCAATATGTTCAAACAATCGATAAAATTGATTCGCCTCTTCGATTAATTGCGTATCCTCGCATCTAAACCCTAAGCGAAGAAAAAGAGAATGTTCCTTCATGATTCTAGACCAAAAACGAATTTCATTTAATGAACGCTCAACAAACATTACAGATGTAACACCTGTATCCGGATGTAATGAAGTTTCATCCCTATGCATTTTTAATCCCCCCCAGTAAAATACCCCGCTAGTTCCATTCTTATGAGGAAACATATATATAAATGCCATCAATAAAAGTTCATGATGAATTTCGTATACATGCTCCCCCAAAAAGAAAAAGGCTACCACCTAGATGTAACCTTCTACTAGATGGTAGCCTTTGAACATTTCTATTAAAGCAATACAGAATCCTTATCACTATCCTGATTACGTTTCTCGCGCTCTTCTGCTAAACGCTTCATATACACTTCGCCTTCTTTTTCAATAAACTCATTATCCATCTCTTGCTCTTTTTTTGAAGTATATAAAACCATGTAGCCACTTAATACGATCCCAACGATTACAAGATACACCCACCATGGTAAAGTTTCCACTCAACTTCATTCCTTTCCTTAGACAAGCCTTATTAGTTTCACTGTATGAGGAAAGAAGTAGTTTTATGCTTAAAATTTTATCATTGTGGATTCTTCGTGAAGAACGCTTGTACATATTCCATAAACTCGATTGGTTCCTGACGAAACGGTGCATGGTACCCTTTTTCAATGATATGGAACGTACTATTCGCAAATAGCCCATGATACAGTTCACCATTTTTCCAAGAAACACTCTTATCGTGTCGTCCCCATATAATTAAAGTCGGCACCTTAATTTTATCAGCTTCCATCGCAATGCGGCGCTCTCTCATTTTCGTCAGCTGATCATAATGCCCTTTATCATCACGACTATTTCTCACTTCACTTTTATTGTAATCCGTAATCTCAGTTACCGTTTGAAGATCGGTTGATAGCGGCGGCACTTCATAACTTTCTTTTTGCTGGAAAGATTCAATTCCTGTAGAGTCTGCTAAAATGAGATGCGTCACTGCGTCCGGATATAAATACGCTAAATTGAGGGACATCTCTCCGCCCATCGAATGACCGAGCACCGCAAACTGATCGTATCCGAGCTTCTTCATTAACTTATAATATAAATTCACTTGCGCAGGAAACGAATACTCAAAATCAATTGGCTTAGAAGAACGTCCAAACCCTAAAATATCCACTGCAATAATCGTGTGGTCCCGCGCTAGTTCCGGATAAATATCACTAAATCCATCTGAAGAACCACCAAACCCGTGCAGCATAAGTAAAGGAGGCTTCCCCTCACCAATTTTCTTAAAATAAATCGTCTGCCCGTCAATTTGCGCCATACTCTCTTTCGTATTCAGCTTCATCATAACAGTATCTTTCACTTCTCCAACCTTCGCAATTGGCTTATCAACAAAGTTACATACGATAAGCAAAACGAGCACAATACCGCTAATCATATAAAACTTAAACCGTTTCAACATTCCCGTCTCCTTTCTCTTATTGCTATTTAAAGTTTTTACATATTTTGGTTATTTTATGTTCTCTTTTCAATTGTAACTGATACAGTTACAATTATGCTAAAAAAATATAACTCATTTCTATTACTTATGGTTATTTTGTAACTATTATAGTTACATATTTAAAGTAAGTCAATTGTTTTTAGTCGTAAAAAGAAAAGAGACCTCGTTGTGAGGTCCCTTTCTTTGTTATTATAGTTGGCTTACTCCGCCGCCGTCTCCTCTATTATCTGCTGGTGCTCCGCCTGTTTCACCAATGTTAACGTAGTCTGGTCTTGCTGGCGCTCCACCCGTGTCTCCTCTATTAAAACTAGCATAGTCTGGTTTTACTGGTGCCCCACCAGTATCTCCTTTATTAAAACTAACATAGTCTGGCCTTGCTGGTGCTCCGCCTGTGTCTCCTCTATTTAATGATTGCTCTTGAAACCCAGCCAAAGAATTCAGTCCAATTGACAGTGTAACTACTAAACCGGTAATGAATAAACTAGCCTTTTTCATTTATTTTAACGCTCCCTTTTTGAGAATTCTTTTTTGAGCTTGACTACTAATAAAGAAGTACTTACTAGCTTTTTCATGATTTTCTTCCTGATAAAACTTATAAGCTAATATTTCCATATATTCTTTAACACACTCTAAAAGAGAATGTTCTTCAAAATATAAAATCCCTTCTAAAGTTACTTTCTCTAATTGACTAGCACTGGATTTAATATTCAGCTCTTTTAAAATTATAAATCGATATTGGAATTCTTTATTTTGTAATTCGTTACAAATTCTTAAGCCTAATTCTATTAACTCATTAGCAGTTTCTACCCTACCTAATTTATAGTTTTCCTCCGCTTCCGTAAAAATTGCTTTAAAATTTTTAGGCATTTTTTGAGTAACTTCACTTAAATGTCTAATCGCTAAATCAGATAAATCTTGACTGCCGTATAGCCATCCTAAATTATTTCTAACCATTAAAATATACTTTTCATGATTAGCTTGTTGGAAAACATTTAATGCATTATTAAAATTTTCCTCCGCCAATTCAAATTGTCTTAAATCTATACAACATAAACCCAATACATTCTTACATAAAGCCAAATTAATCTCATATCCTGGTTGCTTCGTAAAATCTTCTTTTGCCTTTTTCAAATAATCAATTGCATTGATTTGTTGATAGGAATGATAATAGAAATTCCCCATCCGATAATGAAACTCCGCATGCTCTATCGGATCTGCAATATATTTTAATAACTTCTCAGCTTGCTCATACTGTTCTTTCGCTTCGTTATAATTTGAAATTAATGTACAATGAAACCCTTTGAAAAAGTGATAATAATAAGCTAAAAATCCTTCTGTTGGAATTTCGAAAGCGTCCACTTTATCAAAACTATCTTCTCTAACTGAAATCCAATCAACTAATGCATCATATCTAAAGTTCAATAACGCATGATAAAGCAATACATCCTGATCCACATCCAGCCTACTAATCTTACTATCAATCTCCTCTTTCATCTCCGTTGCTTTCTCTATATTTTGCTGCAACATTACACGATACCAATCATCTAAAGAATGTTTCATTTGCTCCCTTGTTACTACATCTGCTCCCATACACTCGCATCCCCTTTTCTTAAACTTACAAAATTAGGATATTTATACAATTATCCAAATTGTATATTATCACCTCTTTTCTATGTATTGAAAAATAATTATCAGAAAATTTATAATTTAAATGAATTATACCAAAGTTTTCCTTTTTAATAACTTGAGAAACAATTGTCAGAAAACTTAATAGAACAAATAAAAAAGCAAGCAGTTCCAGCTATCAGCTAAAACTACTTGCTCTCCTACTTATTATCTCTACTTTTACTCTTTAATAAATTCCTTCGTGCTTCTTACTGTATCAATTGGACGAACTAATTTTTCGATTTCTTCACGTTTTGGCTCTAGGAATGGAGGTAAAGATAATTTTTCGCCAAGTGTTTCGTATGGCTCATCTCCCATAAATCCTGGACCGTCTGTTGCAAATTCAAATAAGATTTGTGGTGCAACTCTTGCGTATAATGACTCGAAGAAGTGACGATCTACATAGCCAGATGAAGGAAGTCCAACGCTACTGATTCTCTCAATCCATTCTTCTAATACAGCACGATCTTCTACGCGGAATGCAGCATGGTGAACCGTACCAAAACCTTGTCGTGCTTCTGGAAGAACCGTATTATGTTCTACAATGACAGATGCACCGTTTCCACCTTTGTTCACTTCAAATAAATAGAATTCTCCTTCTTGCGCAACCTCTTTAAATAATAGAACTTTTTCTAATACTTCTTTGAAGAAACTAAAGTTTGCAATACGGATGAATACAGGTCCTAAACCAGTAATTGCATATTCTAATGGAACTGGTCCGTTTTGCCATGGTGTACCTGATTCAATTCCTTTATCTAATTCATCAGAAATTAATTGATAGTGTTGATCATCGAAATCAACGAAAGATAGAGTTTTCTTACCAAATTGCTCTTTAATTCCTGTATGTTCGACTTCCAGGCGGTCAAAACGTTTCACCCAATATGCTAACGCTGCATCAGTTGGAACACGGAATGAAGTTTTTGAAATTTCATTTGTACCGTGTACTCCTTTTGGAATACCTGGGAAGTCAAAGAATGTCATATCTGTTCCTGCACTACCTTTATCATCTGCAAAGAATAAATGATACGTTTGAATGTCATCTTGGTTTACTGTTTTTTTAACTAAACGCATTCCTAAAACATGAGTGAAAAACTCATAGTTTTTTTCTGCACTACTTGTAATTGCTGTAACGTGGTGAATTCCTTTTAATTGGTTCATTTTCTATTCCTCCAATGGTTTTAAATTTTATTTTATCTTTTCTCTTCTATTACTTCTCTTCAATAGGTGCTAAATTCGCTTCAATCTCTGCACGCTGATCTTCTAGGAACGGTGGTAAATCAAGTTTTTCTCCTAAATGTTCCACATCTCCATCAACTGTAAATCCTGGTCCATCTGTCGCAATTTCAAATAGGATTCCGTTTGATTCGCGGAAATATAAGCTTTTAAAATAGAAACGGTCGATGATTCCTGAAGACTGGAAGCCTCTTTGTATCACCTGTTCTTCCCAATAAGCAAGCTCTGCATCATTTTTTACACGAATTGCTAAATGGTGAATGCTACCGCGGCCCGGTTTTTCAGTAGGACCATCTAAATATTTCACAACGATTTCTCCAAAAGCCTCGCCTTTAATGGACTGAAAAATTGCTTCCTCTTCGCTGCGGCTAACCTCTGTATAACCAAACATGTCTGTAAGTGTACTCGCCATTTTATCAAGTCTACGAACTGTCATTTCCACAGAACCCATTCCTTGAATTTGATGCTCTACAGGAACTTCTGATTTCTCCCAAGTTTCCCAGTGCTCTACTTTTTCTCCGTTTGAAACGAGTAGTACTAAGCGAAGGCCTTCAGCATCCTCAAATTGCAAAGCAGGACGATTTGCATATGTTGTTATTTCACTATGTTTCACATCAAATTTCTCAAATCGTTCTCTCCAGTAATGTAAGCTATCCTCTGAAGGAACGAGTAATCCAATTCGAGTAATGGCATTCGTACCGCGGTACGTTTTTCCTACTAAAGGAATTTCAAAAAATGATAATTCTGTACCTGGACTTCCTGTTTTATCTCCATAAAATAAGTGATACATTGATGGATCATCTTGGTTCACTGTCATTTTCACGCGACGTAAACCAAGTACATTTTTATAAAAGTGATTATTTTCATTTGCATTTTTCGTAACCATCGAAATGTGATGATGCCCTTTAATTTCATACATTGTTTATTCCTCCGTTTCGTTTTACTAGTCAAGTGATAACTAAAAAAATGACATTTTCCACAACTAATATGGTTTTTAACGTTTCAATTTATTCTTAATTATATTTTTGTAAATTCATCTTAGTTTTTACCGCATAAGTTAATTTGTTTTGTAACTCGAAAGCAACTGAGTGTATGTTTTTCATATGACTCAATCGCTTTCGTTACTATCACTTTACACCTCAAGTGATTAAAAAGCAAGAGATTTATCTCAAATTCGAGATATTTTTTTATTGCATAACATTTTGGACTGGATAATGGTGAATTTCTATATGGGATAGCGTCATAAGAATGTGGATTTATAACGCTAAGTCTTTTTTATAAACTTTTCCTTACGTTTTCATGTATCCATTTCCGCATCAGCTGCAACGTCCCTCTAACATAATTGTTATCATATCTCTCCCTTCTAATTGGAGCGGAATTTGATAAGAATGATGTGAACACTGCATCTTCCAATCTGTTTCCTACTCTATTTGTTCATCCGAACGAAACTGAAGAGTTGCGTGAAAGATTGGAAAACGTGCTTCAGTTCCCCTAAGTAGGAAGTAAGTATGTATCACGTTTATGATGATTTGAGCAAGGGGATACTGCAAAAGTGGTGCAATGAAGGAGAATATAAAATAAGAAGATCAATCTAGAAAGACTATCTAGTTCGATCTTCTTTTATTTTATTTTTCATTAATGCATTTTTACCCTTAAAATAAAATACTCAACAGGTGGATTATTCTTCATATCCTCAAAATCAGGTCTAATTTTAAAGTCAAATTCATTTGTTATATCGCTCAATGAATAAAGGTTTGTTCCATCTACACTTGTATGAGGAGCAATATACCCTCTTTGATCCCAATTCCCTTTGAAATCTGATGGTATTGTACTTTTTCCGTTTTGTTCTATTTTAGCCCCAGGTGCACCAGAAAAAATAGTTTGGTTTGTAGTGTTATTAATTGTGTACTTCACACGAACTATATTATCAGCTTGTTCAACTTTATGAACTGTAACAATAATCCCATGTTGTTCTAAAGTTACACTTGTAGCCGATTGCTCTTGATTTTGATTAGGTTTTTGTTGATTATTGTTTGAATTATTATTCGAGTTATTACTATTATTAGTGCCCCATTCATTATTTGTATTAGTGTTATTATTACCATTAGAATTGTTTGCATTGCTGTTATTATTGCCATTAGAGTTATTCGCATTGCTGTTATTGTTATTATTGCCATTAGAGTTATTTGCATTGCTGTTATTGTTATTATTATTGCCATTAGAGTTATTTTCATTATTGTTATTATTATTGCCATTAGAGTTATTCGCATTGCTGTTATTGTTATTATTGCTTGAATCATTATTATTATTATTGTTTTGTTGTTTACTAGATTCAGCATTTGTTTTTTCTTTGTTATCAGTTACACCACAAGCTGCCATAGAAAATGCTAATCCCGTTGCTAATAAAATTTTCCCCGATTTTTTCTTCAAATATTTCATGGTATTCTTGTCTCTCCCTCTTCAAATCCTATTGTCATTTAAAAAAAGAATACTAGACCCTTCTCAAATAATCCAAAAAGTCCCTTTATATGTATATAATTTTACAAGAAGTCACCATTATAGTCAAAGTTATTTGTATAATTAGAAACTTAAATCAATTCGGTGTACATTAAAAAGAAAGAACAAAAAAATTTCACGTGAAATGTAACTTATATAAGCTTAGCTTAATGGAGATGGGGGCTCACCCACATTGTAATGAAAATATACTTTAAACAAATTTCAACATAAAATTTGGCTCTTATTTTTAGACTTGTTGTAAAGGCTGAAGGGATTCTAATTTTAATATCTTTCATATTCAATCGACACGCATCTAAAAAGTTGATATGCTCCCATTCTAGTGGCAAGATATGTTTTATTAGTTCTTCGTTACACCCATGCGTACTTCTTAACTATTTCATTTTTAATAAAAAAACAGCCCCACTAAGCTTTTAACACTTAATGAGGCCATTTGATTTACACTATTAATTATGAAACGTCGGCTTATAGAACGAACGATTATCAAGAGCAAAGACACGCTCTGTGTATTCGCCTGGTTTTGTGCGTCCTAATGCACGGTCCATCATGTTCATTTTTGCATCTAAGTTATCGATGTAATGCAGAATTTCTGCTTCTTTTACTAATGGTGGTTTCGGGCTACCCCATTCTGCTTTTCCGTGGTGAGAAAGGACGATGTGTTGAAGAATTAATACTTCTTCTGCATCGATTTGCAGCTCGTCTGCTGCTTTACCAATTTCGTTCACCATAATCGAAATGTGGCCTAATAAATTTCCTTCTAACGTATACGTTGTAGAAATTGGGCCAGATAACTCGATTACTTTACCAAGGTCATGTAAAATAACGCCTGCATATAGTAAGTCTTTATCTAATGATGGATATAGATTTGAGATAGCTTTCGCTAAATCAAGCATCGATACGACGTGATAAGCTAGTCCAGATACGAACTCGTGATGGTTCTTCGTCGCTGCTGGATAGTCTAAAAATTCGTTTTGATGCTTATTTAATAAATGTCTTGTTAGACGCTGGATGTTCGGGTTTCTCATTTCAAATATGTATTGCGTAATTTTCTCAACCATATCTTCTTTTTTCACTGGTGCTTTTTCTACGAAGTCTGAGATATCTGTTACTTCATTTTCATTTGCAACACGAATTTGTTTCACACGTAATTGAATACGGCCTTTGTAGTTTAAAATATCTCCAGCCACTTTCACGATTGTTTCCGCTACATATTGTTTCTCAACTTCTGGTGATACGTCCCACAATTTCGCTTCAATATCTCCACTTGGATCTTGTAAGATTACTGTTAAAAATGGCTTTCCATTGCTCGCGATACCTTTTGTCGCTGTTTTAATTAACAAGAAAATATCGACTTGTTCACCAACTTCATACTCTGCAATTTTCTTTTTCATTCGAATTCCTCCACCAAATCAGTTACTTTTAGTATAGCACACTACAACTCATTTTCTTTACGCATATGTGTTAATTTTATAATCTGTTTTTCTGTAAAATACGCGAGTAAATGCGCATGACATGTAAAGAAGATCACTTGTCTATCCTTTGCAATTTCCTTTATAAGTTCAATCGTCCGATTCGTCCTTACCGCATCAAAGTGCACGAAACTGTCATCAATAATAAATGGATAATCATGCTCAAATGTTTTTGCTAACGCAAATCTCAGCGATAAATACAACTGCTCAGCTGTCGCTTGGCTTAGTTCATGACTATAAAAACGCATACCATCGTTACGCTCTACAATAAACGGCTCCGCCTCTGACGGTGAAAAGATTTTACTATATCGTCCGCCTGTTAAATAGACGAAATACTCTTCTGACTTTTGTAAAATACGAGGAAGATGTACTTCATGATAATATTGCTTCGTTTTCGTTAACACTGTCTTTGCGGCCGCATAAGCAGCCCACTTCTTCACTTGTTCACGCACTTGCGCTTTTTTCATTTCCCATTCGTGTAGTAAATCGCCGTACGTACTTCCTTCTTCTAAATTCGCAATTTCCATACGATGCTGTGCAATACGCTCTGTCAGTTCTTTTTCCTTTGTAAGACAGTTTTGCATGACTGTCAGTTCTTGCTTTAATTTTTCATCATAACCGTCAGCTTCATAATGTTCAGCTAATGATAAACTCGTTAAACGTTGTTCTAACAGATCAATTTGCGGCAATAAACGCCCTACTTGTTTCTCTGCATCTTCACGTTTTTCCGCTAGTTTACCTGCTTCTAAAAACATCTCTTCATTTGTAGCTTCTGCAATATGCCATAAGCTGTCTCGTTCTACTAACAGCTGTTTCAATTGTTCTTGCATGAACTCATATTCTTCTTGCCATTCCGTCAGTTTTTCTTTTAACTGCTTACAAGTTTGGCGTTTTTCTTTCTCATTTTGCATACGACTTTGCGCCTCGTGCAGCTTACTATACTCCGCACTACCGATAACAGTTTCTAGTTTATGTTCAAATTGCGAAATCATTTCATATAATGAAGATTTTCGCGTGCCTTGTTTCTCTAATTCACGATATAATTGCTGCATTTTTTCCATACGCTCAAACGCTGGCAATATGTGTACATACGTATAAAATTCAGGGAACGTATAGCGCTTCTTATACACATTTACTTGTTCGCTTATGCGGAACGTTTCCCTCTCCCATTCCTCATACGATGAAACGACTTTATCATATGCGCGCTCCATTTGCTGCAATTTATAAGACTCACGCTCAAATAACTTACGAATCTCTTCGTCTTTTTCTAACTGGTAGCGTACAGTCATCGCTTCTTCACTTTGTCTCCCGCCAGCACTTTGCTGAAGAGTAAGAAGTTCTTCTTGTAATCCACTTGACGAATCTTTATATAAAACGAGGGCAAGAACAATCGCTACAAACACAATGACACTAATAAATAAGAGTAGGCGATTGTCTATAAATAAGCTTGTGAATAACACGCCGGTGTTAATAAGAAGTAACAGAAGACAAACTCTTTGCCACTGCTTTTTCTTTTGTATAGCCGCTCCTGCTTTTTCCTCATACTTACGCTTCATTCTCTCAGCACCCATACCGATAAACGCCGCATCTTGGAACGACTTCTCTTTCTCAACTAACGCACTTCGCTCTTCATCCGCTAACATTTGCTTCTGAATCTGCCTTATATTTTCTTCTTGTTCTTCTAATTGCTCTTGCGCTACTTTGAAACGATCGTCAAGCTGTACTTTTTGCGTTTCTAGTTCGCGCGCCTTTTGCACCGTTTGCGTAATTAACTCTTTCGTCGCCAAACTCATATCAAACGAAAGAACTGTTTCTTTTTCAAAAGTAGCACCAATTTGTTGCTCTAGTTCTGCCAGTTCTTCTTTTATATTCGTAATCGTTCCTGTCAAATCACGCATTTCTTGGCGTGCATTTTCGTAAGACATATGCTGCATACGAAGTTCTTCTACATAACTTTCTTTTTGTAAAAACTCTTCATCTATTTGAATCGATTCCATTTCCGATTGCACTGTCTCTATTTTTTTATAGAGCGAATCAACTTGTAATTGGAGCGGCTCCATTTTCGCCTTAATCGCTTCATAACGCGCCATTCCGTTTACCGGAAATTGCCCGCTCTCGCTTTCTAACACTTTCTCATGCGCACGCTTTTCAATAACGAGAGGTTCAAGTGCTGCTAATATTTCATAATCTTGCTTTCGTTTTTCTGCACTCTCTTTTTCTGCGCGAACAAACGCCAATTTCTCTTCATTTTCTTTTAACTGCTCCACCTGTTTTTCATACGTGCCAATTTTCCCTTGCCACTCTTTCATCTTCTCTTCCAGCTTCTTCATCTCTTGCAGTGACACGTTAATTTCTGGTTTACGCCCACTCGGCTTAAAGCGCTGATCCATTTCTTTCTCTAGCTTTTTATCGAGCTGCAATAACGCATCACTTCCGACTGCACTTGCCGAAAATAAATAATTGCCGATATCCGCTTCGCCAAGCTGATGAATGTTTTGAAGACCGTGCATATCAAAAGAAAAGACCGATTCAAATAAACTTTCATTCATCCCGCTTAATATATCGTTTAAAATTTCTTCGCCGCCCGTTTTCCCGTCTTCAAAATAAACAGTTACCTCACCAGCAGCCGTCTTTGGTAATCGTTCAATTTTCAAACGGCCGTACTTCTCGGTTTGCACAGTGATCGCACCGCCATACTTCCCGCCTTCTTTCGGCTCATAACGGCGCTGTCCTCTCGTCGGAAAACCGAATAAAATACTTTTCATAAACGAGCGAATTGTTGATTTCCCTGCTTCATTTTCACCGTATAACACCGTCAGCATTGACAGATCCATTTCCACATTTTCTAATTTTCCGTATCCATAAATATGGAGTTTTTCCATTCTCATTTCTTATCCCTCTCTTGCTGGAATAATTGTTCTAAAATAATATTTTCCGCTTCCTTTTGAATCTCTTTCTTCTCTTCTTCTGTAAAAGATTCAATACTATTACGCGCTACAGGAGATGTCCAAATGGTGCGCAATACTCCGTCCATATTTGTGAAAGCTTCTAACTCCTTTAGCACACTACCGACGAAATGATTTTCTTCTTTCAAACGTTCGATTTCCGCAAAAGAGACCGTCTCATTTTTCCACTTCATCGCATACACGAAATCTTTTCGCTCTTCGCCAGCTGCTAAAATATGAAAAATCTCTTCCACACGCTTTTCGTCACGTAAATACGGAGAAAGTGGGCCTTGTCCTATAAATACGACAGTTAGTAGCGTCCCTTCCTCTTCTCTTCGGCACTCACTCATCGCAGTTGACACACTCGTCATAAGTTCATCAACAGTTTCAAGTCCATCAATATTCACTTCTATCTCATCCCACACAACATCAGCCGTATGGAAAAATGAACATTGCGTTCCTTGTTTCGTAAGTTCAATCAGGTATGCACCCTTCTCGCCTGCTTCCTTACGATGACGTCCTTGTATATTACCTGGATAAATGATGCACGGATCTTCTGATAAAATTTCACGTTTATGTATATGGCCAAGAGCCCAATAATCAAACTGCTTTTCTTTCAGCTCACGAATTTGAAACGGCGCATATCGATTATGCTCTGCATCGCCTTCCACACTTCCGTGAAGCATGCCAATATGAAAAGGCGCATCACTCATTTTCGTATACTGCGCTGTCATATTATCCGTTACCGCTTGCTGCAAATAACTAAATCCGTAAATAGAAGCTAACAACTCACCATTTTTATAAAATGATTTCTCTTCTACATAAGGCTCGGTAAACACATGAACATTTTCCGGAAACTCAATTGCTGCCCAGCTTCCCCCTAAATGATCGTGGTTACCGTGAATAATAAAAACAGGGATATCGTACTGCGAAAGTCTCTTCATTTGCTCGCGCACAAACACTTGCGCCCTCAAACTTCTCGTCTCCGCATCATACAAATCCCCGGCTAGCAATACGAAATCAACGCGCTCTTGAATCGCTTTATCAACAATACGTTCGAACGATTCAAACGTACTCTGCTTCATTCTCTCCCAAACAGACTGCGGTACATTCATCTCCATTCCTTTAAACGGACTATCCAAATGCAAATCAGCCGCATGTATAAACTTCACTTGTTTCACAAATAACGATCCTTTCTTTTTCCGTACTTTACTACAAATAGTAAATCTAGTGTCCATAAAACTTTCACTCTATTTTAACACGCAATGTCATATATTTCTTTGCATATTCTATTGATTTATGCCAAAATAGTTATAAGATTCTGATTTTTATTATTGGAGGGAATTTTCATGGGAGTATACGTTCTAACAGTCTTTGAAAAAGATGGTTCTAAAGCATTAGACGAATCATTCGAGGCGGCAACTGAAAAAGAAGCGAAAACAAAAGGTGAATCTATTTTACGAGAAAAAGGATTGTACGAAAAAACACATCGCTGCACATCTACTGCAGGTAAGCTCGTTTTATTCCAGCGCTAAAAAAAGAAGCGTCATCCGCTTCTTTTTCACTCTACTATATCTTCGTCACACCACGTAAACACCACATCTAGAATGCGATTACCGATACGTACGCGCTTATTCCATTTTCCTGTTTGGATCTGATGTTGCAATTCCGCTTTCATCTTTTCCGTCCAGTCGTGAATCGTTTCACTACCGTCGTACGGATATACGCCCTGAAACTCTTCCTGCAGTAGATGCAAGCTCTCTGCATCAAAATGAAAATGGAAGAAGTAGTTTGCTGTAAGCGATGGTTCTTGCAATCGTAAAAACTGATCATCAATTTGCTTTCTATTTCGATAGAAAGTAAAGATATTCACCTTACCACTCGTAATTTGGTCAATTTGAATTTCGTGCTTCTCTATAATCACGTCTTGTCCACCTCGTTGTATACTATCTTTAGTATATATGTCTTTTGCAACAAAGTTAACCATTTTCGCGCGAAATTCATTTCCTTCATTATATTACCTGTACCTCCATATGCAATCAGAACAAATAAAAACAAAGTTGAAGGGGAGCGATCACATGTATTTCGGAAGCAAAGGTTGGTATGTAAAAGAACTTAAAAAATTAGGTATTCGTACTTACGAAGGTAAAAAACTAGAGTCGTATCGTACGCATGTGTTATCTAGTTTACTTGAGAGAATGAAGAGAGCTTCGGCTTAATAAAAAAATACAAGAAGCTACTTTTCAAGTAGCTTCTTGTCAGAGTATTAGGAAAACCTTCCATGGTAGTATCTTTATCCATCTCTTTAACATAAGGTTTATCCGTGAGAATTAATTCCGCATGCTCACCAATCCACTTATGTATCCATAGCAAATCTAGCTGCTCGTAAATCAGTGTCATTAATTTCAAAGCCACCTTCTTGTAAGGGGTCATCTGCAACATCAACTAGTGTAAAATTATGTCTTTCATTCACAAAGACATTTTTATTTTCCATTAAACCTGCTATGTGCATGGCTATCAATAATCATATTATTCTCCATCCCTTACGTTTTTTTACTTTGTTGCCATTTTTCTTTCTTCAAATACTTCCGTAGCAACTGTCAAAATCGTATTTAAAGCTATTGGAAAACCACCATAAATCAACATTTGCATCATTACTTCTACAATTTCTTCTTCTGTCCACCCTACATTTAAAGCTCCATTAATATAAAACTTAAGTTGTTGCGTATTTCCTAATACCGTTAACCCAGCTACTGTAGCTAATAGACGAGACTTTAAATCTAATCCTGGTCTTGAAAAAATTTGTCCGTAATTAAATTCAACAGCTAATGTGCCTAAATCTGGTGCAATAGAATCTTTAAAACTATCGACAATCGCTTGATAATTCTCCTCGTCTATTTTTTTCAGAATATCTAGACCTTTTTGATAATTCTCTTCATTCCTTACCATTATGCATCGCCCCTTTTCATATTTTCAACCATTTTTAAGCTCTTAACCTCATTTTTCATGTTTAAAAGACTCGTAAATCCTAAACTCACCATCACCATACCTGTTATGCAAACTCCTAGCCAACCCCAATTGCTCCAAGCTAATACCCCTATATACGATCCAAGTGCCCCACCTAAAAAAGTGGCTACCATATACAGTCCATTTAATCTACTACGTTTATCTGGGGAGAGCTGAAATATTCTGGCTTGACATGCAACTTGATTTGCTTGTGTACCTACAGTTACTAATAATGCAGATAAAATTAAAGCAGTTAACCAGTAACCTAACGTAATAGAAATAATAAATGCTATGAATGTAATTGTCATACAAAGAGTATTCGCATAAATTGGGCCCTTTTTATCAATTACCCGCCCAATTATAGGAGTAGCAAATGCACCTCCTATTCCAACTAACCCGACTAATCCTACAACATCACTTCCATATGAATAAGAAGGTGATTGTAGAAGGAAGCCAAGAGTTGTCCAGAACACGCTAAATGCACCAAATATCATTCCTTGGCTTATACAAGCTTGACGCAGTACTTTTTCTTGTATAAACATAGGGCCTAATGAAGTCAATAACTCACTATACTTCATAGAAGCAACCCCTTGACTTTTGGGTAGTAAAAGTCTTGTGAGTACAATGATTACCAGCATACTTGCAAAGGAGACCCAATACATTGCTCTCCAACCAAAATGCACGTCAATCAAGCCACTAACAAAACGTGCTCCTAAAATCCCACATACCAAGCCTATGGCTACATTTCCTAGGACCTTTCCGCGCACCTTTTCATCAACCAAACTAGCTACAAGGGGTACAATTATCTGAGGAATAACCGTACAAATCCCTATCAAAAAGTTGGTCACCACAAGCCAAGTCACATTTGGTGAAATAGCGGCTGCTGCTAGTGAAAGACTTACTGCACATAGCAACGTTAAAATTAATTTTCTTCTCTCAAATATGTCCCCAAGTGGTACTACTAAAAGATTCCCTAAAGCATATCCTACTTGTGTTAAAGTGGCTACAATACCAATAGATGCTGCTACATTAAATGTCTTCCCCATGCTTACAAGCAAAACCTGATTTAAATACACATTCGCCACTGTAAATCCACAAGTAACTGCCATGAAAAAGATTACTCCCTTTGTAACTCTTGGATTTTCTTGTACAGAAGCATTGGCCTTATTCACTTTATTCACCCCCTTTATCAAAACTGCAACTTTAATATAAAACAAATATTTTAATGTAAATAGATATCCAGTTATACTAGTATTAACAGTACTACCTTAAAGAAAGGGGCTTTTTATGAACAGTGAACAGGAAAGAAAAAAAGAACTCGGAAATTTTTTGAGGTCTAGACGCAACCGACTTTCTCCACAAGATTTTGGATTACCAATTAGTTCACGCAGAAAAACCAAAGGATTACGTCGTGAAGAAGTAGCACAACTAGCTAATATTGGGGTAACTTGGTACACGTGGATTGAACAAGGCCGAGATATCCAAGTCTCAATACAGGCTTTAGAAAGTTTAGCTGATGCCTTACGCTTAGATAAAGAAGAACGTGAGCATATGTTTTTATTAGCTCATCAACAGTTACCTCCTGAAAAGCCTTTAAAAACTGATGACGAAGTAAGCCCTGTACTACAAAATTTTATAGATGATTTAAAGTTTTATCCGATATATGTAACAGATCAACTTTGGGATGTTGTAACCTGGAACCGTGTTGCAAGTGCAGTATTTGGAGATTTTGAAACTATGAGTTTCAAAGAAAGAAATGCAGTTTGGAGATGTTTTGCCTCTCAAGAATATCGAACCTTATTAGCAAATGATTGGGAGGCCCATGCAAGGAGACTTTTAGCACAATTTAGAGCTACATGTAGTCGTTTTGTTGGTGAAGAATGGCTCAAAGAAGTAGTGGAAGAATTAATGGCTATTAGCGTAGAGTTCCAAGAATGGTGGCCCGCTCACGATGTTCTCGGTACACCGAGTGGAAAAAAGGAAATCCATCATCCAATAGTAGGTACACTATTATTCGAACATATTACATTCCGGGTGTATGACGCTCCAGACTTAAAACTAACTATGTATCGACCTAAAGACCCAGAAACTTTAAATAAATTAAGACAATTACTACAATTAACTTCTAATTAAATATAAATTACATACTCATACTGATTATTAACATAAAGCCTACACTGCAAATTATGCAATACTAGGCTAAATTTTACAGACTAGAACGAGAAGAATAATAGCTTTCTGTTCCCTTTTATTCATTTTTAACAAAATAGTCCTTCAAACCCAAAATGCTATAATAAACCCAATCAAACTAAGGGGGCACATTTATGTTGCACGGAACATGCATTCAATTTCACAAGTTTGGCAACCCAAAAGATGTATTACAAGTGGAATATAAAAATATAGAACCATTAAAAGGGAATGAAGTGCTAGTTCGTATGTTAGTTAGACCGATTAATCCGTCTGACTTAATTCCTGTTACCGGAGCGTATGCCCATAGAATTCTGTTACCTAACATACCTGGTTATGAAGGTGTTGGCATTGTAGAAGATGTAGGGGCTTTTGTTTCTAGAGAACTTATCGGCAAACGTGTTTTACCGTTACGCGGAGAAGGTACTTGGCAAGAATATGTGAAAACATCAGCTGATTTTGTAGTTCTTATTCCCGGTTCCATCGATGATTTCACAGCGGCACAAATGTATATTAATCCTCTTACGGCGTGGGTTACATGTACAGAAACGCTAAACTTACAACAGAATGATATTTTATTAGTGAATGCTTGCGGATCCGCTATTGGGCATCTTTTTGCGCAGTTATCACGAATTTTAAACTTCCGACTCATTGCCGTGACAAGAAATAATAAGCATACAGATGAGTTACTGCGCCTTGGTGCTGCATATGTAATCGATACTTCCACTGCCCCGCTTTATGAAACCGTTATGAAATTAACAAACGGGATCGGTGCGGATGCTGCAATTGATTCTATCGGGGGACCAGATGGAAATGAATTAGCTTTCTCCTTGCGTCCAAACGGGCATTTTTTAACGATCGGTCTTCTATCAGGTGTACAAGTTAACTGGGCAGAGATTGTCACGAAAGCAAAAGTGCACACGAACATATTTCATTTACGACATTGGAATAAAGAAGTGTCACCATATAAATGGCAAGAAACATTTCGCCATTTAATTCGCTTAGTGGAAAATAAGCAATTACGTTTTATGAAAGTACATTCTACGTATGACTTAGCGGATGTGAAAACAGCGGTTGATGTTGTGCAGTCTGCTGAGAAAACGAAAGGGAAAGTGTTTTTGACGAGTTATTGAATGCACATGAAGCGTATAACAAAGAACTACGTTTAAATAACAGTGTTTGTTAGAACTTCTTGTTTTAATTTATTTATCGTTCTCTGATGAGCACTATTTATTCAACATTTTCTTGACACAAAAAAGAACCCTAAAACCGTGTCAGGATAGGAATGTATACAATAATGCATAGATCGATAGAACAAAGAAAGGAGGTTCCCTTGTAAGGGGAAGATTCCTCCTTTTCCTTGCTACTGATAATGTTACGTTATGTTTATGCGATATTCATAAAATCCGAACTGTTCAATTTGTTAAGATTAAAAAACTATAGTTGAAATTCTTTCTTTATAATTTGAGCTACTTCAGCAGCATTTAGATTCGTATTATTGATCCTTATATAATTTTTCTCTGTAATTTCTCCTTCTCTTGAATTCAATCTAAAACTTTCAAATGTGCTTAATAAGTTCTGTTCAGATTGTTCAATATTTCTTTTCGTTGGCTTATGTTCAAGTCGATTAGGTGTTTTATTTCGTTGAAGTCTTTCTTCTACATCAGCTTCTAGTTCAACAAAATAAATATCAATTCCTTGGGAACGAAAAATATTACATATACTTTCAACATCATCCCAATCTTTCTTTTCATTAAACGCCCATACGTATGTAAAAATCATTCCATAATGTTCACTTTTTGAAAATGATTGAAATATTTCTTTTCGAAAGAGATGTGTTAATCGCCACATTTCCGGAGAGAATCCATACAGCGGCTCCAATAAATCAATTGTCATATGGTTATGAAATAATTTTAAATCAGTCATCTTTGCTAGTTCTTGTCCAACTGTCATTTTCCCAACTGCTTGTGGCCCAAATACCAAAACAAACTTTTTCATCGAATGCCCTCCAAAGAATACTAAGATATCAATTGCAAAACAAGAGATTCTGTAAATGTACCACAATCAAAATATTTTGTATAATCAATATATTTTTCTGTCCTTTGTATTAATAAAAATTATACCAAATATTCACCATTTGATATTCTTGGTATCACTCAAGAATATCAAAATTCACTCCAACACACACCCTAAAAATTTTTACATGTTAAAATTATCTCCACTCAAACAGGATATATTAAGATATGGTATTATTTAATTAAAAAGGGTAAGAAGATTCAAACATGTGGCTAATCACGGCAAATTGGGTAAGAAAAAATCAAATGAGGCTCAAATTTTATTAGACAGTTTCATACCGATAGGAATGTTTATTGGCTGTATAATCGGTTTGATTTTCGGCATGTTTTTCCCGGATTATTCACTTCTTGTAGTGAGTTTAGGATCCGGAATCGGCTATTTATTGGGGTTTTTCGCCTATGAAATTTATAGCAGGGCAGAAAACAACTTTTCCTAATCCCCTAAAAATAAACGGGACAGTACATAGTAGTCATCAAAATATGTACTGTCCTTTATTTTTGCATCAACGTTATCACCGTACCTTCCACATCCTATACACCTTTTTGATTGATTTTCCTCTCCTCCCTCTTTTGTATATTCGCTTTTTTGTTTTCATTAGATCTATACCCATAGTAAAGTAGAGCGCATGTAATAACTGAGCCTACAATGTATCCTAAAAAACATCCTAACCAAAACATAATATAGTCCCCTCCATTCATAATAAATTTTATGTAATATAACTCTTTACATGCTCAATCGTTTATTTCTATCAACTATACACTCTCTAAAGCTATTCATACTATTATTTCTCTTCTTACCTCAAATAACAATTTTATTATTTGTCATAAAGTTAACATTTTTCCATATTATTACTTTTATCTTCAAGAATAATATACTACATTTGAAATAAGCAGGCTAGTATATCAGCTCTTCTCCCTCTTACCTTTAGTTATGAACAAAAAAATCCCCTCAAAGTATAAACTCCAAGGGGTGAGCCTGTTTTTTATTTACTTATATACGTACAGCTGTACCACTTACAGCAACCATTAACATTCCATCACGAACAACCTCGTAATCTACGTCAACACCAACGATAGCGTTCGCACCTTTTTGTTTTGCAAGTTCTTTCATTTCATCCATTGCGATATCACGAGCTTCTTTTAGTTTACTTTCGTAAGAACCAGCACGACCACCGACAACATCACGAACAGAAGCGAATAAATCGCGGACAATATTTGCACCCATAATAGCTTCACCATTTACAATATCGATATACTCAATAATTTCTTTACCTTGAATTCCAGACGTTGTTGTTACAATCATGACTGACACGCTCCTAATAATTTGTAGTTTGAATAAGCTTTCTTATGTCTTTATTATGACATGGAACAAGTAACGAATCTATTGAATTACCTTACAGGAATGTGACAGTTTTGTAAGAATACAGCGACTATTTTGTTTAATAAAGCGCTTTAACATTAGGATACATAAACGATTCCCTATTTTCTTTCCAGTCGCGTTCTACTTCTTTAAAAGTTGGTCGTCCTAATTCTTCATTGTTTTCATGTTTACGAAACCATTTCTTCACATACTGATCTCCATTTTTATTTTGCACTGTACAAAGGAAACTATTACTACTATCTTTTAATATTTTTACAATCATGAACAGACACCTCTTTCCTTTTAAATCACGTAATAGAACTTGATCTCTTACTATAAGCCCTTCCTCTCTTATAGTCATACGACTCCTCGGTCGCGCCAAAGTTGTAAGATCAAAAACGATATTTACTTTGTTTACATTTTATTTAAAGAAATCAGAGTTATAAGCATTATACTTATCAAATATTTTATAGATTTCTAACTTATCATCTAATTTTGCATCTACTAAAATTAATATATTCCCATCGTAAATGTATTCTTCATATTTCTTAGCGTGTTCTTCTGGAATGCCTAATCCAATAAATGCTCCTATTAAACTTCCAGCTCCTCCGCCTATACCGGCTCCTCCAATAGCTGCTGCGATAGGTCCTGCTGCTACAATTGGGCCCAGTCCAGATACAGCAAGTACACCAAGGCCTGTTAATAAACCTCCAAGTCCACCTGCTACTCCTCCAGCTACAAGCCCTGTCGCTGAAAAGATATCTCCTTTATGTGCAGTTTCATGATTCACTTTCTCACCTGATTTTTCTTCCAGATGTTCAATTTCCTTTTGATCTTTCGCAATAGCTGAAATGTTATCTGCCGGGTATCCTTTTTCCTTTAATTCATTAATAACGAGTGCCGCATCATCAATTGTTGGAAAAACACCTACTATTTTTCTATCTACATTCATAACTATTAACCTCCTAAAGTTTTATATAGCGTATCTTTATTACTCTTCGTTTTTATATACACTAATTTTTTTATTCACATAACCATTTACGAAAAATGCTAATAATAAAAGGACTACAAGAGAACTACTTAACAAGTAAATGAAATCAAATGTAATATCCGTTATCATTTTATCCATATGTAACAGTCTCCTTTTTATTTAAAGTAAAAGTATATTTTTATAGACTAGAACTTTACAATTCATCTTCGGTCAATCTCTTTATGGTATATGTATACCCTTCTTACCCCTTTCTAAACGTAAAAAACTATAATTATATTTTTTCTTATTTATATGTTTAACATTTTTTAAAACGGGTACGTTTATATTGTTATGCTTATTATATGGAAAGGAAAATTACGATGAACGCCATTCACTCTACTACTATTCTTTATAATGAAACACCTACAATAACGCAGATTCATCATTTTTATGCTTTAATGACAACATTTCAAACGAATGTATTTATAAGTAAAAAAGGAACACTTACTTCTATTAAAAACTTAAGCACATTAGTATCATTTTTCCTTACTGTAAAAAAGAGAGAGCTTGTATTATTTATATTTGAAGGAATAGATGCAAAAAAAGCTTTAAGAACACTCTTTCCTTCTTAAAGGTTTTATTATCCCCTATTCCCTCGATTGTTACTTTTCATACATAGTTTTATACTTCAAAATGATTTCCTCTATTCAAAACGAGACCCCCTAATACAATAGGGGGATTTCTAGTTTAGCCCTATGAAAACTGATATAATATATATTACGTTTTTCATTCTTTAAAATAGAAAACTTTTAATAACCTTGAAGGTAGGAATTTTTAATGAAATCGGAAGCAAAATTTAGTATTCGCTACAAAATTATGGCTGGTTATTTAGTTATCATTTTGTTTTTACTTATTTCTTTTATTATGTTAAACAATCAGATTTCCAATTTACAAAAATCTCGCAATTTTATTATTGATCACGATTTTAAAGTTCTTAATTTAACGAACCAAGTGGAAAAAGACTTGCTAACAATTGAAAATAAAGCGAAAGGCTTTATCACTTCTAATGATGCAAATTACGTTCAATCCCTGAACGCCACGGAAAAGGATTATGAAAAACATTATCAAGATCTTTTTGCTCTATTAGAGGATAACCCTTCTCAGCAAGAAAAATTAAAGCAGATTAATGAAAACATTACTAGTTGGATTAATAAAGAGATTCATCCACTCATTACGAATAACAATAGTAATAACGTACAAGCAATCGATACGACTCAAATTCAATCATTACAATCGCAGGTAACTAACTTCCGTAGTGTAGAGGAACAACTAACGAAAAAAAGAGCTGCACAATTAGATACTGAAAATAATAAATTAGAGGTATGGTTATACAGTTTATTGTTCTTACTATCTTGTATTTCTATTATCGTTTCACTTTATATTTCCAATTCCATTACAAAAACAATTAAAAATGTAATTCAAGCTATTAAATCCATTTCTTCTAAAGAAAAAATTACGGAAAGAATTCATGTAAATACACATGATGAAATAAAAGATCTTGCTCATACAACGAACCATCTACTAGACGAAATATCGAAAAGAGAGTGGTTACAAACGGAGATTGCAGAATTAATTTTAATGTATCAAGGTGTATCTTCTATTGAGATGTTAGGTAACAAAATTTTGAGTGGCATTATACAAAAAACGCAAACTTCTTGCGGCGCGTTTTATGTACGTGAAGAAGTTGAAGAAACTGTCTACTTTGTGAAAAAAGCTTCTTTCGCCGATCAAGGTATTGATATTGGAAAACAATCTATTAAAATGGGTGAAGGTTTCATTGGACAGTCTGCTTTAGAAAAGAAAAGTTTTATTCTTAGGGACATACCTGAAGAGTTTCGTTACGTTACTACTGGATTATTAGAAATACGCCCTAAAAATTTACTAGTCATCCCTGTCTTATTTGAGGATGAAGTGATTGCAGTAATGGAGTTAGTAAGTGTAACTGACATTTCAGATTTACATCAAGATTTAATTCACCAAACTGTTGATAATCTAGGTTTAACAATCCATAGTATTATGGGACGTATGCGAATTCAAACTCTTTTACATGAATCACAAGCAATGACAGAAGAGTTACAAGTTCAATCAGAAGAATTACAAACGCAAGCGGAAGAACTACAAATGCAAGCCGAAGAATTGCGAACAACGAATGAACAGTTAGAATCTAGAACGGAAGAGGCTGAACAGAAGACAGCTGACTTACAAATTACTAAATTAGAATTAGAAGAAAAAGCAAGTGAGTTGTTACGTAGCTCAAAATACAAATCAGAGTTCCTAGCAAATATGTCGCATGAATTACGCACACCGTTAAATAGTATTTTACTATTATCTGAAATGTTAAAAGAAAATCATGATAATCATTTATCCGATGATGAAATTGAATTAGCAACCGTCATTCATTCATCAGGGAAAGATTTGCTTACTTTAATTAATGACATACTGGATTTATCTAAAGTAGAAGCCGGAAAACTAGATGTCATTTTTGAAGCAACGAACATAAGTGATATGGCTGCAAGTATGCAGCAAAACTTTTTACATATCGCTGCACAAAAAAATGTTGAATTTACTGTTGAAAACAGTGACACGATTCCTGATCTGTTTTATACAGATGCAAAAAGGATTGAACAAATTATTAAAAACTTATTATCCAATGCATTTAAATTCACGGAAAAAGGATCTGTCTCTTTACATTTCGATTCAATCGAAACAAGCAATTTAAGTGATGATATGCAATCTATAAGTAAAGACTGGATTACAATTTCAGTAAAAGATACTGGTATTGGTATTGCTAAAGAACAACATCAACTTATTTTCGAAGCCTTTCAACAGGCTGATGGCGCAACGATTCGGAAGTATGGTGGTACAGGCTTAGGATTATCTATTTGTAAAGAGTTTGCTAGATTATTAGGTGGTTGGATTACGTTACAGAGTCATGTAGGAGAAGGCAGTACTTTCACCGTATATATTCCCAACCTTCCAAATGGATTACATGATGTACAGTTATCCAATTTAGAAGTCGCAGCAACGATAGAAGACGTTACTCCTGATGAAGTTATTGAAGAAACTATCGTTCTCCCAGAAGCAAATAATGTCTTCCAAGAGAAAACTATTTTAATTGTCGATGATGATCATCGAAATATATTTGCATTACAAAATGCATTAAAAAAACAACATGCCAATATCATTACTGCACAAAACGGCCTAGAGTGTTTAGAAATACTAAAAAACAATACAAATATCGACCTTATTTTAATGGATATTATGATGCCAAATATGGACGGTTATGAAACGATGGAACATATCCGAATGAACTTAGGATTACATGAAATACCTATTATCGCATTAACTGCTAAAGCAATGCCAAATGATAAGGAAAAATGTTTATCTGCTGGCGCTTCAGATTATATAAGTAAACCATTAAATTTACATCAACTCTATTCGGTAATGAGTGTATGGTTAATAAAATAAGTGAGGTTTCGTTTCAGTGGAAAATAAGTATTATAATTTTGATCCATCAGTAGATACGGATAAGCGTACGAACTTAGAAATTGAATTACTATTAGAAGCGGTATTTAAACTATCGGGATTTGATTTTCGCCAATACGCTCGCACATCTATTTATAGGCGGATTTGTAATCGAATGCAGATTTCTAATATCCCTACCATTTCAAAATTAATTGAAAAAGTAATTCATGAGGAAGGGGTTTTAGAACAGTTATTAAATGATTTCTCAATCAATGTAACTGAGATGTTCCGTAACCCTATCTTTTTTAAGGCGCTAAGAGAGCATGTTATTCCTGAATTAAGAAAGCATCCTGAAATTAGAATTTGGCATGCTGGATGCGCAACTGGTGAAGAAGTTTTATCCATGTCCATCTTACTTCACGAAGAAGGGTTAAGTGAAAAAGCTGTTATTTACGCAACGGATATGAATACAGATGTGTTAGAAAAGGCAAAACAAGGAATTCTTCCATTAAATAAAATGCAAACTTATACGAAAAATTATTTACAAGCTGGCGGTACACAAGCATTTTCTAACTATTATTCAACGGATAGTCGTTTTGCTTATTTTAATCCTTCACTGTTACAAAACATTATTTTTGCACAACATAATTTAGTAACTGATCAATCTTTTAACGAATTTCATATTATACTTTGCCGTAACGTTTTAATTTACTTTACAAGTAAACTTCAAAACCAAGTACAGCAACTCTTTTATGAAAGTTTAGGTCACAACGGATTCCTATGTTTAGGAAATAAAGAAACTCTTCGTTTCTCGGATATCATGCCGCATTATACCCAATTTAATCCGAACGAACAAATCTATCAAAAAATACAATAAAAGCGTATGAAATCCTCTGTTTGGATTTCATACGCTTTTTATTTCGCATTCGTTTGTATCATAATGAGGCACATATCATCTGATTGCGCTTGTTTCTGTTCTTCCTTATAAAACCCTTCTATCTCTTCTTCTAGCTCTCCCCATTTTCTTTCTGTAAAAGTACGTAATTTCTCTTCAGCTTCAAATTCATCACTTGCAATTGCTTCAAGAACGCCATCTGTAAACAATACGATTTGAGCATTTTTCTCAAAAGGTATAACTGTCTTTTCAACTTTTATTTCATCAAAAAACCCTACCGCACAACTCCCGCGATTTAGTTCAACTACATTTGTTTCATCAACTAAAACATATCCAGAAGGATGTCCTGCATTTACATATTCAATCGTTCTATCTTCTGTATTAACTACTAAGTATATCGCTGTAAAATAATATGGAATATTGTCATTCTCATTATGTAAAAGAGTCATATATTTATTTAAGTCTTTCATAACGAGTTCTGGGTCGATTAAACTTTTAATCGTTTCACGTAATACAGACGAAATGAACATGCAAACTAAGGAAGCAGATACACCATGTCCCATCACATCTAATAATATAATACCGTAGCGGTTTTCATCGATTTTATACCAGTAATACATATCTCCAGCTAGTTTAAATGAAGGTAAGTAACTTGCTTCAATTTTTATATGCTCTTCTCTTAATGGGCTACTTAATAAGTTTCTTTGTACTTGCGTAGCTAAATCTAGTTCATTCCGAAGATTCTCTTCCTGTTCTTTATGCCAATTTAATTCCGATTTCAAGCGTAATGCTACACGCATACGCGCTAACAATTCAACCTTATTTATTGGTTTTGTAATATAATCCATTGCACCTATATCAAGTGCTTCAGCTAATTTATTCGCATCTTCTAAAGCTGTTACAAAAATAATAGGAATATCTTTAAACTTCTCCTCTTTTTGTAATCGCCTACAAACTTCAAGTCCATCAATTTCAGGCATCATAATATCTAATAGTATTAAATCTATTTCGTTATGCCTGGAAGAATCTTTTCCAAAATGGATGTATTCGAAAAGCTCTTGTGCAGAATTCAGCGATACAAGATCCTGATATCCGGCTTGTTTTAAAATCTTCTTAATTACAAAGATGTTAACCGGATTATCATCTACAATTAAAATGGACACAAGTGATTTCCCCTTTTCTTATATAAAATGTAAATCGATTATCATTTTCTATTTTTCTAGTATTACATACTCAGTTACAAAATGAAAATTTCCTACTCATACCTATTTTTTATACAGCAAAAGAACAAACCCCCAGAAATGAGAGTTTGTTCTTTCACTCTATAAATTTCCACTTTTAATTTAGCACCATTGCTTTATCATTTAAAAGACGATCCAATTCTTCCATATGATTGGTTTCATCTGCAATCATATCTTCTAACTTTACAACTAACTCTGTCATATTTAAATTCGCGGCTTGTTCTTTTCGCTTTTCATAACGCTTAATTGTTTCATATTCTGATTCTCTAGCATATTCTAACATTTCTCTAACATCTTCTGCTTGTTTCACTCGTAAAGGGATCGTAGTAGGTGTACCACCTAGCGTCTTAATTTTCTCCGCTAAATATAGGGCATGTCCTTGTTCATCACTAATTTCAGATTCAAAGAAAGGTTTTAACACTTGTCTATATATACCAGAAACTGTAGCTGCATTATGGTTATACATAATAATTGCTGAGTATTCTCCCGCTAAATCTTCATTCAATCCTTCGATTAGTTCTTTCACATCGTGTGACATTTCATATCTCCTCCTATACTTAATAAGTACCCCTTTTCTCATGTTTTAAACATCATTATTTAAAATTTTTTATGTATCTAAAAATGCGGCTTGTTTCAACTTACTTATCGCTTGTCTTTTAATACGAGAAACGTGCATTTGTGAAATACCTAACCGTTCCCCTGTATCTTTTTGATTTAAATTTTCTTCAAATATATAATGAATAACACTCTTTTCCGTTTCATTTAATACGTTAAAAATATCCTTTAAAACGAGACGCCTTTCTGTCTCTTCATATCCTTGCTCTACTTCACCTACAGATTCAATTCTCGCTACCGAACTTCCATCAGATGCATTTTCAACTACATCATCTAAGGAAGATACTCGATAATTATTTTTCGCATCCATAATTTCTAGCACTTCCTCTTCGGATAGTCCTAAATGATCCGCAATCTCTATAATTTTCGGTGAACGCTGCAAATGATCTGTTAGTTCCTCTATCGCAAGTTTAATTTTTCCGCCTAAATCTTTAATTCGCCTTGGAACGTGAATGCCCCAAGTTTTATCGCGTAAATACTTCTTTATTTCCCCTACTATCGTAGGTATTGCAAAAGGCTCAAAAGCATTCCCTATCGAATAATCATACCTTCTTATTGCGCCTAAGAGCCCTAACATGCCTACTTGTATAATATCCTCATGCATCGGCCCGCCTTTTGAATAGCGATATGCAATAGAATAGACAAGATTTTTATAATGATCAACTAACCTTTCCTGCGCTTCATCACATTGGTTTTGTTGAAATTCTGCAATTAGTTTAATAACGTCTTCTTTAGTAAGATTCGTAGGTTGAGATTGGATTTCCATCATTCTCCACCTGCTCTCTTTGTATATATTTTGTCATTAAAACTGTCATGCCCTCATCATGCATGATTTGTATATCATCCATTAACGTATTGATTAAATATAAACCTAAACCATTTTCCGGCAAATGTTCTACAGGTTTACTAATATCATACGGACCAACTTTCCTTTTTAAGTTATTAAAATCAAAGCTAACCCCATTATCAGCAACCATAATTTCTAATCGATTTTCATATAGCCCAAAGACAATTGCAATTTCTCCAACGTCTTCTTTGTATGCATGTTGTACAATATTTGTACATGCTTCACTAATAGCAATTTTCATATCTTCTATATCGTCATAAGCAAAGCCCATTCGATTCGCAACACCAGCCATCGTTAAACGAATAATAGCCACATATTCTGCCTTTGCAGGAATTTTCATTTCTATCTTTTCAAATCTCTCCATCATCCCTAGTCACCTTCTTTCTACTTTTTCAAAATCGGAATTCAAATTTAATATTTCTGTTAACCCTGTAATATCAAATAATCTTTTTAACCTTTTAGATACACCAATAAACTCTAGTTTTCCATCATTTTTCTTAACTGCTTTTAATAGTGCTATAAAAACACCTAAACCAGTACTATCCATATAATCTACCTTATTAAAATCTACGACAATATGAACCTCTTTTTCGCTTGCAATAGGCATGATCTTATTTTTCAAATCTGATGCTGTATATGCATCAATTTCACCATTAAGTTGTACCGTATAACCTACATCATTTTGCAAAATATTTATTGCCAAATTCATCATTTCCGCCCCCTTATCTCAAACTACTACTATGTTAATTACCCATAAAAATTAGTTTTAAACATATTTTTTTATTTTTATTATAAATAAATTTTCTATATCTTTCTCAGCTTAACACTAAAAAAATAATACCAAATGTTTAAACCTTATAAATTTGTGTATGTATAATGTATAAACATTATTTTTAGGGGGATCTATCTATGGAAGAGCACAACTTTAAAAAGGGAGATTTCGTTCAATTTTCTTATCGACACGATCATGCTACAAAATTAGTTGGTTCCATTATTAACATACTAACGAATACGATTGTAGTTGATATAGGTAATAACGAGGACTTATCTCATATAGAACCTCGGCAGGTCGTAAGAATAAATAATTGTAAAAAAGTAACGATGGTTTAATACATAATAGAAAGTGTAATTTCAATGAGCGGGGGACCTTCATCTCCCGCTCATTCCTATGCAAAATACATAAAAAAAGCATCCAAATTATTTGAATTGGATGCTTTTTTTATGTATTTTTACGAGCTTATTAACTTTATAGTCGCATATGACAAACTTAAGATTACCATTCATTATCATACTTACGCTTTCCGTAGCATTCTAGAGAAGAATGTAACGATTAAAATAAAGACAATTGCACCTAATAACGCTGGAAGAATAAAGATGCCTCCCCATTCAGGACCCCAATGACCAAATAACGCACTACCTACCCAAGATCCGATTAATCCGGCAATCACATTACCAACTATACCTAAAGGAAAGTCTTTTCCCGTAATCATTCCAGCTAACGCACCAATAAGTCCACCTACAATACACGTAATAATAAGTCCCACAATTAACCCTCCTATATTCGTTTTATATTGTATTTATCAAGCTTTGGTATGGAACCAAAGCTTGATAAATATGTATTACTCCTTATTATCCAACCCATCACTTATCTTTTGTTTCACTTTTCCGACTTTTTCTTTTATCGTTCCCTTCGTCTTGTCCCACTTCCCTTCATTTTTCAACTTTCTATCTTCTGTAACTTCACCAATTCCTTCTTTTACTTGTCCCTTTGTCTTTTCCACTTTACCAGTAATTTGTTCTTTTAGTCCGCTCTCACTCATATTTCCCATCTCCTTTTCGTAATAGATTTATAGATTTACAGGATACAAATTTAAATAGAATACATGCATCTTCTTTCTTGTAACCATTCACCGACTCTCTCTAAATCTTTAACGAATAACAAGATTTTCCCTTCATCCAGCTTTTCTTCGTAGAAGTTCGCTTCTTCCTCATTAAGTCCTAACTCCTGCATCTTATTTCTTAACTGATCTCCCGTTTTTTGAAAGACGTTAATAATACTTGTCCCAAGTCCCTCCTCTTGTATACCAATTGTATTCACGTCTGCATTGTCTGCGATTCTATCTGTCCTTTCTTTCTCGTGTGTTAATACGTAAATATCTTTTTGGTCTATTCCTTTCTTCACTAGATCATTCGCCGCATTCATGACCTCTTTCTCCGTAATAAATTCATATACAAAAGGTTTCCTATACTTCGTTTCCATCTTTAACTTCCTCCTTTAAAATGAATTATTTGTTATATTATATGTAGTACACCTATTTTCGAAATGTTAAACATAAAATTTGAAAAAAAATGAAAAGGAGAGTACATATGCACTTTCGTCTAGAGCTATTTGTTGAAGATTTGCAAAGGTCTATTCGTTTTTATGAGGAAATCCTTACCCTTGTATTCTCAAAAAAGAATGCGACTGGTGCAAAGATTAAACTAGGGGATTTTTCTTTATTATTGACCCCTGATTATATTCTCAATGAAAATCATTATTTAAAAACAGGTGGACTGAATCCAAAAGGTAAAGGTGTTGAGATTATCATAGTTTTTGATAATATTGAACAAATATACCAACATGTATTAGAAAAAAATTATCCAGTGGAATCTAACCTTAAAATGCAATCTTGGGGAATGAGGGATTTTCGTATTGTAGACCCTGATGGTTATTATTTAAGGTTAACCTCCTCTTGAATTTACTCTATCCCAAAACTAGTAGAATAAATCTACTTACAATAACTACCTAAATTAACAGAAAATTGTTATAATTAAACGTAAGGAGGGATACTATGAAAAAAATCATATCTATATGTACTCTAACCGCTCTATCTTTCACTTTAATAGGCTGTGCCAGTACCTCAGCTACAGACAAATCTCCACAAGCTAAGCAAGAACATACACAAACTACCTTTCAATTAAAATCCGCAAATATTACAGACATTGAAATACTTAGCACAATAAATAACAACGTTTCAAAATCTCAAACAGACAACGAAGAAATGATACAATCTATCGTTTCCGCAGTTCAAAAAGGCACGCCTAAAACAATCACTTTAGATCAAAAAAAGCGAGAATCGGCACATTCTACTATTACCGTTACATATAAAGATGACACAAAAGAAGAATTTCTTGTATGGGTTGATAATAATGAGAAAATTACGATTGCTAAAGATGAGAAGAAGGATAAAGTTGAAGGTGTAACAGTGAATATTAAAGATGTGAAAATGATGAAGGATTTCTTTTAAAATTTTAATATAATTGATGTTAAAAAAGAGTAGGATGTAATCCTACTCTTTTTTAATCTTGTCCAATAAATAAACTTTTATAAAAGCTATTTAAGATCTAATTTTGCTAAATCATGTTGTAAAACATTATTTCCTTCTTGTGGGTTAAATACTATTGCACTAAGACCAAAAACATTCGTAACAACATCTCTATCTTTCGAACGAATGATTCTTACTTCATAAGCAAAAACACCTGAAGGAAGAGCTGCTGAACGAAAAGTAACACGTCGATTAGGTGCCAATGTTTGTGTTGAAGGGTCTACTAATGGTAACAATACCGGAGAACCCGATGACCAATCAAACATTTCAACAGTTACTGTATGAGTATCATCTGGATCAACATTCATAGCTTCCACAGTAAGAAACAACGTAGCGGAATGTCTACGTAATACACCCGTTGACAAAGTTTCATTGTGGTGTTTATGATGTTTTTCAGGAGGATGATCATAGCCATAACTCATACCAATCCCCCCTTTCATTTACAATTAAGGATAAGTATTCCTTACAATATATAATGCTAGCATTATTTTAATGAAAGGTATAAAAGCGGATTTCTATCTGTGTTTTTGGAAATTTTATTCCCCACTTATTCCCTATTAATAAATAATATAGATTCTCCTATTTTGTCCTTGAACTCCTTCAAAGAATAAATCTATTTTGAAAAGAACCTGCTCCATTCATAAATACATAAAGTAAATGGAATCCGTTAAAACACATAATTGATCCTTTGTTTTCCCCCTCCTATTTAAAGGAGGAACTGTTCTCGGCTTTGGTGATAGTTATGGCTTCGCGGGAGGATTTGCTTTATTAGTTGTATTGTTTATTTTATTAATCATCGTTGGAGCTGCTTGCTTCTGCTAAAAAACTATTGGAAAAGACATGCGATATGCAGAAATTCAAGTGTAACTAATACTTTAATGATGTAATATTACATTCGCCCCCAAAATGAACTTCGATGCTATAAAAAAGATAAAGTATTCATTTATACAACCTTAGCTTGATAGCAATATCATGAGTTCCCATCCCAGACAAACTATTTAACATCTCAATAATTGCTATTGCAGAAAAGTACAACAAGCTGGACAACATAGATTTCAAACTGTAAGATTAGATGTTGGTGAAATCGGACAGCAAAGTATATATAGAAAATAGGTGTTAATTTTGAAAATCAATAAAAAATTTGAACCGATAATTTTTAATCTCTTTATGATTTTAGGTATATCTAGTATTATCTCTTTCGTCATGGTTTCAATGAATGTTGGGTATACAGCTTTATTTCTCAAATCATGGATAAAAACATGGGCAATTGCTTTCGTGCTTGCATTTTTAGCTTCTAAATTACTACCCTTTGTAGTGAAAAGGATAATGAAAATATTCATATTTGTTGAGAAGGATGCTTAAAAATAAAGTGATGTACTACTCTAGTTCATTTAAATGAAAAGAAATAATCATCACAAAACTTAACCTAGTAAAATGTTTCAACTCAAAGAAAGGTACTTGAAAAGTTGTCTTTTCTTTATATGTTAAAAAAGCTCGCCTATTCCCGTAGGCGAGCTTTATCTTTATTACACAATAAGAAATTATACTCTCTTTTTCTCGGAAAATTTATGTAATTTTACATATTCATGAACATACATGTTTTGATGGACTTTATCTATATACTCATGGTAGTAATCCATTGAAAATGTATCTTCTTGAAAGCGAAACTCTCTTTTAGAAAAAAGAAAAGACACCCTAAAGTGCCTTCCTCCGACTTGAACCATCTTAATTTTAATAATATGTATTGGACTCCCATCCAACTATTATTTTACCACATTAAGTTGTTTTATTTATTGAGAAATATAATAGTTTATTTATGCTGGTCGTCTGTATGAGTTCTTTTTGTAGTCCATGCAGCGATTAACAAGAGAACAATAGCCGTGATAACACCTAAAAGTCCTTTCTTGAGCCACATGGATAATGCGGCATTTGTGCCAATGGCTAGAAACATAAGCATTACTGTGTATTTATGAAATCTCATTATAAGCAAACTCCTAGTGGAACTGCTCATAAGAAAATTTTACCATTCATTTATCACGTAAAAAATGGTATTAAATAAAATTTAGATTCCTTATTTACAATTAAAATCTATATTTTTAAAAATGATATAGAAGAGGGCATGAGTAAAATTATGCACTAAGCCAATGTGATACTATCTCCGAAGGAAATACCGTATTGCAGAGTAAAAACATTGTACTTCCTAGTGGAGTGAAATTCAGTGTTATTTTTATAACTCTCCATGTTTCCATTCTTTATTATGAATATCTAATCCTTCTTGACCAAAGAAATGGAGAATAAATTCTTTTTCATCACTAACAGTTTTTTTAGCTAGTTTAGATCCTTCCATACTTTGCTTTGTTCCAGAACGTAAATAATGAATTTCCCTAAAGTCTTCAACTGCAGATTCGAAATTTCCATCGTACCATTTGTTCAGAATAGATTCATATTTGGGTCTTTCATCATTATTGATAACATTTAAGTTGTTTTTTAAGTATTGAATGTTTTCTTTTATCATTTGAAACCGCCCTACATCACGAGTACCAGAAACATGAAGATTATTCCCATTGAATGTGAGTTTTTGTAAAGACATATGTATCATCATATCATTTATCGTTTGCTCGTTTTGGATTTCACCAATCGACTGTGCCGCTTTAGATAATTCATCTTCACTTACTACATAACTATCTTTTTGTTGCTTTTGAATGGTTTGAACTTTCAATTTTTCCTGAACCTTTTCTTCTTGTTTAGGTTTTGATTCAGTTGCAGCCTTCTCATTTGAGCTACAAGCAGCCATTCCCATAAGCAATGTACTGCATGTTAACGCCGTAAGTAACTTTCGTTTCATTTTTTCACGCCTATCTGTATTGGTTATTTTAAATAGATTTTTTAGAATGTAAGATTTCTCATCTCATAGTAGCAAACAATTCGTTTGTATATTGTCATGTTTTGTCGAAGGATAATAAAAAACACCCTATGGTGCCTTTCTCCGGCTTGAATTATCTTAATTTTAATAATATGTATTGGACTCTCATCGCCTATCAAGCTAAGAAAATACAACTACCCCAGAACGAGATTGTATCCTAACTTACAATAAAAAAGTTCATTTTTTCGTTTTGGGGTAATTTAAAATTTTTAAGTTAATAGGCACAGGGCACGCTCTATAAAGCAGATTTTTTGAACGGTGTAACATATAAATAAAATGATATGTTAAATTAAGTTATAAAAAAACAACCTAGATCCCATAGGATCCAGGTTATTTTTTTACATAAACGTAATCGTCACTAAAGAATATCCTTCTTTCGCATTATACGGCTCCGCTTTATAAGAAACACGGTTCGCCCCTTGCGGATAACCGATTTCTCCAATTGCTTTTTTCACATCTTGCAATGCGCCATTCATTGATTGCTTATAAAGGATTTCAATCTTTGCTGATTTTGCATTATAACGTTGCTGCATTTTATTTTTGAATTCATTGTAGTTGTTTGCAATGTATTCATTTCCTAAATAATTTAACTTTGTATCTTTTAATATTTGCTGATACGCAGGAGTTTTCGTACTACCTGCCGCAATTTTATTTGTTAATGTACTATAATAATTTGTTGTAGCTTGCGGGTAGTCCCCACGGTTCCACTCATGATTTCTTGCGATTTGCTCATCTGATAAGTTGAAATAGGAATATGTTACGCGGCCTTGTTCATCTGGAACCGGATCATCAAATGTTGTATCAAGATGATACCATTTGTTTTCGATTTTCACTAAGTTCCAAGCATGAGGCTGACCGTCTCCAGTTCCTACTACAAAATGATTCTCAATTCCCGCTTCTTTTAATAATTGATAAGTTAATAGTGCGTAACCTTGGCAAACCGCAGAACGATTTACGAGTGCTTCATATGCTGTGTAAGCTTTATAAGACGTATCATAAGAAACATGTTTTACGACATAATCATGAATCGCTTTCACTTTTTCGTGATCATCCATCCCAACTTGTGTAATAGAAGAAACAATTGCCTTCGCTTGCTTCATTACATATTCTGTTTGTTCTTTCGTTTCACGATATGTAATTTTTAGCGTAAACGTATAATTTCCAGGTGATCCAGAAAGTCCATATGAAACATTCGATCTATTATTATTTGTATACTCATTTTTACTTGCCACTTCTTTATAGGCGTTAAAAAGTGTATTCATCACTTCTTTTGTATTACTATTTGTCGTTTTATATGGAAGTGTAATATTCGTTTCGTACGCATTAATACGCTTCTGTACTTCATCTTTGAATGCTGCTAATAGTGCTGCATCTCCTGTATTTTGCACCGCAACCGCAGGCTTTTTATACTGCAAAGCATTATATAAAAACTGTGCATATTGTTCACGCGTTACCGTTTTAGCAGGTTCAAATTTCCCGTCGCCTGTACCAGATGCAATCCCGTTTGACTGCACCGCACTAATCGCCCCTTCTGCCCAAAAACCATTCGGAACATCATTAAATGTATGCTTTTGCTTAGCCGAAACTTGAAAAGCATTTTTAATAATTTGCGCCATTTCTGCACGGCTAACAGAATCTTTCGGTCTAAAACCTCCGTTTCCATCCCCGTTAAAAATCCCTAATTTCGTTAACGTTAAAACCTCTTCTGGAAACAATGTGGATCCTGAGCGAATATCTCGATACGGATTGTTTAAAGTAGATCCATCTTTTAATACGTAACGAGCACCATCATTACTAAACGTACCACCTTGCTTATTCGGTAACAACGCACGATAAATTAAAGCTGCAACTTGCTCTCTCGTCGCAACATCACCGAAACCAAACTTCCCATTTCCATAACCAGAAATAATATTTTTACTCGATAAATCTTTAATTGCCGGATACGACCAATGCGACGTAGGCACATCAGAAAAAATACTTGCCTCAGCTGCTCTCACATCACTACCATTTGTAAACAGTAAAGCACCACCAATAAGTGATAATGATGTAATTGATTTTAATAGTTTTGTGTACATAATTCCTTCTCCCAATTTGTTCTCTATTCATGTTGTTTTTTGTCGAAAAATCTAAAAATATGACAAAATACATTATACAATTAAAAGGTTTTGAGGGATATATTGAATTTTAAAATATGCAAAAATTCATATTAATATATTTTTCCGTATTAATATTATGTTTTTTTATTTATGAATATATAATAGGTAGTAACTCGTTATAACTCCCTTCATGGTAATCTCTAATTTTATATTGGAATTCTTTAGAATAATTCTTCTTTATTTCTCAATATAAGGAGTCTTGGATTTTCATTAACATTCCTGTAATATTATTAACAAAGAGTAAGGTAAGAGTTACTCTTTGCCATTTTAGAAGAGGTTCTGTTGGAGACAGCAGGATCTTTTTTCATATAGAGAAGATAGTTTTGCTAAATTTTTCACTACTAACCACAAAAATATCCTATAATTTTTATATTACAAATTAACATATTAGGGGCGAATCAAATGCCAGTTACACTAGAACTTATTCTTTTCATTCTTATAGCAATTAGTGCTGTTGGCTATTTAATAAAAGAATTTCAAAAAACTAGAAAAAGAACACTTGGAATTTCACTAGAATTCTTGGTTCTTTTCTGGTCAATATGGAGAATATCGACTATCGTAATGTAATTTATAAAACATGAATTCCTTCGAATAAAACTCAATATTATGTCCATAATGTTGATAGGCTGTATGCCAACATTCATTTAGTTTTCTCTGTATCTCCTTGTATTGAGCAGTTAGCTATTGCTAGCTGCTCTTTTATATGTAACCTTGTTAGACAAGTTTTCATATAATATAGTCATTCCTTTCTTATAAAGTGAAACTTTAATTAGTGGGGGTTTTGTTCATCCCCCACTTAACTTCTTTGCTCCAACTGAATTTTGAGGTGGGAGTTTTACTTTCCGTTAACGCGGGATAAAAATTGAATTATATCCTATAACATTTTCAGGAATCATCCATATTTTATTTCTAAAAAATTGCATTGTTTCACTGAAAAGTGATTGTGGAAACAACCGACTTTTTATTTATGGCAAAATAAGATTTCTATTAAACTTCATTACAAAGTATGTTATTACTGGTACACACTGGTATAATAAATACAGATCAAACATTGAAAGGAAATATGACAATGAAAAGATATTTTAACTTCATTTCACTTTTCTTAACTGTACTTGTAATAATTAATCTTACAAATATACATACAAAGTACCAATTCTTTATAGGTGCATCTATAGCATTATGTTTAACTATTATTTCTACAAATGAACTTATAAAATTTCTTGCTACTAGTAGCTTATTAGTTTACGGATTTGCAGCTCTTACTCTTTTAAGTATTGCTTGTTAACTTTCAATTTCGCTTTGTATTAAAATAGCGTTTTTATTTAATTTCATTACAATACTATAGAGGCACATACGACTTTTTTCTTTGTTTAAGGGTTCTTACGTAATAGTAAAAACCCTTTTTTCATGCCAATTACGATTTATTCATTTTTTTTGATACATTTTATGGAACGTTCATACGTTACGTTAGATAAATCCTTTTTGACAGAATGAATAATGAGTTATATCTTTCTCTCAATGAATTTAGGTATTTAACATGGTAAAATAATATTCGTATGAGCTTCCAATACATATTATTAAAATTAAGATGGTTCAAGTTGCAGGAGGCACCTTTGGGTATCTTCTTTGTACATACTAAAATCCTCACCACCTTATAAAAACGGTAAGCCCTTTACACCAAACAATAATTGCAACTATATTATTTTTACATTACATTAAGGTAAAGGAATATCTCTTTATAAATAAAGTGCTAGATAGTAGGTGGAAAAATGAAATTTAACGATTTGGGTATTATCATTAAAGAACTTAGAATGAAAAAAAATATATCACAATCCGAATTATGTCATGGAATATGTTCACAAAGTCAAATTAGCAAGATTGAAAAAGGTATGATTTATCCATCTAGTATATTGTTATATCAATTATCAGAAAGACTTGGTATTGATCCAAATAATATATTTGCACTAACTCAAAACAAAAGATTAAAATATGTAGAAAACGTAAAATACGTAATAAAAGACTGCTTAAAGCAAAAACAATATAAAGAACTTTATGAAATAGTAAAAAAAGAGAAAAACTTAAATAATTTTCAAACAAAAGAAGAGAAACAGTTTCTAATATGGCACGAAGCAATTGCTATATTTATGGTGGATAGATCAATAAAAACTGCTTTAGATCTTTTAAATAATGCATTAAAACTGACTTTAACTAATTCTGATTTTTTATCAGAAAGAGAAATAGATATTATGCAAACAATGGCTATATTTTATGCAGAAAATAAAAATTATGAAAAAGGTATTAATATATTAAAAAGATGTTTAACTAATTTTAATAAGTTAGATTTTCCTAGAGATAAAGAAATTAAATTAAAAATCATGTTAAATTTAGCAAAATGTTTAGACTCCATATATCAACATGAAGAGGCAATAAAATACCTTGATAAGGGTATAAAATTAGCAATTAATTTAAATACTTTATACCTATTAGGTGAACTATTCTATTTAAAAGGTCAATATTTATTAAAGATTAAACAACATAATGTAGAAGAGGTTGTTTATAACTGGAAAAAAGCATTATTTATATTTGAACTAACAGAAAAAGAATATTATACAAAAACGCTACCAGATGAACTGATTGAAATACAAAATAAAAAACAATCATAATTTCGTAAAAGATACTTACAAAAGTCGCAGGAAGGCACCTTTAGGTGTCTTTTTTTGTGAAGAATCAGTTTAAAAACTAAAAGAACCTCAATAAATGAGGTTCAAAGAATCTACTATTTTAAATTACCTTCGTAAAAAGCAACTCCATTTTGAACATGTTTTAAATACCACGTAATCGTCCCGCCACAAACATTTTCAGTAAAACTATTAGCATATACTCCATTTGAGTAATACAGAGTTCTTTTGAATTTACCATTAGAATACTCATAAGGAATTGAGCATGTTGCTTGCTTCGGAGAACTCACAGCTTTTTGCGTATCAGCTGAAGCTGCCCCAATTCCTCCTGTTAATGCAATACCAGTTGCCAATACTCCTACTACTAATTTCTTGAACATAATAAATCCCCCTTTAATAGTTTTTATAGCTTATAACTTAAATGTATCACTTTTGTAATTAATGTAAATATATTGAATATGTAGAAATATTTATTTAACTTTTGGTAATATTAGGATTTTATTTTATCAAATAAAAAATAGAGGGATTTAGAGAAGTATGTAACAATGCATAATAAATCAATCAGATATTATGATATACTCACAAGGAACTGATACAAAATTTCTTTAGATTGGAAAACTAAAGTCTTATCTACCTAAAAGGAAGGCGCCTAATGGCGTCTTTTCTTTATTTTCAAAAGGACCTGCTCCATTCATTCTTTAAAACATAAGGTAAAGTGAACCCATTAAAATCCATGGAATGAACCCTAGTTTTACCCTTTTATCTAAAGGAGGCACTATTGTTATGGGATATGGTGGTAGTTGCGGCGAAGGCTGCGGTTTCGCTGGAGGATTTGCTTTATTAGTTGTATTATTTATTCTATTAATCATTATCGGATGTAGTTGTTTCTGCTAAAAAACTATTAGAAAAGGTACCCATATGGGTACCTTTTCTTTATGTGCCTTATTCATGATCTAGTTCCAAATTTTTATTACGATTAGATTCGGGGGTTTCATTTTTCGCATTCATCATACCTCAAATAAGAATCGATTTCAGACATGCGTTTTTAACGAAAAGAATTCGGGACCATTCTTTCCCACAAAGGAAATACCTTTTTGAAAACCTCTACTATAGAAGGATCAAATTGTGTACCAGATCCTTCTATAATACGTCTATAAGCTTCTTCAGGAGATAGAGCCGAACGATATGCTCTTGAAGAAGTCATTGCATCGAATGCATCTGCTATTGCAACAATTCTTGCGCATAATGGTATTTGATTTCCTTTTAGTTTTTGAGGATAGCCCTTTCCATCCCATCTTTCATGATGAGAAAGAATTATATCTTCACTATCTTTTATTAAAGATATATTTTTAAAAACTTCTAATCCTAATTGTGGATGTGTCTTAATAAGATTATATTCTTCTTCTGTAAGAGAAGATGCTTTCTTTAAAACCTCATCGGGAATACCTATTTTTCCTATATCATGTAATAAACAAATAAAATGAAATTGTTTTAAAGAATTATCATCATATTCATTTGTTTCTTTAGCAAGAATCGTAGCATAATTGGCTACACGTTCACTATGCCCTTTCGTATATTGATCCTTTAGTTCCATTATCCTCATTATCGATAAAGCTGTTTCTTTCATTTGTTTTTCATAGGATGCTTTTATTTTTTGTACTAAAAATTTTAATGAAAGAAATACAAAAAATGACGTAACAAAAATGATTAGAAACAATAATATTAATGATATTGGATAATTAATTTCAAAATAATAAATAGCAATTAAAAATCTACATACCATACAAATAGATACCGTTAGAAGATAATGAATACTTAAAAATAAAGGTGCAGAAATTACTAGGAAGCACTCTAAATATGGGATATGTAAAGACGAACCTGGATCACGTATAAACATAAGATCATATGCCAAAAGATAAATAATACTAACACCAAGAAAAATATATTTTGTAAACATTTGTTTATTCATTTTTTGTAAACACTTATTACATAAAAAAAATGAAATGAAAATAAATAAAAATACGAGTTCAAATAAAAGCTTCTCTAGTGTAAAATCCTTTCCAAGAATAAAATGTTGATAAATATTATCAAACAAAAGAGTACTACAGGGAATAAATAGAAACATGTTTATCGGTTCTTTCGTTTCGATATTTTTAATCCCTTTCATCATTTTACACACCGCCAAACCTTTTTAATAAAAACATAAGTTCATATAGATATTATTAATAATATCCAAGAATAGATAATAGTGCAAAAAATACCCTTTCTCATAACCTATAAATGAGGTAGCACCATGATAGGAATGTATAAAGAGATGAATAAGATTATAGAAAAAGAAAAAGGAAAACATCGAACTCTCTTACAAACATTCGTGTATTCTTACAATATTGTCATTTTGCAAATGTATTCATCGCCTTTCCTTTCATTATTTTCTTTGGAAAACATAGTGAATTACGAGAAAAAGCGCTACAAGATCAACTTATAAGAAGTAGTGCATGAAACCTCTTAATTAATGAAATTAGTATGTGACATACTATTTATTTAAGTGAAGCAATAAAAGCTTTGAAGAAATAAGAACATTTTGTTGGTGCTACCCCTCCCCATCAAACTAGGAAAAATAAATACCCCAAAATGATAATTTTAAAAACTTATTTGCGGAATACAGCTCGAATTTTCATTTTTGGGAGTATAGATGGTTGGAATGTGGCAGGGGATCCAATGACAATAAAGTTAATCAAATATTCCTATTTCAATCAATCAGTAGGTTGGTTGAAATAATAGTACGAGAAAAAATGATAAAGCGAGTGCGATTAGTTTTTTCATTTTCATTGCGGTAGTCATCCTATGTATGGCGTAAAATAGACATTTACGTTTGTCATGCTCCTATGGCAAAACAATTTGTATTTTCCCTGTAGTTTGTCTGTAGCGGAGAAAACAAAAAAAGACCGGCAGGAATAACCCTGTCGGTCAAAGTGATAAAGCTTGGTTGCTAACATCAGTGGTGCAGACGCCTCATAACAAAATGGCTGAGATAAAACAGATAAGTGAAATATAATACTACGCAAACAGTTACTACAAAGGCGAGTATATTTACAACCTTAACAGTCCTGTTTTTGAAAATCTTGAACAATAAAGCATAAATACCAATGCCTATTACCCCTCCAAGCGTATTGCCAAGTACATCAGTAATATCACTTCTTCCTATTGCGAAAATGAATTGTATAGCTTCAAACGCCAATGTCAAAGTAAAAATGGGAAGAACTTTCTTCATAAAAGGCCATTTACTTTTTAGCATACAAATATATATACCTAAAGGGATAAAAATAAGTATATTATCTCTTATTTCTCTAAAATCAATAGTTCCGCTGTCATCGAAAGACCCCTGAAATGGAATCAGATTGATTACTCGTATCCCGTCTGATATTTCAGAAGAATAAAATGGTAACTTGAAGAGAATGACGCCTGTCAACAGCAGCATATATACTACAAACAATGTAATTGTAAGTTTATTTCGGTTTTCTGATTTCATTATTTTTTCTCCTTGTATTATTTATGTCTTTGGCAAATCCATCCAAAATAGAACGCCATCCGGAACGTTTTCCAAAGCATATTCAATGTTCATTACTTCCAACGTTTTCCGCACGATAGTCAAGCCTAAACCGTTGCGCCCACTTTTCCGCCCCCGCACTTTATCCATACGGTAGAATGGGTCAAATAACTTAGGCAGAACTGTATCGTCTATCCTTGCATCTGTGTTTAGTATGCAAAGGCGATATTGTTTATCCACAGGCTCGCTCCATATCCTAATTTCACCGCCTGGAGGCGTATTCTGTACTGCGTTCAAAATGATATTAGAAAGTACTTTTTGAAGCATTTTAGAATCGACAAGGCAGTTTTGTCCATCAGGAATGTCCATAACAATACACTGACCGTTTGCTTCAGCTAATATCTGAAAGTCAGGCAGTATGTCAGCCACTATTTGCCTGACTTTCAGTTTTTCAGAATCCTGAGAGATTTTCCCATCGCTCAGGTTGACAATCTCCAGTATCTCGGAAATCACATTGTCCTGCGCGTCCATCATCTTCATGCATTCGCGCAGGTATTTGGGATGGTCTTTGTAATCACCTACATTTTCGAGCATACCCTCCAGCAAGATACTTGTTGCCGCGATAGGCGTTTCTAGCTCATGTGAAGCCGCCGAAAAAAAATATCGCTGTGCTTCCTCCATTTCCCTTACCCGCAGGATTTCATTTTCTAACTGAGAAATGGTATCTTTCAACTTATCGTACATAGAGTGAATATCACGTGACAAATCGCCTAATTCATCCCGGCGTATAGGCAGGCTTTGCGGTACATCTTCAAGCCTTGTCATTTTCCCGGCGTCATCCGCTAGTCGCTTGATGGGTTTGGTTATCTGCCGTGCAAAAACATACGCGCACACAAGGCAGAGGGTGAGTATAATGGCCAACGCAACTAATGCTCGCACAATTATTTCATTGTAAAAGGCAGTTATGCCCGGTCTGGTCTGGGCGACGACAGAATAGCCGAGGGCTTTATCATTATGCACTACATAGTAAAAGTCACCCTTGAAATTATCCGAGGTATCAGCACCCGGCGTAGCGTAAACCACACCGCCATTATCATCTATAATGCAAAACTCAAATGATTGGTTTTTGTCACGAAACCTTTGCGCTGTTACGGGAATATCGTTATAATCACTATTTTTTACTCTATTGACCAAAGGCTGATAGGACACTAATATTTGTTCCCTTTCAACTGCTCTGTACAGTGTTAAGAATTGACCTGAAAACAATGCGGTAGTTACGAAAACAATCAACAACATAGCAACTATCGTATAGGCAAAAATCTTAATAAATATCCCATTCTTTTTCATGAAGTTTCCTCCAATCGGTAGCCCACTCCGCGTACTGTTTTGATGATATTATCCGGTAGCTTCGCCCGTAGGTTTTTAATGTGAGTATGCACGGTGCTACCATCACCGTCAAAATCGTAGCCCCACACGCGGGACAAAATAACTTCATGAGATAGTGTTCTGCCATTGTTTTGCACCAGTAGCATTAAGATTTCAAACTCTTTAAGGGTCAAAAGTAATTGTTCGTCGTCATAAAAAACCTTGAAATCTTCCGGCAAAATTGTCAGCTTGCCATAGTGCAGTTCCTTTGCCACTGCACCGCTGCGACGGAGCAGCGCCTCCACACGTTTTAGCAATAGCTGAATCTTGAACGGCTTAGTCACATAATCGTCCGCTTCCGCATCAAACGCTCTGATTTGATTCTCATCATCGGAAAGAGCGGTCATCATCAGAACCGGCGTATTATTCAACTTACGGAACTCCCTTAAAAGCTCATGACCGTTCATTCCCGGTAGCAAGATATCAAGAATGACAAGCTGATAGGTGTTATCATAAAACTTGGTATACGCTTCATCACCGTTAAAACAAGCATCCACCTTATATCCCGCTCCAGATAAAAAGACTTTTACTGCATTGCAAATATGCTCATCGTCCTCGACAAGCAGTATTCGTATATCCATAAATGTATACCTCCGTAAAAAAGATAACACAGCAATCTGTATTTTCCCTGTAGTTTTAAGATTTATTTCGTTCGTCCATCAACAGATTTTACAGCATCCTCTGGAATAGCCCATGTCCAATCGAGCCGATATGCTCCTAGAATCCTGCTCTGCTTACATAACAGCTGTATCCGACGATCTGAAATGCCCCATTTCTCAATGGCTTCTTTCACTGTCACTAAAACGCATTACCAAAAACAAAGTGCCGATGATTAGTGGTTAATATCTTTTTGGTAATGGCTTAAGCGAACACATTACAATCAATTTTTATAGTTTTGACTGCTTACCGTACAAAATTCCCAAAATATTGGTGGTACGCCTTCAAATAATTCCTCAATTTCTTTTTTGTGTATTAGAACTTTCCCCCTACTTATTCAAATCTACGAATTCATTTTACATCACTTTTCACTTTATTTTTGTAAGGAGTATTTTTATCTATTAACATTCTCTGTTAACTTGATAGGTATATGGTACTACCCCATTGCCATCAAGTTAAGGTTTCGGACTATTTTTGAAATTGAATAGTTTTATCTATTAAGAGGATAAAGGAATGAGAAATACAATGAAGAATTAGAATAGATAATGTAAAAAATGGAAAGAGGAGAAAAGATGAATCTAAAATTAGTAGATGTAACAGAAGAAAATTTCTTTGAAATTATTAATTTAAAATCAGATAAACTTCAAGAAAAACACATTCAAATATATGAAAGATGGGTTGGTTCAAATGCTTTCTTTCTTGCAGCTTGCCAAACGTTTGGATTTACTCCGAAAGCTATATATGATAATGATATTTTAATAGGTTTTGCTTCGTATGGGTTTAGAAATGAAACGAAGCAATATGAGTTAATTAGTATGATGCTTGGCCATCAATATCAAGGGTTAGGGTATGGGGTTCCTGTTTTAAAGGCAGTAATAGATAGTATGGTTCAGACGTACAAATGTGAAGAAATATTCTTATCGGTTATTTACGATAATGAACGCGCAAAGCGGATTTATGAAAAAGTGGGTTTTAGGCCAACAGGAGAGATTGAAGAAGGACACCATCCAGAATTAGTTTACTGTTTAAAATTAAAAAACTATGTAAATGTATAAAATTATATATACCTATAGTTCTGTATAAATCTTTTCATTTTCTGGTTCTGTTTCATATTCTTTAATATATGAAGCAAAAAAATCTTGAAATACCCATTGCATCTAAAATTAACCAAGGTGTATATATCTCTTATAACGTAAACGTCAAGTAACTCCAAAATATACAATGAAAAATCTCTGCAGGAATTTACATATGTCAAATATAATAGAAAGAATATTCGGTTCATTATCTCAACGCGCTGAATAAGTACACTATAGTATGTTAAAAATTTAGCTTAAGGTGGGATTGTATATGACTGAAGATAAAAGACTGAAAAAGCCGGTGGTAAGTTTTATATTACTAACCAACATTATTTTTTGGCCACTTTTTCTGCTTGTAGGAATTACAAAATTATTACATGTTCCAACTTGGATTTTTGATGTAATGCTCTGCATATCAGCTTGGTCTTCCACTTTTGCTTTTATGTTTCTATTTAAAAGAATTTATCCTGGACAAAATTTTATTCAATTCGTAAAAGATAGATTTAAAAATAAACTTAACTACTCTATCGTTCTTACTGTCAGTATCATTCAAATAATTATATTTTTGACAATGCTGTTTCTCATTTCGACTAATAGTGAAGCAGACTCTATTTTTAATAGAACTACATGGGGCGTGTTAATTTATTATGTTGTTAAAACTATTGTATCCGGACCACTAGGAGAAGAATTAGGGTGGAGGGGTTTTGCATTAATGGAGCTTCAGAAAAAATACTCACCATTAAAATCTTCAATCATTATTGGTTTTTGGTGGGGAATGTGGCATCTACCTATATGGTTTACTACAGGTTTTACAGGCAGTAATTTAATCAAATATATTTTGTTTTTTATGATTGCAATTATATCTACTACAATTATTATGACAACATTTTATAATTTAAATCAAAATTTAATTATTCCAGTGATCATCCACTTTTTCTTCAATTTATTTATTGGCATAATAAATGGACCATTAATTGAATTAATTATGTATACTGCAATTTTTTATTCCATAGTTGCGATTTTACTTATAGTTATAAATCCAAAGAAAGTTTTATATGGGAATAAAATCAAAAAAATTGTTAATAGAGAACATGATTTGATTTAGTAATAGTTTTTAGTTTTTACATGCTTGTTCTATACAAAATTAGTAGACGTAGCGTCTCATTACCAATAGTCAACGATGCATAAAACTTTCGTTATAGGGGATTTGTATTTTCTTAGCTTAATGGTGATGTGACGCAACCTCAACTTAGTAAAATATCATTAAAACTATTAATCCAGTAGATTTATGAGCCATATCATCACATCCTTTCGAAATAAAATATATTTACAATATATTAAATGCAAAAAACGTTCCTTTTGATAGGGACAAATTACTAATATGTGGTACATACGTGAAGAAATCAAATTGGCGATGGAAATAGACTTTAAACTAGACAAATAAAAGTTGATTGATATTGTTAAAAAACAAAAAAACTCTAACTAATTCGTCATGGCGATTTAGTTAGAGTTTTTTTGTTTGAAGTATTCACGAGTATCTACCCTTATCTTTTCAGGTAAAACAATATCAAGTTCTTTATCTAACCATGCAAGAGTCTTTTTACGGAGGAACTCACGCATATGTTCTTCTGCTTCAAGCATTACTAAGTTAATTGTACAAGGAGAATTGCTAGGTTCACAAGAATTACAAGCCTCGTCTCGATATAGTAGACCATTCTGCACAATATTTTTACATTGAAAAATAGGTTTTGGACCTTCGACAGCTTCTATTACATCCCAAAAAGAGATATCTTCCGGAGACTTAGCTAACCTATATCCTCCCTTTACACCTGGGACAGAATTTACAATGTCAGCTTTAGATAATTTACCGAAAACTTTTGAGAGAAATGTTTCAGAAAGACCTTGAAACTCTGCCAAATCTTTTATTCCAACACTTTCTTTGGAAGGATTATTAATTAAATAAACTAGGCAATGCAAGGCATATTCAACCCCAACACTATATTGCATATACAAATCACCTGCTTTTTATTTTAAGGGTTATCAAATTGTATCTTAGGACCATTTAGAATTTTAGTCAAATAAAAAAAAGGCTCTTTTAGAGTAGTATGTATTTCATTTGACAAAAATAATTTCAGAGTTTATATTAAAGACCAAGTTAATCGACGATTAACTTGGTCTACAATTAAAATGTAAAAAACTTTTAAAAAGGGGAAATACAAATGAACAAAACACTTATCATAAACGCACATCCGAAAGTGGATGATACATCATCAGTAAGCATTAAGGTTTTTAAGCATTTTTTAGAATCTTATAAAGAATTAATTTCTAATAATGAAACGATTGAACAGATTAATTTATACGATGATGTAGTACCAATGATAGATAAAACTGTTTTAAGCGCATGGGAAAAACAAGGTAATGGACAAGAGTTGACTGGTGAAGAACAAAAAGTAACGGAACGTATGTCCGAGATTTTACAACAATTTAAAAGTGCAAATACGTATGTTATCGTATTCCCTTTGCACAACTTTAATATTCCATCAAAGTTAAAAGATTACATGGACAATATCATGATTGCACGTGAAACATTTAAATATACTGAAACTGGATCAGTAGGATTACTTAAAGATGGAAGAAGAATGCTTGTTATACAAGCAAGTGGAGGAATCTATACAAACGATAATTGGTATACAGAAGTGGAATACTCTCATAAATATTTAAAAGCAATGTTTAATTTCCTTGGTATTGAAGATTATCAAATCGTTCGTGCACAAGGAACAGCAGTACTAGATCCAAATGAAGTATTACAAAATGCATATAAAGAAGTTGAAGAGGCTGCTTCTAGATTGGCTAATAAATAAACTTTTCCGCTGAAAGAATGATGGTTATAATTAAAAAACCCCCTCCACCACAAGGCAGAGGGGATCTTCTCATTCCTACTTCAAACTACCCGCAATCTCCGTAAAGATCACCCCAAGTGCATGTGCACCTGCATCTGGATAGCCTAAGCTTCTTTCACCAACTGTACCGGCGCGGCCCATGCGAGCTACGATTTCTTTCGTATACTCTGCGCCTTTGACCGCTGCTTCTGCTCCTTTTTCAAAAGCAGTTTTCATGTCTACTTCGTTTGAAGCGTTGTCTAACCATGAGTCTACACATGGAGCAAGTGCATCAACAAGCGTTTTGTCACCAACTACCGCTCCTCTTCCGAATGATCTTTCACCGATCGATTGTATGCCTTGCAGAGCTGCTTGCAACATTTCAGCGAATTCTTTCACTGTTAACTCACGTTTTTCGCCTGCTGCTTTACTAGCTGCTCGGAATGCTCCACCCCAAATTGGACCAGATGCACCGCCGCAATGTTCCATAATAATCATCGAACAACCGTCAAGGAATGATCCGATTGTTACGTTTTCTTGTTCTACAATAGAGTGCCACTCACGTTTTAATTGCTTAAATCCTTTTGCCACACTCATTCCGAAGTCGCCGTCACCTGCATGCGTGTCTAACTCACAGAACGGTACTTCATTTTTAATAATAATATCGCTCATTTTATCAACGAGATAAATCATGTTGTTTAATGTAATAACATTATCTTTAATCACAGCGTGCTCTTCCGCCGTTTCTAGTTCAAAGGAAACTTCCTTCTCTTCTGCCTCTTCAAGTACATTTACATACTCAACACTTTCAACTGGACCGTCTACTTTAAACGCTGGTGTATTACATTCTTTCGATAGTAATGTTTTTAGCTCATCATCTAACTTCATTACCGTTAAAGACATACCTGCCATATCGATACTCGTCATATAGTTACCGACAAATACTCTATTGATTTTAATGTTTCTAGCAGCTAATTCTCTCGTAACTGCGTTGTTAAATAAGTAAAGTTCTTGTAGTGGTGTTCCGCCAAAACCGTTAACTAGAAGTGCGATTTCCTCGCCATCTTTTACTCCTAAATCTTTCATTAAATCATTTGTCATACGGTTCGCTAATTCATCAGCTGACAGCATTTTTTCACGCTTAATTCCCGGTTCACCGTGAATACCTACGCCGTATTCCATTTCATCTTCCGCAAGTGTGAAAGTAGGTGATCCGCTCGCTGGAACTGTACAAGACGTTAACGCTAAACCGATTGTGCGCACGTTAGCAGCTGCTTTTTCCGCTACAGCTTTCACCGCTCCTAAATCCATACCTGCTTCCGCTGCTGCACCGGCAATTTTATGAACTAAAATAACGCCCGCAACGCCGCGGCGTCCTACTGTATATAAACTATCTTCTACCGCAATATCATCGTCCACTTTTACGTAATCTACTTCAATTCCATCTTCCGTCGCTAAATGCGCTCCGTTTTTGAAATTCATAATATCGCCGCTGTAATTTTTAATAATTAATAACGTACCTTTTTTACTAGCTGTCTCTTTAATCGCTTGGTATACCTGAATTTGTGAAGGTGACGCAAACACATCTCCGCACACTGCCGCATCTAACATTCCTTTTCCGACTAATCCCGCATGTGCCGGCTCATGACCACTACCGCCGCCACTAATTAACGTTACTTTATTTTCGTTCATTTCTTTCTTCTTAATTACTTTATATTTTTTCAAAAGCTCAAGCTCCGGATGAGCCATAACCATTCCGTTGCACATTTCCATTACTAATGTTTCTGGTTTGTTTATAATCTTTTTCATTGTGATTCTCCCTCAATTCCTTTAATATATTGTGATATATTTGAAATCTTCTTCTTACTACTCATGTTAAAATGAAAGCGTTTTATAGTAAACGGACAAAATGGACAATCTGTCTAAAGACACCGCTCTCATTTATAGATAGGATTTTTATATTAATAACATTCTAGGGATGATTCAGATGACCTCTTCTATAATTTCTAAAAAGATAATCGCGAATTCATTGAAATATTTAATGGAAACAGAGTCATTTCATAAAATATCAGTGAGCGATATTATGTTACACTGTCAAATGCGTAGGCAAACTTTTTATTATCATTTTAAAGATAAATTTGAACTATTAGGCTGGATTTATAGAGAAGAAACGAAGGAAAACATTATCGACTTTCTCGACTATGAAACGTGGGAAAACATTTTTGATTTATTATTTGATTACTTTTACGAAAATCAAAAATTTTATCGAAACGCTTTTAAAGTCATTGAACAAAACTCGTTTAATCACTATTTATTTGAGCATACGAAAAACTTATATATGAAGATTATTGATGAACTATCTGTGAGCTGTGGATTCAGCCTTTCTGATGAGACAAAAAATACGATTGCCTCCTTTTATAGTCACGGCTTCGTTGGAACGATAAAAGATTGGATTGAAAGTAAGTGCGAAGTAGATCCTTCCATTATGTCTTCTCTTATGAAAAATATGATAAACAATCAATTACTACTATTACTGGAGCAATCAGCAAAGTAATTAAAGGGTGGCAAAAGCAATGAAAAAGATTATGAATGATGTACAAAATATCGTTCAAGATATGATGCATGGCTTTTATTTTGAACATAACGACAAAGTAAATTATGACGAAACAAATCACATCATTTATGTAAAAGATATCGAAAAAATGACGCAAGACGTCGCTATTATAAGCGGTGGTGGTAGCGGACATGAACCTGCTGATATTGGTTATGTAGGAAAAGGAATGCTTACGGCGGCAGTAAACGGCAGTATTTTCACTCCGCCTACAGTAGAACAAATTGTGGCGGCAACTCGCCTCATGCCAAAAGATAAAAGTATACTATTCATCATCAAAAACTTTAAAGATGACGTTGAGAACTTTCTAGCAGCAGAACAAATCGCCAAAGGCGAAGGAAGAAAAATTGACCATATCATCGTAAATGACGATGTTTCAATTGAAGATGATGCTTCTTTTAATAAAAGAAGACGCGGTGTTGCTGGTACTGTTTTCGTTCAAAAAATACTTGGTGCGGCCGCTCTTGAAGGACACTCTTTAGAAGAACTAACAACACTCGGCCGTTCTGTTACAGAAAACTTACACACATTAGGAGTTGCTCTTTCACCTGCAAACGATCCAGTGAAAGGAAAAGCTTCATTCACATTAAACGATGATGAAGTCTTTTACGGCGTCGGTATTCACGGAGAAAAAGGTTACCGTAAAGAAGCACTATCCTCTGCTGAAATATTAGCGATTGAACTAATGAACAAATTAAAAAGCATTTACCGCTGGAGAAAAGGTGACAACTTTGCGATTCTCATTAATGGATTAGGTGCGACACCATTAATGGAACAATACATTTTCGCAAATGACATTCGCCGTTTGTGTGAACTGGAAGGATTGCATGTGAAGTTCGTAAAAGTCGGTACCCTGCTCACTTCTTTAGACATGAAAGGTGTTTCACTTAGTTTGCTTAAGGTAGAGGATTTGGATTGGGTGAAGTGGTTGAAGGCGGATACTCGAGTGGGTAGTTGGTAAGTAAAAATTATGATGATAAAAGCCTTTAACTATAACGAGTTAAAGGCTTTTTGTAAATTGAAATATCGTACGAGCGTTAAATAGAAATTCGTAATTACCTCACTGAATGATGACAGGTCTTCCAAACAAAGCTGGATAATAAATTAACATCGCTCCTACAAATGAACACACTAAACAAAAAATAGCCTCGTATTTTATGACTAGCGAAGAGTTCGTATCAATCTTTTTTTCCTCTCTTTTCAATATCATTTTAAATAATGCTGTATATAATACATACCCAACAATCGTCCCGAGAGTATTCGTAAATAAATCATCAATATCTGTAATTCTATTATTTAGTAATTGATTTAACTCAATTGCCAATGAAAAAAAGAATCCCGCGCATACGGTGTTTTTCATTTTTCTAAATTGCGGCCAAATGGTCGGTAATAAAAAACCGAATGGCATAAACAGTACAATGTTCAAAAGATATGTAGTACTACCTGCCGTATCAAATAGAGTCAAATTAATTTGATTTACACGAATCCACGTTTCATATCTACTTATATCCCATACAGTCGCGATTTGCGTCACCTTATACACGAGCGAAAGGTAAAACAGAAAAACATACACCCATAGAAAATGCCGAATAGATATATTGTTTTTCGCTTTAAAATAAAATCCAATTTGAAATACAATACAAAAAATTATAGTGAAAAAATATGTATACAAATAACTAATTAAAACTCCTGTATGCATGTGGAATCCCCTAACTTTACATTTTCATCTATTATTTTAGAACATAGTTTAAAAAATAGTACTTTCGCTTCAAATATCGGGAATATATTAAAAATAAAAAATCCCCACTTCTTCATTTTCAGTCTCCTCCTTGATGTAACTTGTTTATAGGATAGGAAAAACTTTTAAAATAAAAAGTGGGGTAAATATAAAATTTTTCTTAAATTTTATGTTGGGTTTTATTATTACTCTCGTTAGGAATCAGCTATTCGTTGTTAGATAGCAACATGCTTACATCTATAAAAACATTGAACTACTGAAGAATTCTGCCCTCAATATGACAGCAGATTCACATCAAAAATGTAAATCCTCATTTTCCTCGTATTTTCCTTTATTCAGTCTTTGTCTTATAAATAATTCTGCGATAATTAAATTAGGTACCCACGCTAACCAAGCAATAACCGCGTAACTAAGTTCAAACTGCTCTATTCCAAATAGAACGATAAACAACGGTAGCCAAATTCTTAATGTAACTGCCGCAAAGGTTAAAGCATAATTTCTAATCATCCAATTCCGATGCTCTTTCATTTTTTTATTCTTAACTCTATGTAACGCTTGATATGCTGAAGTTAGCCAAAATACAGATAACAAACCGAAACCTAGCTTCGCCACCAATCCTCCCGTAGCATAAAAAGATAGATATAGTCCAGAAACGCCGCCTAATAATATACCAACCATATAGATTCTCCCAGCTATTCGATGACGGTTGATATTCCTTTCTCTAAATTTAGTGGATAATGTAAACGGACCAATTACTAATGCTACTATACTAGTCGTAATATGTATAAATAACATCACATACCAGAACTCACTTAATTTAGATCCATACATGAGCTTCGCTTTTACAAGCCCTGTTTGAAATCCATCCATAATAGAATATTGGACAACAATATAACCAGATACTAAAAGAGCAAAACAAGTAAATACATACCAAATTTTCCTGTTCAAATTTCACTGCCTCCCTATTACATTCATGGAAATTAGATTATACATTACTGTTCATTCTTAGTAAAAATAGAAAATCCTTCTAAACAAATGGAGGACCTCCGAAAAAGAGACATTTAATAGATTAAGATTTCCAAAAATAAGGAATATATATGTTATATTGTTAGAGGTACTGAAATGGGGGTTTTTCTAATGGATATGTTGCAACAAGTAATAGATACATTTAAAATGAGCAAACTTTTTATATAATAAAAAAACCCTCAAGTATATCATTCTATACTTGAGAGTTTACTCATCTATTTCTTCTCATTCCTCATACTATAATACCCCAAATTAATAATAACCAAGAAATACCCACCCATAATTCCAGCAGCAAATGTCCACATGTACTCACGGTGTTCAATTTCATACATAATAATCGCGCCGAGAATTGCGGCTGCGAACCGGTTCATCATTCCGAGCATCGGTGCTTTTTCTTTTTTTACGATACTATCTCCGAACTTTTCAATACGCCTTCCTAAAATCCAGGCGCAGTACATACTCACTAAGAGACCAATGCTTCCCCCTACAAACTGGGCTCGAAAAGGGGTCATCAGCCATCCTACTAACATCACGCCTAGCAAACAATATATTTGTATGTTAAATGATCTTAATGCCATACGAATCATGTTATGCTCCTTTATCTTTCTCATTAGTCCCATCTTTCGGACTTCAAGCTTTCAGATATATCTTTTTTAAAATGAGGAAATTTGATTTTGCTTACCATTAAATAAGCGAGTACGCATGTACCAAACGCCACGGAAATTGGATTATTCAGGAGGCATAAAATAAGAAGACACATTGCCGCAAATGGTATAGGCATGCCGATAAACGTCGGGAGTTTACTTTGCTGCGTGTTAAATCTCGCAAGCCGCAGCATTCCACAAATACTGTAAGCGAGCGCACATATCATCCCGATAGATTGCAAATCTTTTAACGAGGCACTATAGGCAAGAATAGATGGCGCTACGCCAAAAGTAACTAAATCTGCAAATGAGTCTAACTCTCCGCCAATTTCCGAAACAGCATCCAGTTTCCGAGCAACCATGCCATCAAACAAATCAAATACCATACCTGTAATAATGAACATGACTGCACCATACATATCTTGAAAGAAAACAGAATAAATGGCCAATATCCCACAAATAAAATTCGCTATCGTCATCATATTTGGTATGTAACTCATCACACGCTTCTCCTCCTTTCTACTCATTACCTCATTCAAGTTCTTACTCATTACAATCAAGATCCTTCTGTTTTTCTTCCAATATAACTTTATTTATTTTCTTTAACGTATCCGTCATTTGTTCTAAAGCACCGATATCAATTTTTGAAAAATACTTCTCAATTAATACATCATCTAACTCAGACAACTGCTCCATATACTTACTACCGTTTGGACCAAGTGTAAGGAAATACTCCCTTTTATTATTCGGATTCACTTGTTTTGAAATCATCTGTTGCTTTTCTAATTTTGATAAAACTTGGCTCACAGCACTTTTCGTTATATTAAACGTACTCGCAATGTTATTCGCTGTTGTGTTTTCATTTAAATTGATATGAAATAGCATGCTCTCTTGCTGCCCAGTAAGACCGAACTCATCCTTTAAATCTTGAAATAGTAAAATGTAGAGTTCTGTGTAGGCTCGATTCATTTCATTAATTACTTCTTTATATGATCTCGTCATAGCGTTCTTCCTCCAGCCACGATTTTATATAGTTTAGTTTAGTTAACTAAACTATATTATACCTTTATGTTCGTGTAAAGGGAAATATAGCTCCGTACTTTATTCACAATGAAAAAAGAAGACACCTATTAAGATGTCTCCTTTTCATGTTGAAAAATATTAACCGTTAATCAGCTGTTGCTTAAATTCATCTAAAACTTTTTTTCTCTCTTCATAATCTTCCATATCAGCTTCTTCCCAAAGCTCAAGGTCAGCCCCACGTTCAATTAATGCAATTGCCTTGTTACGAACTTCTTCTTGAAGACACCCTTTCTCCAATTGTATTGCCGCAAGACCAATGTATACTAAAGACATTACTTCTAAATCTTCCTCTATATCAAACTCATCTACATACTCTTCTAAAATGAGCTTAGTTGCTTCTTCTACACTGTTACCTTCTTCTATATATTCAATAAACTGCTCTTTCACATCACAAGTCGTGTCATCATCAAATAACCCAGTTCCCCAAGCGCCCATATGTTACAGCTCCTTCTTTATACTTTTTCCATTTTAATTTTAAATATAGTAAAAATTTATTACAAGACTAGTTATATACATCATTATATTTTACAATTACTGTAGGTAACAAATACCTTTCACTACGTGTATCATTCCGAATAATCAAACATAACCATTAATCAAATTCCATATAGACCCATTAATGGTTAAAATGTTATAATAGAACTACCCTACATAGTTACTCATATTTAACTTGAGGAACTAGCGTCTTATTAAGCAATGCGCATAAATTAAATAAAAAAGACACTTTTTACAGTGTCTTTTTTATTTATATTCTCATAGAAAATATCTCTTTTATACACAAAATCTAGCAAATGAAAAAGGAGACTATCATATGGAGCATCCTCTAGCAAGAGAACTACGTAACATACGTATATGTCTTATTATCTTGATCATTGTCATTGCGTTTTGGGATCGTGAGAAACCTGTAGAAATCACTGACCATAGTAGCGATCCTATGTTAAACACTAGTAATATGACCCAAGTTGGCGATCATACATTTGCCTATAAAGACGAATCTAATCAAATTAAAATATTTAAGTTTGATCCGGATACAAATGAAATAAAGCTAATAAAAGAATTTTACGCTAGCGAATATTAATTACATAAAGGCACCTCAAGGTGTCTTTTTTTATTTTCAAAAGGACCTGCTCATATTTATACGTTAAAACATAAAGTAAATGGAATCCGTTAAAAAACACGAGTGACCCTTTGTTTTCCCCTCTTATTAAAGGAGGAACTATTATGGGATTTGGTGGTAGTTGCGGCGGAGGCTGCGGTTTTGCTGGAGGATTTGCATTATTGGTTGTATTGTTTATTTTATTAATCATCGTTGGAGCTGCTTGCTTCTGCTAAACAAACTATCGGAAAAGACACTCTTATATGGGTGTCTTTTCTTTATGAAGTAAAATGATGAAAAGACGGATTTACCAAGCTAAGCGACTTGTTGGTACTCCCCCTAAAAAAAGGATATGTCTTTATGACCTGACTTCTTATTTTACTCGGCTACTTCATCTATTTTTTCATTTTAAAAATTCTACATATAAAAAAAGAAAGTGAGAAAAAACACTTTCTTTTTTAAAATCTACATATCTAACTTTTGTAAAGCACCAGTTTTCTTATTTACTCCATAGAAAACTGTTTCATTCTTAGACCAATCTGTTACTTTATATCCGTATTGATCTTCAGTTTCAAATTCTTCTACATATACCGCAGTTCCAGGATGACCTTGAGCTTTTAAGAATGAATTTACAATAGACAATCCAGCTTGGAAATTAGGTACTTTTAGAGTAGTAGCTTCATTATTCACATTTTCTTTATTACTTTTCTCTTCCACATTAGAAACTTCTTTTTTCACTGGCTCTGGTTTTTGTTGTTGTTGTTGTTCTTGTTTTTGCTGTTGTTCTTGTTTTTGTTTTTCAGCAATTTGCTTCTGTTGCTCTTCTCTTTTCTTTTGTTCTTCTCGTTTTTTCTGTTCAGCTAACTTCTTTTTCTCTTCTTGGTCTTTTGCAAAAGATTTTGCTTCTTCTTTAGCCTTTGTAACTAATTCTGACCACTTTTTTTCTTGATCTTTAATTAATGGATGATTAATAGTGAACTTCATAAGACCATCTTTCGTTACTTCATCAACATTACTTAATTCTTTATTTTTAAGAATCTCTTCAACCAACTTCATATTCTTTTCGTTTTCTTGCAATTGGGATTGCAGTTCTTCTGTCTCTTTTTCAACACTTAATAAAGATTTTGTAATTTGTTTTTCAAATTGATGTTTAGGTAGCTTTTTTACTTTATCAATTTGCTCTAGTGTAACCTTCGGTGTTTCTGTTTTTTTCATATCATTTAAACGATTCATCTCTTTAGACAAAGTTTTTAAATCATCTGTTTTCTTATCTTGTTTTAACTCACTAGCTTCTGCATATAAATCATTAGCCCTCTTATAACCTTCTTTTTCCATCGAGGAATCTGCTCTCTCAATAATAGTATTGACTTTCCCACTTCCTAAGAAGTAATTAGCTCCGAATCCTAGTGCTAAAACTAAGATGACCAATAATGGGATCCATAAAGCTTTTTTCATAAGTTTGTAACGCTCCTTCATTATTTTTTTATTAATATATACCATATATTAAAAGTACACTTCATTATAAACCACTATAGTGGAAAAATGAACCAAAAAAACTTTTGTAATATAACTTATTGCAAGTTACTTGGCAGTTACAGTTAAGGGTAGCGTCACATCGCCATCAACTTAAACAATTGATTGTTCACCAAAACGAAAGAAATGTGCTGATTTTATAAATAATTGTAAAAAGAGGGGCGTTTTAGAGGTGTTTCAAAATCTTGGCTTGATGGGCATGTGGTGCTACCCTCTGTTTTGCTAAAGCTACATACGCTTACAACATTTGTTCAAGAACAAGATGGTACTGAGAATTACCATCTTGAAAGTTGCTTATGAAATAATTAATCAACTTATAAATTATCATGTAAAAAAGAATTAACTCTAGAACAGAAAATAAAATTACTTCTTTTTTCATTATCGGCTACTAACACATATTGATAGAAAGATAAATATGTAAAGTTTTCCCTAAATACTGAGTAGATTCTTATAAATTATATTACAGAAGTTTTTCGTTCATTTTTTTGCTGTAGTGGTTTATAATAATTTGTATTTCAATATATAAATAGAATGATTTTAAAATGATAAAATGTAATGACTGTGGAAATTCCATATCTGCAAACGCCGAGATTTGTGTACACTGTGGATCAACAAGACCTCATAGTGATTTCGATTTTATATTCGATTTAGTATCTGCCGGGGTATTTTTAGTAGGAAGAGCGCTACAATTGAGTCCATTAATAATTCTTGGCGCTTTTTTAGAATATATAGTTTTTAAAGAGATAAAATATAGCTGGATATTTTGGACAAGTAGTGCCATTCTCTTTTTCATTTATTTTAAATATAGAAAAATATCCATATTTTTATTCCCTATTATTCTTGGCATCATGATATGCTTTATGAGTATACTTTATGGATTTTTGATAGGTTTTGTCCTGCTCTTAGTTAACTACTATTACTATAAAAAAACACAGTAACCAGATATATAGTTGATACTCTAAAATAAAAAACACTCATTAAGAGTGTTTTTTATTTTAGAGGGACATGCACATCCCAATTAAACTGAGATAAGTTTATATACCCAAACAGGGATTTTATGATTATAAAAGATGTTAATATTTATCTGAAATCTTTATAAACTAAAAAGTATGAGAATCCGATCCTTTAGCCATAATTACGACTAAAGGATTTTTTTATATGAAAATTAAAACATAGTAAAAAAACGGGATACTTACTCAAATTGTTTTCCGCTTTACAAACTATATCCAAAAAGTTGGATAGCTCCTTTTACTACTCATATTATTAATAAATAAAGCAATAACTACAATAACAAGAGAACCAACTAAAACTGGTGTTACTAAATAACTCCAACTGTATGCTCCTAAAATAACGACAATTGGATCAGCCCCTGCCGGAGGATGCGTTGTTCTTGTTAGCATCATAATAGCAATCGACATCCCAACTGCTAAAGCAATTGTCCAATATTCATTCCCAAACAAATGATATATTGATAGACCGATGAAAGTTGAAATTAAATGTCCTCCAATAATATTACGCGGCTGTGATAACGGTGCATTCCAAACTCCAAACGCTAATACACAACTCGCCCCAAATGGAGCCATTAACAATTCTGTAGAAGTTATACTCGTTAAATATGTTAAGGTGAGAATTGTTAAAAACCCTCCTAATAGTCCCGTCAAAGAGTCCTTTATGTTCACTTGTAACGGACTTCTTCCTTTCCCTTTCATTTTTGCAAAATATCGTACACTTATTGGCGGAGCCTCTTTCTGCTTAGCTGCTGTTATATTATCCATCGTTCTCCTCCTTTATTTACCAACAATTATATTTCAAATAAACTAACCGGTCAATATTAATTTTAGGGGTTAGTTTTAAAATACATAAAAAAAGATCAACTGCTATAAGTTGATCCCCTAAACTTCTTCACATTTTCGATCCTGGAATTTTGCTACCTTTTTTCGGTTCCCACATATTTTCATAGAACACCATTTTCGTTTCCCACTTTTATCTATAAATAATAAAACACAGTCGGGATTTGAACACCTTTTAAGGAAAATAAGTTTATTTTCTGCTACTAAGGTTAAAGCATCAAATGCAATTATCGATACGAGTACATCCTCAATTTCTCCAACTGGGATAGGTACTAGACTCTGTTCAATTACTTTATATGTAAATGGTGCCTTCTCAACTTGTTTTTCCAAATACGTAATAAAATCATTAGAAATTTCGTGCTGATCAGCAATTGTCTCAAACTGTTTTCTCAGTACTTCTCTTGCCTCTAATATGCTAGATGTAACTTGATCCATTCGTTCTTGAATTCCTATAAGTGTTTTTTCATTCCAAAAAGGCAGATTAACCTTTATTACATGTAGCCATTCTAATACATCTTCATCTGTTATTAATAAATCATAACGTTGTCCACGCCTAACTAGCTCTGTATTCACTAAATCTAATGAGAGATTTCCAGATATAAGCGGGAATTGTTTTGTTTCCTGCATGTACTCATCACCTACTCTTTAAATAATCATATTCCAAATTCATACAGAAGTACAACTTTTTTATAAAATACAAAGTATGAAGATCCAAGCCTTTAGCCATAATTACGACTAAAGGCTTTTTTGTATATAAATAAAAAGGAGCTGACTGTATGGAACATAATAAAAACGGAATGCTTGCTTTAATCGTTTTATTTGTAGGACTCGCATTTTTTGTCTTCGGTATGGTTTATCATTTATGGGGCACGGTTTAAGAAAAAGGTACTCGTATGAGTACTTTTTTCTTAATATGTCATCTGAAAACATTCTAAACTTACTTACATGCATACAATTATCAATGACGGTTATATAACCGATAAGATTATAGATTATCAATTTAGCAATCTACATTTATATGATTAGGAAAGGAGCTAAAAACCGAAAATGTTAGAAATCATTTTTGTTGCTGTATTACTTTTGTCTAGCATCCAACTTATCTTTATCAAGCGCGGGTTGACGAAAAAGAATGTATTCACCTTAATAATAAATTACACATTCTTATTAGCCACCATCATATTAATTGGCGCAAACTGGCGTATGATCCCTGCCTATTTCTTATTGTTCGTTTTAACATTACAAGTTTTTTTGAAACCAAAAACTACAGCTGTTTCTAAAAAGTTCGTGATGAAAATTTTAAAAGGGTTAGGAATTATCGTAACTGCTATCGCAATGTTTACGCTACCCTTGCTTTTTCCAATCATAACACTCCCAGAGCCTACAGGAAAATATACAGTAGGAACGAAATCTTTTCATTTAATTGATACAAATCGAAAAGAAACCATTGTACCGAGTAGTAGTCATGGAAATCGTGAACTTATGATACAAGTGTACTATCCTGCCGAAAAAGGATCTGGGAAACCTTCTACCTACTTTGAGAACATAGACGCCCTCGCTGAACAATTGGGTGTAACAAAAGGTGCTCCGTATATCGTAACGACACATTTAGGGCTGACAAAAACACATTCTTATCAAGATGCTAAACCACTTCAAATTAAGGGAAAATTCCCCCTTCTTTTATTCGGCCATGGAATGGAATTATACGGACAACAAAATACATTCCAGTTAGAAGAATTAGCTAGCCAAGGTTATGTAGTAATCGCTCTTAATTTCACAGGATACGCAGCAACAACGATTTTCCCTAATGGAAAACGTATAGATTCCGTACCAATTGAATTTACACCTAACGCTTTAAATAACATGGTTCGAAATTGGGAACAGGATACTACTTTTGTTTTAAACGAAGTAATAAAAGGCAATTTTGATAAAAACTTTACAGCCATTGCAAATTTAATTGACGATGACAAAATCGGCATGCTAGGTCACTCTTATGGAGGAGCAACTGCCGCACAAATGTTAGTAAAGGATAATCGTATTAAAGCTGCCATTGATATGGACGGCGGATTGTATGGAGATCCAATGCCTAAAGACGACCCTCAGAAACCATTCATGTTGATGAATGCTGAAGCCACCATTCATTATATGAAAGAAGCGGAGAATCAAAAGACAGGCGGAATCCAAGATGAATTGTTTGAAATATCCTATTTAAGAAATAAAACCATTGAAAAACCTGGCGCGTACACAGTTGTAATTCCAAAAACAAATCATAATAGTTTTACAGATTTAGCCGCATTTTCACGTATTATTAATGAACCCGGTGAAGATGTAGCCGCAAATTATACACTCATTAATAAACTAGTAACTAGCTTCTTTGATCAAAGTTTAAAAGGGATAAACGAAAATCATTTAGAAGAAATTCAGAAGCAATATCCTGAACTTCAGCTCATTAAACACTAATAATCATTTATTTCCCTAGTCATGTAACCCCTCACTATGCTTGAGGGGTTTCTGCTTTCACACAATTATAAAAAAAGGCCCCATAACTAGGGCGCTCAAAAAATAATATAAGTAAATGAATTAAAACAAATAACAGACAACTAAAATATATAACATAAAAATTGCATAATTCATATATATGCAATATTACATATAAAAATTTCATTATTACATGCTATACTAAAAAAGGAGTCGACAATCGTTATTTTCTTCTTAGTTTTAAAGCAATATGGATATACCTTCTTAACACATTTGGATTGTACAAGTAAAAGAAGACATCTTAATTGATGTCTTCTTTTCTTATATTTTTATGAATGTTTTTGCCAAGATGCTCTCCAATTAGGAAAAGATGTTGGGCGTCTAGAATAAGCTGCCGTTCGTTGAAAAGAAAAAATATTACTTTTTTGAAAAAAGTGATATTTTTTCTTTCTCTTTGTTCAATTTAACTTTACTTTTCTAACAATAAGGCTATAGTTTGACTTCCTTCGTTGCCAGTTTCACCGGAAACATCATCGTAAATTTCTTTTACAGTAAACCCTACAGCAGTTACCTCTTTGATGAATAATTCTTTTGTGAAGAATTGATACCAAATGTTGTGAATTTCTATTTTATCATCGGTTACCACTGTTGTTTGTTCTAATGTTACTCTATCAGGATATTTGAGATTTCTCCCGATAGCTAAATAGCAATCCTTTGACCAGAAACCACCATTTTCATTCATACTCCAATATTGTTCTTCCTTGAACTGATCAAATTGATTTTGAGAGAAAACATCCAATAACAACTTTCCACCATCCTTCAGACTGTTCCAAATGTTGAAAAGTAATTTACTACGATTTTCAGGCGCAAGAGCACCATAATCACAATATATCAATAGGGCCAAGTCATACATATTTGAATCATTTAATTCCAAATAATTTTCATAACGATATTCAATATCATAATCTAACTTTTTTGCTTGTTCTTTAGCGTAACGAATTGAGTTTTCAGAGAAGTCTATCCCTGTTACTGTATAACCTTTTCTAGCTAATCGCTCACTATACAGACCTGGACCACAACCTAAGTCTAGTACTTTTTGATAAGATTTTTTGGGAGCTATTCGTTGGATAAAATCAATAGATTTATCAATAAACTGAAAACTCCTACTAGCTCCTTCAGTATCAGAGCTTAAATGAATCTCTAATAATTTTTGAGCAATATAAGGATCTTGCCAAAAAACATTATCAGTTTGTTCGAATCTTGAAGGTACCTGCAATTGATTTAATAAATTATTCATAAAAACTTCCTCCTAAAAATTTTAAACACAAAAAAACCGCAGAGCTTTACTCTGCGGTTAAAAAAGAGAATAAGTCCGTAGAGTAAAAAAATCAAATGGGCATACCGAATAAACACATAAAAATGCGTATTTCAGTTTGCTTCAAATTGATTTATTTACTCTTTTCCAGTCATAACAAAGTTCACGAAAATCAAACTTCTGCTATGCCGAACTTCTTCACCTATCCTTTTAGTGTTTGTATAAATATAACAGACCATAAACTACGAGGTCAACTGCTAGTTTAACCCATTATTCAAGGATATGTCCCGATTGTTGAGTAGAATGACTTGCATTTTCAAACAACTTTTTACATGTAGAGTTTTTTATGAATAGACACCTATAAAAAAGAAAGAGATATAACAGATCACTAAAATATATAAAATAACACATCATATAATTCATATATATGCAACAAAACATAAAAATATTTATTATTACATGCCATACTAAAAAAGGAGTCGACAATCGTTATTTTCTTCTTATTTTTAAAGCAATATGGATATATACCTTCTTATCGCATTTGGATTGTACAAGCAAAAGAAGACATCTTACTAGATGTCTTCTTTTCTTATATTTTTATGAATTCCTTTGAGCAGATGCTCTCCAAGCACGAAAAGATGTTGGGTGTCCAGAATGAGCTCTTTGCTTTGCAGCAGCAACAGCTGGTTTTTCTTCAATAGTCTTTGGTTTTTCTTCCACAATCACTGATTTTTCTTCAAGAGTATTCACAGCTGTTTGCATTTTTTCCAGCTGTTCTTTTAAAGCTTGCTGTTCAATCTTTAAATCTGTAAGTAAACGTAAAATCATTTCAGAATTAGCCATAAAGATCCTCCTTCCCCCAATACACAGAATAAAATACAATATGTCATCAGCTGAATAGCGGTGACAAAAATAAGGTCGTCAACTCTCTTAAAATCTAAGCACCTTTATTTTTCAAAAGGACCTGCTCAAGATTATCCGTAAAAACATAAAGTGAATTAAATCCATTAATTAATGGTCTTTATGGAAGGAGGAGTTAATATGGGCTATGGCGGTAGTTGTGGTGGAGGCTGCGGTTTCGGCGGCGGTTTCGCTTTACTTGTTGTACTGTTTATTTTATTAATCATCGTTGGCGCTAGCTGTTGGGGCGGCGGATTCGGCTGCTAAGGGGAGGCACTCTTGAGAGTGTCTTTTTTTTATGTTTTTGGATGTACAGCCCCTCCCTATCCGTCGTTTTCCAGCGCTAAAAAAACAATGTTCTTGTTATCTTCTCCCTCGAAATTCGTACATTTTGAAATTGACATAACACTTCATGCACCATATACTGTTAACAACAGTATACTGTCATTAACAGTATATATCCTAATTTATTCTAGGAGGAAGACCCATGAAACATACAGGAAGACATACAGGTGCATTTCTTTTGTTATTTTTAGCTGAGGGTGATAACTATGGCGGACAATTACTGCAAAAGTGCGAGGAAGAACTTCCCGTCAATCCAATCGATAGTGCCATTTTATATCGTACGCTAAAAAAATTAGAAAACGAAGGTGCAATTGAATCTTATGTAAGTACAGATCATCAAGACAAACCGAGAAAGATGTACAAAATTACGCCTGCTGGAAAAGAACAACTGGCAGATTTTCAAATGGATATTGCAGAAAAAATGAAGAACTTATCCTTTTTCCTGGGTAAATATAAAGACTTACAGGAATCCGATCATGATTAACGGCGTGATTCTTTACACGTTAGCCATTATTCTTACGGGGATTTCTTTTATGAAGGACCGCAGGAAAACGAAAGATGCTTTAATGAAGTCATGGAAAATGTTTCGCACCCTTCTCCCTGCGATGCTCTCCATCATGCTTTTCGTTGGCTTATCGCTTTCTATATTAACGCCGCCCTTTATTTCTTCTATCATTGGAGAACAGTCCGGATTGTTAGGTATTATGTATTCAGCAATACTCGGCTCCGTTGCACTTATTCCAAGCTTTGTCGTGTTCCCTCTTGGTCATACGTTAGTCCAACACGGTGCAGGCCTACCTCAAGTTGCGGCACTTATGTCTACACTCATGTCAGTAGGAATTACAACATTGCCAATGGAACAAAAGATATTCGGGCGAAGCTTTGCTTATGCACGTAATGCAGCCGCATTACTCATGTCACTTCTATTTTCCTATATCATTTGGATGGTGATGGTATGAAAGAACTAAAAAGATATCGCTTCTTTTTCGTCTTACTACTCGGACTTTTTGTATTAACTTTTATAAATCAATCTTTAGGGTGGCGTGCATTACAACTAACAGGGAATAGCATTTTAGATATGCTGTTTCTCCTCCCCCCTGTCTTACTATTTGTAGGGCTACTTGATCAGTGGGTGAAAAAAGAAACACTCATGAAATATATGGGTGAAAAATCAGGTATATACGGAATCTTGTTTTCTCTATTATTAGGAGGCATTGCAGCTGGTCCCCTCTATGTCGCCTTTCCAATCGCAGCACTACTCTTAAAAAAAGGTGCAAGCATTCGGTACATCGTATTTTTCTTAGGCGTTTGGACAACTGCGAAATTGCCCATTCTCGTGTATGAATTCTCTTCATTTGGAGCTACTTTTACACTCATTCATATTTGCTTCGGGCTAGTATTTTTCTATGTAATGGGGATTATCTTTGAGAGGTTTTATGATCAGGGCAAGTTGCTTCGGTATGATGTCACGGAGGAAATGTAGGATTCTTAAAAAATCTTACATTTCTTAATTTTCTCTATTGTATTTTCGAATATTTGAATGTAAAATATTTCAATGACTTTCCACTTTGTTTCTTCTGGGTAATGAACTCTTGTCTTCAAACGAAAAACACCTCCATTGAATTTGCATACTTAGTATGCGAATTCAGGAGGTATTTTTTTCATGTGCCACTATTCGGGTTCACTTCAAATATGAAATGTTTTTTTGTAACACTTATTCGCATTAATTACTTATTATAAAACTAATAAAAGAAAATATAATTGCACTTCAATTTCTTAATAATTACTTTTAAGATTGCTATTATCCTCTCCACGTACTTTTCGTACAGCAGTAAACATCTGTTTGTTTTTTCTTGTATGAAAATGGGTTTCATTACCGTTTTGTGCAGCAATGTAGAAAACAGGGGCTTTTTTCTCACTTGTATTATTAATACTCATATTTGTATTCCCAATTTTTGACGAAGTAGTTATATAATTTCCAGTACCAAGGCCTTTATAACCATAATCAGAATAATTACTGTGAGGAATATTTATTATATCACCTTTTTTAGGAACGAAAATTAGCGCCTCTTTAGTTAACGTAAGAAATCCCCACCCAAAATCAGAATGATGATATACTTCTACTGTCAATATACTGTTTTGATTATACTTATTACGTACAATCTCTTTACAGCTGTTTTTCCCTTTCTTATCCTGGATCACAAAATAGATAGGAATCCCAAACAAAGCAAGCAGATAAGAAAATGCTATGGCTTCGCTATTAATCATAGCTCCTATCAAAAATAACCCTACAGCTGACCCAACTGTAATAAAAAATCGTTTCGCAAAACGTGAAGTAAATGGATCCACTAACAAACACTCTCCTTTTTTTACTAATTATATGCTAATTTTATTTTATAAATTATTAAAACTCAATAAACAAATAAATGAAAGATTTATATTTTTTGTTTGTTCAAGGCCTATATATCGATGTTAAAAAAAACATCTTGATAAAAAATGGTTTTAACTATATAGGATTTGTCAGGAAAATAGGCTTAGCGTTGTAAATCCGTATTTTCAGGACGCTCCCCCATATTGAATAAAGTTTATAAAGAAAAGAAACCCAAAGGTGCCTTCCTTCGACTTGAACCACTCTAATTTTAATTACTATTTAACAGGGCTTATTTGAAAAAAGTGTCTAATAATTTTGACGTTCAGCATCTCGCAGTCCTTTTTCATATCCATCTTGTTCCCCTTCATATCTCCCATCATCATATCCTTGGTCATATGCTGTATATTTTTCCAGTGGTGGCGGTGGAAGAAAGACGTGTGCCTTTGGTTGGTGGCAATAAGTTGTTGCAATCGAACTGCATATCGCATAACACGCCGTGAAGATAAAACCGCCCACTAGTGTGTGTAATAAAGCATCCATGAAGAATGGCTGCTTTGCCCAAATGCTGTAAAATATATAAGTGGCAACGCCGCTTACGAAAAACGATATGATACCGGCTGGGATGGTAAAGCGGTGACGATACCCACATATAAAATGGAACAAATAAAGTATAAATATAGCAAGGCCGCTATAAGATGTTTCGTACGGGAGAATCTTCATACCTGTCAGCACATAACTCAAAATATAAGATAAATAAAAGCTACAAATCAAACTGACACTGGCATTAAATAGATACATAGGCAAGGTGTATACCTTTCTCGTGAAACAGGAAAAGAGTAAAAATCCTCCCGCAAGTAAAACCGAAAAACGGAAAAATTCCAAATCAATAGGAAAAATCATTTTTAAAATGGAAGCATAACTGTATCCAAGTATGAGGCATAATATAGGATGAACAATATATTGATGCCACCTAGCAGACCCAAGATGGCAAAAAGCATAGAATATAACGACGCATATTGGAATCACTACACTGAAATTTGTTTTGTCATACGACGTATAGCCAAGAGCAGGTATAACGTAATCTGCTAAAGAAAAGAGTACACCAGTAAATAGAATACCAATCAATACTTTTAACCGATTGCTGTATTGCAAACTAGTAAAAATGGATGTATACATCCAGCAGTCAATGGTGTGAAATTTTTCCTCGTCCGAACGGATTCTTGGATCTTTCGGTTGTGTAGGTTGTAATCTCATGATCGTCCCCTTTCCTTTCTCTTTTTATCTCGTCGACTTCCTTACTAATTTTGGACAGAAATTAGCCGATTCCCTTTATGTTAAGGAATCAGTTTTTATTTTTGAAGATATATCAGGACCTAATTTGTTTTTTAGTTAGCGATCATTGTGATTGGTCCAAATTTCTATACTGATTTCATCATCGTTGCCTGATACATAGGCATCAAAACTAACACCATTACTCATTTTAATACCATCGCTATGTCTTTGCCTTGCGAGTACGAGGTTTTCCATCTCTTTTGTCCATTTGATATTAGTAGCTTCTGTCATTGCTTGGATGGTATTCATATCTGTTACATTTCCCTTATAAGAGATACGTACAACTTCACGAGCATCGTTTAAATATACTTCTACTTCGGTATATCCTTTTGATTGATATTCTGTTTTTGACTTTGTGGAATACACCGTATAGCCAACTAAGTGGTCTTGTTTCTCATATTCGAAGGGAAAGGTTTCTTTGCCCTCTTTTTTCATTTTTTCTTTGATTTTGTTATAGTTTTTGATATATTGATCCATCGAAACTTTTTTGAATGTAGATTTTGTTTTTTGTTTATCTTTTGAGTTGTCTGTCCACTCTTCTGATGCTCCATTTCTAGTTGCTGCTTGTTTTACTTCTTCTTTTTTTGTTCAGAGTCACAAGCTACTAACCCCATAAATAAAACAGAACAAGAGAGTGTTAGTAGTAGCTTATTGTTCATAATAAATATCCCCCAGTATATTAGTTTTTTATCAACTTGAAGATTTTCAATATATACGAATAATATATTGAAAATCTTCAAGTTTAAGGAAAATAATGTATAATTACAGCATTTATTATACTATAGGGGGCAAGGTATGTATATATTAAAAAATCGACAAACATACTTATTTTTTATAAAGAAAAGACACCCTAAGTTTCCTTCCTCTGAAATGACAACTACAATTCTGTATTCCAATAAAAGGATAAAATTCTGATGATTCCCAATCGTACAATTCGTTAAACTTACATTTCTTTATAGGATAATTATACCAAAAAATATTTAGATAACCATTCTTGTATCAAAATTCTATTAAACTTAAAATATGGTTTTACAATAAAAAAAGTAATTAAGGGGAGACATTATGAAGAAAAAAATCTTAGCATTAACTGCACCATTACTTTTAGCAACTACTTTAGCAACTGAAGCATCAGCATCTACGGATTCTTTTAATGTAAATACTACACCTCCTGTTTTGTTTGAAAATGATTTAACTCAAAACAACGTTACGTATGGACCATATCCTCCGGAGAAAAATAGCTCTGTTCATAACCTTAGTATTATTGGTTATGCTTACCAAGTAGAAAAACTAGGATATCGTTTATTTACTGATAAATGGATTAAAGGTAAGAGCACAGTAAAGGTTAGTATTAAAAATTGGAGAGTAATGGCTGATTATGGTGATGCAAAAGGAATGACGGTTCATATTTATAATTCATCGGGTAATGTCGTTAAAAGTCAATATTTATCAAATCCACATTCTTCAAAAATACTACGTGGTGTTTTTCCTTTTTCATTTTCTTTAATAAAAATACGCTTAAATTCATCTGTATAGGTGATGCCTTCTTTCTCGCTTACAGATTTCACGTATGGATTCTTCGATAATTTTTGCATTTCTTTTTTGCGAATAATTTTTTGGTCATTTTGAATATTCTCTGATTCCCATTTTCTTTTTATTATACAAGAAATACCCTATCGAATAGACTTTTTTCTAAGTGTCTATTCGATAGGGTACAGTATATCGTAAAAGATGTCTTTTTATATAAACCTTAATTTTCGTTCTGTAAAACTCCCTTTACTTCTACTCCCTTTTTCTCTTCTTTTAAGAATAGGGATACAATAAACGCAACAACAATAAAGATTAACCCAAGTGCAAATGCACCTTGGAATCCTGATGTTAAACCATTTAACTTCTCTACTGGATCCATTGGATTTGCAGAGCTTTCCATATAGCTAGCTGTTCCTGAAGACATTTTTGAAATAAAGATAGCCGTACCAATGGCGCCAGCTACTTGCTGCAGAGTATTAAACAACGCTGTTCCGTGCGGATATAGATCTGGTGTTAATTGATTTAAACCGTATGTTTGTGCCGTCATGACAAACATGAGTCCAACCATTAATACGCTATGCATAACAATAATTTGTACCATTGATGTATCAGGCGTAATGCCTTTAAATAAGAACATTGCAATTCCTACTAACACAATACCGGGAACGATAATAACTTTCGGGCTAAATTTATCAAATAGTTTACCTGCGATTGGCCCCATTATAGCGCTAATCATACTTCCCGGAAGCATGATAATTCCTGATTTAAAAGCTGTAACGAGTAAAACTGTTTGCAGGAACATCGGTAATAAAGTCATCGTTGAAAATAACGACATCATCACAATGACAATTAATCCGACTGATAATGTAAACATCGGAACTTTAAATGCTCGTAATTCTAAAATTGGATTATCAATTTTTAATTGTCGCACGATAAAAATACATAATGAGATAAGCCCAACAATTAAAGTACCATACACTTTCGTATCAGACCACCCTAAATCACCTGATGCACTAAAGCTATACACAAGCCCGCCAAATCCTAATGTCGATAAAAGGATAGATGGATAATCTACTTTTGGCCTTGTTATCTCTGAAACATTTTGAATGTACTTCATCCCAATCATAATTGAGATAATTACAATAGGAATTACAATATAGAATAACCAGCGCCAATTGAGTGAATCCACAATTACTCCAGATAATGTAGGACCAATTGCCGGAGCAGACATCATCACAAGTGCGATCAACCCCATTGTGGCACCACGTTTTTCAGGCGGACAAATAATTAAAATCGTATTCATTAATAACGGTGAAATTAACCCGGTCGCTACAGCTTGGACGATACGGCCGACTAATAAAACGGAAAATGTCGGTGCGAATCCCGCAATTAATGTACCGACTAAAAATGTTACCATAGCGATCAAAAACATCTGTCTCGTTGTAAGCCACTGCTGAAGTAACGCTGTAATTGGGACTAAAACCCCAACTACTAACATGTAAGCTGTAGAAAGCCATTGAATCGTTGAAGCTGTTACGTCAAATTCTTTCATTAATACTGTTAATGCATTACCAAGTAACGTTTCGTTTAATAATGCAACCATTGCCCCTAAAAGTAATGCGATTAAAATGGGGGTATGTTTCATATTAGAAGTATCAACTTTGCCACTTGCAAGGCTCTTAGTTGTCATATTCATTTGCAGATTCTCCTCCTATTTCTTAATCAAAAAGCTTTATATAAACCAGAACACATGTAATATAATATACATATGTAGATTAAAAAGGGAGAATCAATTTTCAGCCACTGTATACTTAATCTACAAAAAAGGAGAATTGTAGATGAACGATAATGAAAAACAAATTGATTTACGTATTAGACGTACACATAAATTATTATGGGATTCCTTATTCGAATTAATGACGCAATCAAAACAAAAATATAGTACCATCACGATTAACCAAATTTGTGAACGCGCGATGGTACACCGAACAACCTTTTATAAACACTTTGAAGATAAAGATGCTTTATTAACATTTGGATTTAAACGATACAGCAAGATGATTGCTGAAATACCGGTTTCAGATCGATTAAGTAAACCATTTCAAGTAATGGAACAATTCCTACATCATGAAGAAATCGGTAAAATATTAGAAGCACAAATGTCTGATGAACAATTTATTAGCCGTGCACAATATTTAAGTCACGAAACGAGAAAACAAGAAATAGAAGCGTTAAATCAACTTTGTAAAAATCATACGATGCCAAATGATTTAATCATTGAATTTTATTCAGGGGCAATCACCTCATTAAGCGCATGGTGGTTTAAAAATGAAAGAAAAGTTTCTGCGGCTGAAATGGATAGGTATCTCCAACAACTTATTAACCGAGATATTTTTCAGTTTGAAAAGGAATAAGACTACACCTTTTCAATCATGCAATCAAATTGACCACCAAATAGGAATATGATATATTTTCGGTAGAGTACTATATAAGTATGACATCCACTAAAATGGCATATAATAAAAGAAGAGATGCGCTAACATCTCTTCCCTAACTGCTACCTCTTAGGGTGGTAGTTATTATAAGCTATTTCTTTTTGCGGAACCCACCCTTTTGCTTCCTACGGCGCGGAGTGGGTTTTTTGTTGTCCTTATCTAGAAGTTGCTTCCGCAAAAAATACGCTGAAACTTCGCGCACAGTTGCTTTGACAAACTCTTGTACAAGATCAAACAAAAAGTCCATATTATCACCCCCTTTCCTTCCAAATGGAAAGAAGGGATAACCACCCACCCTCACAATATGCAGTTGACTTTATTTTATCAAATGATTGTAAAGATATTATGTAAATAAAACAAATGAAATTTTATATGGAAAAATATGAGTTTATATTATTTTCATTCTCTTCACTTAGATTACTTACTGAATATAGTCATACAGATTTTTCGCTAACAACAAACAAGTTACGGTAATGAAAAGGGCGCGAACATACCCGCTTCCTTTTTTTATAGCAAATCTGGAGCCGGCGATTCCTCCAGCAATTTGAGCAATTCCCATTATGAATCCATACACATAGTTTACTTGCCCCACATACATAAACATCAACAATGCACCAACGTTACTTCCTAAATTAAGAAACTTCGCAGTACCTGCTGCTTTTAAAAAATCATACCCAATAAATAAAAGAGCAAACATTAAAAATGAACCTGTACCAGGACCTAGAAATCCATCATAAAAACCAATAACAAAAATAAAAAAGGTAAAAATAATGACGTGTCGACCAGACAATTTTTTATGAGTGGAAATACTTCCCCAATCCTTTTTGAATATCGTATAAATAGCGACTGCACCAAGCATGATCAGCATTAATGGCTTCAGTACTTCTGGATTCATTAAATGAACGGTCCATGCCCCTATTATGGAACCTATGAAAGTGATTGGAAATAATTTTAAAGCCGATTTCAAATCAAGATTACCAGAACGATAAAACACAATATTACTAGTTGCACTCCCCATTGTTGATGCTAATTTATTCGTGGCTACTGCACTTGCTGGATTCAATCCTGTAAATAATAAAGCTGGTAAGGCGATCAATCCACCACCGCCTACAACTGAATCAATAAATGCAGCCACAAACCCAAAAACAATCAAAATCATTAATACAGATGGGTCTAAATAAAAATCCATACTAGTAGCCTCCCCTTTAGTCACTATTGTAATAGTAACTATCAATTTGCTAAATGTAAAGAGTTATTGTAACGTTGAAATATAAAGTGAAACTTTAATCAGTGGGGGTTTTGTTCATCCCCCACTGATTATCAGCCCCCACCAATCGGGCTTTTACGGGCAGCCCGCCCCCCACCTAACTTCTTTGCTTCCGCTGAATTTTGAGGTGGGGGTCTTACTGCCCGTTAAAGCGGGATAAAAGCAAACATCGGAGGACGAAAAAGTGGACTACATAGTGCAACAGCTTAAAAAAATTGGTTTTAATGAATATGAAGCTAAATCTTATGTATCTCTTGTGAAACAAGGGCCTGTCACAGCCTATCAAGTAAGTAAAGATTCGGGTGTCCCAAGAGCGCGAATTTATGAGATTTTAGGTAACCTTGTAGAAAAAGGAATTGTCATGAAGGAAGAAATAAATGACACCACCCGCTATTCACCTCTACCTGTTGAAATCTTTTTACAGAAGGCTCAATCAGAATGGCAGTCTACTTACGAAGGAATAAGTGATTCATTAAAAAAACTAGAAACTTCCGAAGAAAAAACGGATAATCGAGTCATTACGTTAAAAGACAATCAAACAATCATTAGCTACTGTCAAACATTAATAAAAAAAGCAGAAAAACGTATTGTCATTTCAATGTGGGATGAGATGTATGAAGCGTTAAAAGAGGATCTAGCTGAGATAGCTGATAAAGTCACAGTACAAGGCATTACCTTGCATGTTGAAAATCCTATTAAAAATTTAGAAGCCCATCGTATAACAACTTATACAGAAACCCTCTCTACAGAGCATTGGTTTATTTTATCAATAGATTCTAAAAAAATGATTTATGGCCCATCACTTGAAGAGCGTAATATTGCTTTTTATACAGATGACCCCGTTCATATATACTTATTAGAGGATTATGTATGGCATGATGTTTTAGTAAATCGACTTGTCCGACGTAGCCAAGATGACTTGGAGCAATGGATTACTGCAGAGAGACGATCTTTCTTTATGGGAAAATAAGAAACATATTCAAAAAATAAAGCATAAGTGAATACAATGGAACACTTATGCTTTATTTTATATGCAAAGTAATACTCAAGTCTTTTCACTATTTCCCCTCCACAAACCGACCAAACTCCTTCATAAACCGCAGCTTAAAACTCCCCACAGGTCCATTCCGATGCTTCGCCACATGAATCTCCGTCATCTCTTTCTGCTTCGTTTCCTTATCGTAATAATCTTCGCGATACATAAGCATAATAACATCCGCATCTTGCTCAATTTGCCCTGTCTCTCTTAAATCAGATAAAAGAGGACGCTTATCTTGACGCGACTCTACAGAACGAGACAATTGCGACAATGCTACTAAACAAACATTTAACTCACGTGCTAATAACTTAAGTTTACGAGAAATCTCACTAATCTCTTGAAAACGATTGCCCTTATGCTTCGGATCGCCCGTAATAAGCTGCAAATAATCTACAATAATTAAAACCTTTTTATCACCGTGCTTCCTCTTTAACTTACGAGTTTGCATCCAAATATCTTGCACCGTAACCCCTGCATTGTCGTAAATCTCAAGAGGTAACTCACCAATCTCCGCAAACGCCTTACTCACCCTTTCCCAGTCTTCCATCGCAAAACGATGCTTCGGATTTTTCAGCCTACCTCCTGACACTTCACCTACGCAAGAAGCCACCCTTTTCAATAATTGCTTACTACTCATCTCTAACGAAAACAACCCAACCGCCGCGCCAGACTTCGCCGCATGCAGTCCAACATTTAGCGCAAACGCTGTCTTCCCCATCGAAGGACGAGCACCGAGAACGACAAAATCTCCTTCCTGCAATCCGCACGTCATTTTATTTAGCGATGTATAACCAGTCTCAATACCAGTAATCTCTTTCGCATCTTGATGAAGCTCTTCATATAAATCAACTAGCGCATCCTTCAAATCAAACTCACATACACAGTCCTTCTCCTCTAACTCACAAAGTGCCGTAATCGTCTCACCAATAATTTTCTCACTCTTCTCTGCAATAAGACGCTCTCCCATCTTGTGCCCAAGAACACCTGCCTGATACATTTTCCAGGCACCTCGAACAAGCCCCTCATAATATGAGAAGTTGCTAGTAGTAGGCACACCATCCATTAACCCTATAAAATACTCCATTCCCCCGATCCCCTTCAAAAACTTCGGATCTATCCTAGCAGTAAAAGTCACAAGGTCAATCGGTTGCCCCTCTTCTTCCATCTTTCGCATTAGCTGAAATATAGACTTATGCACCGGCATCGAAAAATACTGCTCCGTCAAACGGCACTCCTTAATAAGCTCTCCATCAAGTAATAGAGAACCTAACACCGTCTTTTCTGCCTCCACATTTTGAATACTCATGGACGCCACCCGCGTTCCGCTAAAAAGCGCTGCAACTCTTCCTCAGACGGCGTATTCTTCTCCCACTCCTCACACCTCGCCAAAAACTCCTCCGTCTCCCCCGTACTAACAGACGACCCCTTCTTCCGGAAATTCGCAGCATCCGCCTCAACCTCACACACTTTCGTAAACCCTTTCCCGTACCAACCACGCAAAATCCCCTTCACATAAGCCATCTTCCGATTTTTATTCTCATACGAAATTTGAAGAGCCTTCAGCACCAACTCCTCTGACAAATCATTCATCCATGCATTCAATTCCTCCACCGTAAAAGGAGACAAACTACCAAAATGTTGCTCATAAAACGTGAACACCTTACTTCCCGTCTCTTCCTGAACAACCTCTTCTTCCTCTTCTTCCTCTTCTTCCTCTGCCTCCTCACAAGCCGGCTCTACATCATCCATAGCCAAATCACCAGGCATACCGAAATGCGCTAACAGCATCGGAACATTCATCTCCTCCTCCGCACACTTCTGAAGAAACATATGTACAAACTCCTTATTCTTCACACCCTTAAGCTCACGAAGCACACACTTCTCCACATTCGTATTTGTTACCGGATTATAACGAAGCCAATTCAAAACGAATAACTCCCGCGTATCCGCATCATAAAGAATCTTCCCATAATCAACAAAGCGCTGCACAAGCTTATCAACAGTCTCCCGATTATAACCCGTCTCCATCTCAGCTAACCGCTTCGGAAAAGGAAAAATCCCACACTGCGTCGTCTTCGAACAAGTTAATAAGTAAACATAAAAATACCGCTCCTCCGGCGTCAAATCCAAAACAAAATCATCCTGCCAAAAATTCACCTGCACAGTACGATACACCGCCATCCTAATTCCTCCCGTCCTAATTCAAAAATGAAAATTTCCTCTTTGTACTATATATAGGAAGGAGGGCCGGGTTTTTGGCGTGTTATTTTAAATTTTTTTCGACTCCTACTACGGTGTTTGTTGGTGTTTTTGTTTTGTTATGTTTTTTCTTAGTGATTTATTACTTGGTAGGGGCTTGTAAGGGGCTTAGGAGGGGCTAGTTATCGGTTACTTCGATTAGAAACACTCGATTTGAGAAGCCGCCTCTTTCTTCTGCTTTCTTTTTACGGATGTTGTTGATTTCTTCTAGTGTTGAGCCTTCATGTTCGGCTAGGGCGTTGATTAGTTCTAGTAGGTCGGATAGTTCTTCGAGTTTATCTGGTTTTGTTTTCGCTTCGATGTATTCTGTTAGTTCTTCTTGTGTTTTTTTGCAGAGTTCCTCTATGTATTCATCTTCGTTTAGGATTCTTGTTGTGGGTATCTTTCCGTTGGATTTTATTATTTGTGGGATTTTGTTTCGGATTAGTTTGTTGTAGGTTGGCATGTGGGCTTCCCTCCGTTTGGTTTTTCTTCTATTATAATGGAAAAGCAGTTTAACTAAGGGTTAAACTGCTGCATTGCTTCTTTTATATAGTTTTCTTCTTCGGTTGTGAAGAGGGTTGGGAATTCGGATAGCGGAAGGTTTGATTTTTGGATTATATCCTCTATATCACTTTGAGGTGTATCAAGATAGCTCGTTACCTCTTCTATTACATTGAAAAATTCCTTCAAGGTAACTTGAACATCTTGATGACTCGGATCCTTCTCTTCTTCCTTATACTTTTTCAACGTCCCTATCACATCCATAAAGCGCCGATCAAACTTTTCTTTTAGTTCCTTATTATTATAAAAGGCTCGAACACTATCCGTTGAAAAGTGTTCCTCTAACCAGTCCTTATTTTCTTTCTCCCATATAAAAGTTTGCAAAAAAGAAGAAAACAAAGCGACATCCACTCGTTCTTCCTTTTGAAACTTCTTCGTCATTTCATCCATATGTGAAAGCACCTTCGCAATTCTTTCTTGCTCTGCCAAAAGCAATTCCCTTTGAAATTGCATTTGTCTTAAAAATTCTTCCGTCTCTATATCACGCTGCAATATAATATTTTGAATTTCACCAAGCGAAAAACCAAGATGCTTAAACGATTGAATTTGCTGCAGCACATACAAATCATCTTTTGTATATAACCGATGACCTCCCTCAGTATAATCGCTTGGCTTTAATAAATTAATCTTGTCATAATAACGAAGCGTCCGCACCGTAACATCCCCAACACTTGCAAACTCACTAATCATCCACGCCATATCATCACCTACTCCGATAACTTCTCTCTCACATACTGAATCATATGAGAAAAATTCATCTCATTCTGCCGATAATATTGAAACAAACCTACAACAAGTAATAAAAAAGGAACATTCCCTCTATAACGATTTTCATACTCACTAATACCATCATAAAAGTACTCATACTTTCTTTTTCGTAAAACAATATAAATCGCAATAAACAACACTGCAATCATAACCAAAATTCGCTTTCCCCTTATCTCCACTTCTTGTTTCATCACCTATTCTCCTTCCACCGTATACTTCTCTTCTTTAAATAAAGGAATTCGAATGAAATAACGATATGGCTCGTCGCGTATTACTTTCCACGCAACAATAATCACTTGAACTACCTCAAAGGCAAACACAATCCAAAACAAAACATCACTAATACGCGAACTAATATTAAATAGAAGAAAAATTAACAAATGAAAGTTGAACGCCTTTCGGCAATGGTATTTGTACACCTCATTTTTCCGTGCCAATGTAATGTACATGAGTAGTGGTGAAAAGATTCCTATTGCGGCTGAGATTAGTAACATGATGATGGTGTTTCTTTTTTCTTTTTTAGTGGTTTTCATGAGTGGTTTGGTCCCCCTTTTTTGATTTGTCTTCTTTAGATTAGGGGGTGACGTTGGGGGAGGTGCAAGGGGAATATGTAGGAAAAATTGATTAATACCGATATAGATAAAATCAGATTTTCATCATGTAAGATTTGACACTTAGAGAGTCTAGGGACTTAGGAAGGAATGCGCAGGACAAGCATTAATAAAGCATTAGAATTCAAGAAGCTTAAGAATGATAAGTTGATAAAGGAATAATCTGGATTATTAGTACTTTTTTGAAATAATGGTAACGACATTATAAATATATTGAAAATACATTTATTAATGACCTCTCTTATTTTTATGTTAGGCTATAATTCTATACAGGTACTTGAGGAGTGAAAATATATTTAAAATATTACTATTCATAGGTATTGCTTTAATGATGTTAGCAGGCTGTGAAGATAAAGAAGAAGCCCAACAACCAGCCTAGCTAATAGAGAAGCTAGCTGGACGACAAATGTAAGAAACAAGGATTATTAAATTAAGAGGAGTTCTTTGGAAGATGAATAATTTATTTATGATAATTAGTATTTTGGGAGGATTATCCTCTCTTACCCTTACAGCGGTTCTTATAACCTCTTTATTCGTAAAGCGTTTAAAACCACGTAGAAAGAAATTTACAATTGCTCTAATTACATCCGTTATTCTTTGTGTGGTTGGTGGTGCACTTTATGAGATAAGCCCCGAAGAGAAGGCGAAAATGGCACAAGAAGCTGAGGATAAGAAAGTAGCGGAAGCTCAGGCAACGGAAGAGAAGGCTAAGGCTCAGAAGGAAGAAGAAGCTAAGGCTCAAACTGAAAAAGAGGATACGGAGCTGAAGAAGAAAGAAGAAAAGAAATTAGCAGAAGAGAAGAAAGCCCAAAAGAAAGAGGAAGAGGCAAAACGTAAAGCTGAACAAGAGGAAGCTGAAGAAAAAGCTAAGAAGGAAACCGAAAAAGCTGAACGGGAAGCTCAAAAGGCAGCTGAAGAAGAGAAAAAGAAGGAAGAATCTGATGCTAAGAAAAAGGCCGAGGAAGAAGAAGCTAAGCGCCTAAAGATTGAGAAGGAAGCAAAGGATAAGGAGGAGCAAGAACAGAAAGCCCAAGCCAAGAAAGAAAAGGAAGAAAGAGATAAAAAGGAAGGTACAAAAGTAAAGATTGAGCGTTATGATACTTGTAACTCTCAAGGTAAATATTGTGATAGAGGTGGATTCCACAAAGGTGCTTTTGATACGCTACAATTAGGAATGAATCCAGAGGAAGTAACACTAAAATTAAATAGAAATGCAGAGGAAGCAACTATATACTACATGAAAGATAAATCTGGGAATTATGTAGAGTTAATAAACTACTTTTTTGAAGGTGCTGTTTATAACGTAAATGCCTACTTTAAAGATGGGAAGCTCTACTATGCTGAGAGAAACGATAAACTGCATAAACCAGATGAACGCCTTATGTTAGGTAAATTAGAATAGAATTTATTTTTAAAAGTTGCACATAACGGGACTTACTAGAGTATTCATCAATGTCTATTCTTCTATTAATGCCCTTAATAGTAAAAAAGCCAGCCTATATTATTTTGAAGTGAACCCAGAAAACGGGATATCTATCAAAATACCTAAACCACCTACCCCCTAAATTATTTAGGAGGTAGATGGTTTAATTTTTCTTGAATTCACACACAGTCTCATTTTTCGAAGAGTAGCGGTTACTCTCCGATATCCATACCATAATTTATGCCTAAGACAAACATCCTTGGTTTTCTCTTCTATTTCAGCTCTAAGACATTCCGTTCGTTGTAACCAGCGATAAAATGTGGAAAGGGATAATTCTAATACGTCACACAATTTTTTTACAATTATTTTTGTTTTTACAACTCTCCATAAAGTAACTACAGTTTCTAGTTGCAGCCCTTTTAATCCTTTTCCATAAGAATATTATTTGCTTACAGGCTGTTAAAATCGATACGTTTGATCTGTACGATAGCATTTCATCTACGTCTTAATTTGAGAAATATTTTTAATTCTGAGCTTCTCCATAATGGTACTATTTGAATAATCATCCTTTTTCATTTCAATCACTTTCTACTTTATTTCTTATGGGTAATGAACTCTTGTATTAAAACGAAAAACACCTCCATTGAATTTGCATACTTAGTATGCGAATTCAGGAGGTGTTTTTTCATGTACCACTTGGTTTTGTTTCACTTCAACTTATACAATTGCAATTTCTATTTTTACTAAAAAGATTACACATACAAGTAACTTTCATGCCATATCATTATTTTTTTTGATAAACTGCTGCCTCTTCTCTTCAAGCATCTCACAAATTTTGTTATCTATACCTCTTAGGGAATCTTGAAATAATTTATTATACTCATACTCAACTTCAGCTATTCTATCATTAAAAGAACCATCATAGTCCTCCGGATACCACGTCAGCTTTTTTCGATTCAATATATCTCTCGGCACTACTTGACCTGAACCAATTTCATAATACTCACTTTCCGAAATATCATACCCCATAGTCCTTATATCTAACCTATCAGCTATTCTAATCATTCTTTTAATATCATACCTTGATTTCTCGTAATCCCATCTTAAATTTGGTGTAATCAAAATATACTTGTTAACACTATTTGTAGTTGTATTTCCTATTTCTACACTTACTATCACCATTACCTCAGCTATTCTCCCTTTACCTGAGCTATTTCCCTTAAAATCCTCAAATGTTTTAAGGAAATAAACTTGAAGGTAATCCTTATAACCATAAACAGTAAATTCATCAATTAATTTACTAAACAAACTTATAAATGCTCCTGTATCTTTATAACAACCAATACTATCATATATATATTTACTAGTATGAACTTCAGCCTTTTCATCAAACCAACTTCTTCTAATGCCAAATTTCAAAGAAACCCAACTAAGTAAATCTTCATTGAGTTTTGGAATAATTGAATTTTCATCAGCTATATCCGAATACTCAATATTGAACTTCTTATCAATAAAAGAGGGTATTTGTAATCTACTAACCCCATGATACTCAAAAATAGAATAAAACTTATTAGTTAATTCACTTAATGGGCTTTCTTTTTGTACTGACCCTGTTTTTTCATGTACATAAGTTATATTATTTATCATTCTATCTGCTTGAATATTGTTATTTCTATTTTGATATTTATTATTGATTGGTTTGACTAAAAATTTTTTTCTAATAAAATTGATTATTCCACCTAATATAAATACCCCAATACCTGAAAATACCCATTCCATATTTGAAATAATATATTTCATTTCTTCCTCCACTATAAAACTATATATACCCTATCCTTATTATATTAATAATTCTCTATTAACATAACTATATCTAATTTGATTCATTACTATATATTATAATTTTTCAAAGTTACAGTTGAAGATTTATTAATTAATTATAACATTATTTATTTAATGATTAATTATCCTCTATTACAATTCTTGAATTTTAGATTATTTATTTTCTTTCTTAGTAAATAGGAGTTGAATTAAAGTATCTATTTAAAAAAACTTCCTCAAGAACCTAAACAGGCTCTATAGGCGAAAACTTTTAACAGGTTACCTTGTGAAAGTGATATAAAATTTCACATTACCTAAATTAGATCACCAAGACACTACCTATATATAAATTGACAGGATATTTATATAATCCTGCATTAATCACCACAGTCTTAATCACACTCACAACATTGTTACACAGGTAAAAAAAGTTAAAACTATGCAAATATTACCTAAATATATTATCCCACCAAACTAGTAATTTAAAAAGGAAAAATCATTTGATAAATTTAAAACTACAGCAGGGATCAAGAGCTGTTATACCATAAATTGGTGATAGTTAATACCTTATTATCACTAACATTGGAGTTTGGTTACAAAAAAATTTAATACTCCATTAATAATTTTTCTCTTCTAATCAAACAAGATAATCTCTATTTTTATTATTTTAATAAGATATGGTAGAATTCAGTTATGGATTTATTAAAAAATTCAAAAGAGGAGATAATTCAATGGCGCTATTTAGAAATCAGAAGCTTAATAAACTAGAAGAGACATTTTTTAGAGAAAAAACTTTTGGTGAAGGGGAAATGTCTTTCAGCTTAACTTTAAACTAAATAATTCCATATCCTAAAGAAATAATGCAATATCGTTGGATAGTTAAATTAGCAGATGGTCATGAGTTCGAAACTTATATGGGAGAGCAATTACTTTCTATACCCTATACAAGATTAAAAGATATTCAAGAGAAGATAACTTCACACTCCAGTATTTTAAATAGTGAGCAAATGGCACAGAAAATAGATTCTACAATTCAATCTATTTTTAATGAATACAAATAGTGAAACTCCACCAATGGGGTTTCTTCATTCCCTATTGATAGTTAAATTAAAATAATGTAGATTTTATAGACATTTATCCGACCTCTCTTTTCTCTTCCTCTTGAATTTTAAGTTTAGGTCTTAACGCCTGATAAAGTAAGATAAAAAGCTCTCACTTCTAATTGTTCAAAAATTAAATGGCGAGGGAAAAGAATACAGTGTTTTATTCAAGAAAAGAAAAATTAATTTTATACCGTTTTGAAAATACTTCGATATAAAGAAATAATTCTTTCTCAAAAGAGTCTATTTCCTGTAAAAATAAAGCTCGCTGTTTACTTCTTTCCCTGCTTAAATTACCCAATGAAGATTCAAAAGAAGATAAAATTTCTAATAAATTATTACAACAACGAGTCATATCTTTTAGTATAGATTTAGTTCCAGATGGCAATGTATATTTTTCTAAAATCATCATCATTTTCCTTTTAAACCAAATCTGAATCACCTGCACATAATAACTCTTAACAGAAGAAAACTCATCTAAATTACGATAATCTAGTTCAATCGTAACTTGTTTCGGAAAATGGCGTAGCGATTTCCAAAGTATTCGTTCTTTTTTGATTTCCGGAAGAGCTCTGGGAATTCTTGCACTTTCTTTAATAACGACATAGTTGTTATTATATATCTTTGACCACCATACCCTACTGGATGGATATGGCGGTCTAGTTTTTCCCATGATTCTCTCATCATTTTGTTGTATTTGAGTGTGTTTGATTTTTGCATAGATAGTATTTAACGACAAAAATTTCAGAATTAAACATCAAAAAAAGAACCAAAGAAGTAGTTACCTTGGTCCTTTTGATATTTATTCTAATTTCCAATGAAAACTTTATCTGGAAATACAACTAAATCCCCATTAATTCACAATCATTACTCCAGCGTTATCTAATATAAATCCCCTAAAATCACAAGTAAATAAACAATAAAATAGTTGTATAACCATTATAATGATTTAAAATCGGCGCTCCGATGCAATAATCCGCTTCATTTCCTCAATCTCATCATCAACAAACTCCGGAACAAGATAATCTCCATCAATGGATTCCCTCATCCGCCCTTCTTTTTCAGCCAGCTTTTCATAAATCTTTTGGTCAATAAAATTATAGATTTCTCTATCGCTCACCGTCATCAAATAGTAATATCGTGTGCTTTGATTTTCAGGCAATCCAAGTCGATGAATACGATCGCGCGATTGTAACATAAAGGTCAAGTTATAGTTATATTCAAAGTAAATTGCATCATGAACGATATTGTGTAGAGACACAGATTCTCCAAGCGTGTTCGGATTAGATACTAGCACTTGTATTTCATCTGTGTTTTCTTTAAATATATGTATGATATCGTCGCGTTCCTCACGAGGTGTGCCTCCATAAATCACTTTTGTATTGATGCCTCTTTCATTTAATACACGAGTGATTTTCTTCAATGTATTTACGAATAGTCCCCATACTACGACCTTTCCATGTTTTTTCACTATATCCACCACAAGTTCAATCCCTACTTTAAATTTAGGGGAATCCACAGTCGCTAAGTCCCAGTCGCTTACTTCACCAATGGCTGCTTGATGAATGCTTTTTTCTAGTTCTTTTCTTACTTTCACACTGACCTGATCATAAGAATCATTATCTATACTGTCATCTTCACTAAAACCTAGATCACTGTAATTTATCGCCTGATTGACAATTTCAGGGTTGGTTGATAATTGAATCATTCTTATCCAGGTCGCTAGTGGATTTTGCGTTTTTGTGTATAGTATTTCCGCTAGACGAAGCTGTTCTTTAGATGGAGGTATTTTTATAATATTGTCTTTATCAGCTGGTGGAACTCCTAAATCTTCCTTGCTAGTTCTCCAAAAATAAGGAGCCAATTTTTCATTAATCTCATCAATTTCCCAACTATCGGGATTTTTCAGCATATTCTGCTCAAATCCAAAATATGCACTATATTCCTTTTTAAATAAGATATTCAAGAAGTTATATATATCTAAATAGCCATTAGGAATAGGTGTTCCTGTTAAAACGTAGCGATAATCGACTTTGTCTGCTATTTCTAAAGCAGCAAGGGCCCGTTTAGCCTGCACCCCTTTTACACGATGGACCTCATCATAAACGAGCATAGTATCCGAATCATTGGCTAGGCATTTTATGATTGAATCTTTAAACTTTGGTAGTGATTCATAGTTAATCAAAATCAAATTTGCAGAAGACCACTGAGCTTCTAGCGCATATTTATTCCCACCAATTGATTCATCATGAACACTAAGTGCTCTTAAACCTTTTTTACTTTGAAAGACGGCTTGAAACTCTTCCTTCCAAGACATAAAGGCGTTAATTGGACTAACAACTAATAATCGCTTAATCGGTTCTCCTTTTTGCTTGCTATTTAGATAGGCGAAAACACCTAATAACATAGCCGTTTTCCCTGCTCCTGGAACCGAAAAATTTGCCGCTCTTTTTTGTGTGAGCATATACATAGCTGAACGAAGCTGTAATACTTTTAGAGGTCTGGCAACTTCTACCTCCACGACTTTCTTAAATTCCGCAAACTCTTCATCCCACCTGCTATCTTGACTCTTCAAGGTCAAGCCTGATTTTCGATATTCTTCTATGGAATACTTCTGACCATTAATATAGCTATCTACACGTGAAGAAACGATAAAGTTAAACTGATGTTTATCTGCTTGCTTATTGGCAAGTTCGATTATCCTTTCAATATCTCGATAAGTTAAATCCCCCCTGAAAAAGGGATACCCCTTGTCTTCATCTACATAAAAGCTGAATTTATTCTTAAAGGTTTTTTTTGCACTTATCTCATCTTCACTTTTATCAATGAAAAAGAAATGCACATCGTTCATATCAAAAATAATAGAATTATTATCTGGATTTGGTATCTTTTGAATCTTTCCTATATCGAACTCTTGTAGAAGAGGATAGATAATTTCAGTGGCATCAATTACTTGAACACCCGGATAATTATCATTCCATAAAAGAGAAAACTCTTCTGCTTTTTGATTTATACGAGAGCGAACATTGACACTTACGTCCCAAGAAAAATCTACATCAAAGGAATCGAAATTATTCTCTATGGCATTTGCTGTTTCATTGAGTGAACCATTAAAATAAATGATATCCCCCTGCTTATCTTCAAATAATCCCCATTTTGTGTGGAACAAACCGTTTTTCACTAGACCAAACTTCACATCAGCTTTGCCCTGTGATATCAAGTAGGCTAGATTTCCTAAACGCTGCTTATCAATCTGAGTTAAGACTTCCCCTTTTGAACGTTCATGATAACCTGCCTTAATTTCTTCAAAATCCTTTTCTGAAATATTTTGGGAAATGATGAATTGAACATAACCATCATTTTCAGCAATTTTATCTAGTCCTTCAGCATATATAGAAAGTGCTTTACAAGAAAAATAGCCGCTCACTCGTTTATAGCTGATAGATTCACCCAATATGGGGTCATAAAATTCATCTGAAACACTATGAATCATCGAGTTATAACTAGATTTAAGCTGACCTTGCAGATTCTTTAGCAAATTTAACCCTCCATTGAAAGAAGCACATCAATTTGTTTCCTTAGCTCCTCTAAACTTTCATTTAACTTTTTCCTTTCAGCTTTAGGTAATTCTTGGATAATTCTTTTATCAATTGATTCAATTGTAGTGATTGCCTTATCTGCAAGTTTTGCTGGCATGTTTTGTTCTTTACGATTTTTTGCCTTTTCAGAATGCTTGGTTGAAATCTTTTGAACTTTTGCGATTGCTTGAACTGCCTCTTGATCATGATTCAAAAGGAAAAACAGTTCGACATTGTTCTTGATTGGCTCTTTCTTGTCTAAAGCCTCTACAATTGTATCAGTTGACTCTTCCATCTCTTCAATGAATTTTTCTTCATTCTTTGTACCAACAACTGTTTTGACTATTTGTCTAAATTCTTGTTTGTAATCCTCTTTGGTAGAACGCACTTGAATAATTTTTGCAAACAAGCTGTTCAATAACTGATCTGCGTTTGCTGTGTTCTTGAATTTTTTATACTGAGGAATCATGTCTTGAAGTGGTCCATCTAATTCTAATTGTTTGGCTAATGCATAATTATCTGGATTTGTATTCGAGAATTCTAAAAATTTCACGATTAGTTCTGCTTCAAGCAATAATTTGCTCACCTCATTAGGTTTTAGTCCAGCAAATTTAGAGTATTCCGTTGCAGTCATAATAGTATTCACTGAAACGGTTTTGTAGGCATCGATTGCTCTATCAATCGGATTATAATCTACTTTATCCAATTTTCCAAATTGAATCTGTAATTCCAGCGACTTAATCTTCTTTCGGTCATCAATGTTTTCTACAGATAAATCATCTAAAATAACCGCTTCGAAATATTGCTGTTCTGTTATTGCAGGATCTTGATCAAGTAATCGTTTTGCTGTAAAGCGACGATTTCCATCAATGACACGCCCATCTCTTAAAACATAGCCAGGCTCGCCTTGGCCTTTCATCGCAATATCCCTCTTTAAGACTTCCATGTCTTTTTTGGTCTTATCATCATCGTTTGACAACATATTTTGAACAATCATATTGTATTCTTCGTTATGCCCTGGGTGCAATTTCCCGTTAATGCTTTCATAATCCGATAGTGCAACACCAATTCGACCATTTTGCTCGTTATAATAAAGATATTTTAAAGGGATGGCATAGGTTTTTCCACTATACTTTTCTCCACTCGCCTTTTTGATAGGAACATTAATCTCATGTCCCCCATCCTTAACAGATTCCTCATTATACAAATCAAAAAGATTAATATTTCCCATTATTTCCTCATCCCCTATAAATCTATAATTTCTTTTACATATTCGATGTTGAACCAAAAGCGCTGTTTTACTATACTCTGCCCTGTCGGTAACTCCACTTTATCATCGCCATTTTTTCCACCTGGTCTTAAGTGACCAAGTGAATTAAATTTGCCAGATGGTAGATTGTTTTTATTGATAATTTTTCCACTCTTTTGTTGTATAGGTGTGATTTCAAGTTTTCTTTCATTGATCAAGTAGCGGACTTGATCCCACACTTCTTTCAGACCATGATTCATATCGTATTCTGACATCTTCCAAACCTTTGCATCCAAGAAAGTCATTTCACTATCATCCACCCGCTTACCCATAGGGTATTGTTGGAAGATGAAGAGAATTAATGTCTTGCTTTTAAAATATTCATATAAAGAACTACTCTTCCAGGAATCTGCGGCAATCCATTCATCAAAATTAATTGGCATGAAAGACATAGCTTCAGCTGGTGTTTCCATCCCTGTTAAACGTACCGTTTTTAAAACTGCCTGTACTTTGTTATCACATAAATCCAATTGATTGTTGCTTATTTTCAACATCTTCCTGGCTAAATTTACAAAAGAGGCTTTACTATCCTTTTCAAATAGTCCCAATTCCTCTTTAATTTCAGAAACCTTCTTTCCTTTATAGTTAGACAGTTTTTCATCTAACTCTTTTTGGGCAGAAAGAATTAGCTCATTATTTTGCTTCATAATAGTATTCTCCCTACATTATTAATGAATAATCCTTTTTAATTATAACATCAACAATCACTTTTATTAATTTACTCTTTAAATTAGGAGATCCAACACCTAATAATTCCAAAAATAAGTAAAAAATAAAATGAAGATAACCGCTATAAAATAGTCAGCTATCTTCATGTAAATAATCCAATATTAGTAATATAAAACATTCCACCATAAAGAATGATTAGAGACATACTCAATCTTCCTTTTATAAACGTTTCATATTTTTACATTGCTACTCTACTTATTTTTTCGTTTTTCCTAATATGATAATATTTTACAGTTCATCACCAATTCGTTTAATTATACCTGTAACCAAAGCATTTCCCATAAAGAAGTAACACATTCTGTCAGTTACTTTACATACATTACATTGATTTCTTCTAATGTTGTACCTTCGGGTTCATCTAGGGCGTTTATTAGTTCTAGTAGGTCGGACAGTTCTTCGATTTTATGTTCTTTTGTTGTTGCTTCTAGGTATTCGCTTAGTTTTCCTTGTGTTTTTTTGCAGATTTTTTTATGTATTCGTCTTCAGATATAATTCTTGTTGTGGGTGTTTTTCCGTTATTTTTTATTATTTGTGGGATTTTGTCTCGGATTAGTTTGTTTTAGGTCGGTATGAGAGTTCCCTCCGTTGATTTTCCTTCCATTATAATGGAAAAGCAGTTTAACTAGTTGTTAAACTGCTTCATTGCTTCTTTTATATAGTTTTCTTCTTCAGTTGTGAAAAGGATTGGAGATTCAGGTAGTGGAAAGTTTGATTACTTGAGTCTACCTCCTATGTCACTTCCAAGAATAACAAGATAATTTGTTATTTCTTCTATTAAACCAAAATTACTTAGAATCAAAAACGTATCTAATAAGTGACTACTTTCTAAATCATGCCCCTACTAACTGCTTCTCTTTTATATTCCCCTGAAATTTCTCTAAATGAGGAACTATAATTTGCAATACAGTTTCCCTATTAACCCAAAATGTTCTTTTTATTTGTTGACTATCATCTGTAAAAGTAAAAGTATCATTTGCATCTTTAGCCTTAGGTCTAATATGTAACCCCTTATTGTCAGACGCTTTAACAAATCCATCTGCATTTCCTGCTTTAAACTTATCTATAGTATCATCATATACTTCTTTTGCCTTAAGAAAAAGGTTTGAAAAATTAAAATTAGGAATTACTTGAATACCAATAAGTTTTCCAACTAAATTCTCAATAAAAATAAACAAGAAAAATTCCTTTTCAATTTCTTTTTTTAAATATGAAGTTTCAAAGGAAAATATTTCATCAACCTTTTCATCATCATATATTTTAGGATAATTATCTACCTCGTAAAATTGGCTAAATGTTTTACTTGGTAAAGCAAATGACTCTTTCAAGCTAAAGCTTTCCTCCGTATCTTTAACTGTTACATTAATCGTCCTAAATTCTATTTTTATTCCCTGCTCCTCCAGTTCCTTTTTTATAAACATACTTCGATTAGATTTAGATTTATTATGTTCCCTATACATTTCATATTTATTTACCAACTCTAAAGGCTCTTTAAATAATTCAATGGCTTTATCGGTATCTTCTTCTAAAATCCTGCTACTTTCTTGATAACTTTTATATAAATCATCTTTTTTCAACATATTAGAATCTATTACTCTAGGAGCAGCTAACTCAATAAATGTATCTACAAAGCTTTCATATATCCCCTGAAAATACTCTTCTTTATTATTTTCGTCTTCTGCATCATTATATACATCTTTACAATAAGACTTAAAATAAAACTTACCATTACTAGATAATCCAGCATAATTTTCCTCAGGCACCATTTCGGGTTTTTCTCTTTTTCTCCACCACTTATCAACGTAGTCGAATACATCCATATTTCTAAAGAAATCATCAACACTTTCAACATCTTTGTCTAAAAACTCATCTATTTCCTTTAAATATTCCTCTAATTTATTTTTATTAAGATTTCTTGCCGTTCCTGGTTTATCTCTAAATAATAAATATGCTTTAACAAAATCCGGCAATAAAAATCCCCCATAGCTTCTCTCTTCACCATTCCTACAAATTTTCTTATTTTTTTTCTCTAATTTCATATTAATCTGATCTACCAGTTCAGTCTTAGTTTCTATATCCTCAATCTTAACCGGAATTTGAGTATTCAATCCTAATGTTATAGATCTTTTTAGTTTAGAATTTACTGCAATAAATATTGTTTTTATTTTGACGGATTGTTTTAATTCATCCATTAATTGATTAATAAAATTATTTGCTTTTAAATTATCTTGTCCAAGTCTATTCTTCAAATCCTTTTTAATTGTTCTTACAATATCAGTACAATGTGTTAATGTTTGTGCCCCATTTATCACACTAACATTCAACGGATTAAAAATAATTTTATCTTCTGCAACTCTGAATTTTTCAGATGAATAAATTGTAATCCCATTATGATGAAACCAAAAATTCCCCAAAGCATTTTGATATCCATTAAAATTATCCGAACCATTATTCTCTTTCAGATATTCATTCACTTTTTCTTTAAATTCCGAATCTTTATCATCAGAATTATTCAAACCATATAAACCTAATAAGAATTTCGTCTTAAAATTATCTCTTAAACGATTAGCCTGGCTACCACTAATCCCTAATCTCACATTATCTTTAAACAATTCACTACCAGTTTGATTATATAACTTGTACAATTCTTTTAATGACATATTGTACACTAAACCTATACCACTTTCATTCTCTGTATTAACACCCTTATACTCCAAATAATTAATTCCTTCTTCTTCCAAAAACAGTTCAATTTCATTATCTTGAATTAAATAACATGTCTTCAAAGATTCTAAATCTTTTTTTATTTTCCTTTTTTCTACTCCACTTTTTGCTTCTGCAACTACATTATCCCGAAAATCCTGTTCTTCTTCCCATGATCCAAATACCATTAATGGCTGTATTTCTAGATTATTTTTTTGTTCATAACCTTCCCAAAAATTTTTGAATGTAACTTTATCTTTATTTTCTTTTCGAAAATCATCTACGTAATACTCTACTATATCTCCATTATCATTAATGATTTCTAAAATTCCAGATTTTAAGTCCATACTTCTATCTTCTAGCCCTGCGTCACCTAATATTCTGTATATCTTTTTCACATCATTACATTTTAATACCATAATATCAATAACTCCTTCTTATATAAGATATTCGTAAATATTCAAAGTCATGGCAAGCTCTTTGCCGAATTCTATTCAATCTGCTCATATCTTCTTCCTTAGCCTTAACCTTTTTTTCCAATTCATTAAAGGCACAAAATAAATCTTGTTCATACTTTCTTAATTGCCTCATGACATCTTTTTTATGAACATTATTTTTGACAAAAGAATTAATCTCAAACTCTATATTTTCAAAATACGAATCTAATTCAGATTCTAACGTATTATCTATTTTACATCCTTCTAGAGTTTTCTCGATTCCTTCAGTAATAACATCACTCAATTTATCCTTTTCTGGAAAAAGAGTAGACTCATATATAGAGAAAAATTCCGCTAATTGCTTTCTTATCTTTTCTTTTTTCTCACCATTTATTGTTATTCTTTTATAAAAACAATTAGGAATTCTTGTAATATTACTTGCTGGGAAAAATATGAATCCTCCTCTTTGTAACTTTATCCTATCATTAAAATGGCCATGCGTTACTACTTTAAAATTCTTCTTTAAAATTAACTCGCTTTGGTTTTCTAATAACATATCATTATAATATTTTTCTATATATTTTGAGCTTGGAGAAAAATGTTGCGGTAAACAAAATACATAAAGGTAGCCATCCTTATCACCTTTATCATTCTCATAAGCAGTAGCAAAATATATTGCTACCAAAACATTAAATGTTATATCCAACAATCTACTAGTTGCCAAATAATGTTGCGCTGCTATTGCTTTTTGTAAATTTGTTTTTTCTTTCTCTCCTATCACTTGATAATCATTCAATAAATCAAATAGTTTAATTTCTTGTTTGGGACTTAAACCTTTTCTATATAATGATGGTAATAATTTCGTTTCCTTATAATCCTGAGGCTCTCCACGAAAAGCTACGACACTTTGTTTTTCGGGAATTTCTAAAGATGCCTTCAGTAATAGAGTCTCCTCTTTTACCCGCTCTAATAATCCAAAAAGGCACTCTTCCTTTTTTTCCACTTCATTTCCATTCATTTCAACACCTCTTTAACAATTTATTTGAATAATAAATTATATTATGTTTTTTAATAAAGATATTATTTTTACGCTATTCATCCAATATAATCTAAAACTTTAAAAATCAATTTATACTATAGAATTATATCACATCATATTTTTGAATAATATTCCTTTCTTGTAATAATCTCCTTACAGTGTTTATCTCATTTTTAAACACAATTCCTCCCCACTATACCAATTTCACTATTTAAAAAACACAAATAACCCGATTTTATATTCGTACAAAATCGGGTTACTTACTCATATTAAATTCATCTGTTAATAGCTGCTAACTTTACACACCTAAATAAGGCTTAATTGTACCCATCCACCTTTTTCTTTCTCTTCCTGATTAATCTCCAAAATTCTCTTGCCCATTCTCTCCACCAAATCAACCACTAAAGCATTTCCCATACAAAAGTATCTGTTTCTTTGTGGCATTCCTGTATTCGTCCAGTCCATCGGGAAGCCATTTAACAACTCACATTCAACTGGTGTTAAATATCTTAGTCTTTTTGTATAAGGATCTTCGATTACATGTGAACTCCTATTACATGTTCCTTCACTTGTTAACATTGTACGTCCAGGCTTATTTAAATCATCAGGGAAAGCCATTCCTCCCTCAGAATAGAAATATTTATGCCCTGTCGCCTTTGATACTCTTTCTTCTTTTTTAGGGCCTTTAAGATACTTAAGTTCCTCAAATTCAGTTCTGCCCTTTTTGTTAACCTTATCCATTTTCAAATAATATGATTCATCTGCAGGACCAAATTTATCATATACCTTTTGAACAACTTCACCTAAAGTCTCTGGACTTTCAGTTACTGGAACTAATTCTTCCGTATATACTTGTCCATCCATCATTACGCCAGAATTATAGTATTCAGCTTTAAATGTATCAGAAACCTCAATAATATCGACTGGCAACTCAAATTGCCCTCTTTTTTTGTTTTCTTCAGGTGCTTCATGCACATTAAAAATTGGAGCGAAGAACCCATTTTCACACAATATCTCTAACGGCTTCATTTTACTTTGAACAGATGTGAAATGAGATTCTTTTAAGTACGCAAAAATAAATACTCTTCGTCTTCTTTGTGAATTCCCATAATCCGCAGCGTTAATGACTCTCCATTCCACTACATAACCTGCATCTCTAAAGCTAGCCAGCATAATAGAAAAATCACGACCTCTTTGTTTTGCTGGTGACTTCAATAATCTATCTACATTCTCTAACAAAACAAATCTTGGCTTGCGAGAATTAACTATGTTCATTATTTCCCAAAAAAGAACACCTTTTTTCCCTTGTATTCCTTTTTCATTTGATAAAGTACGTGCTACAGAATAGTCTTGGCAAGGAAAGCCTCCTACTAATAAATCATGCTCAGGTATTTCCGGCCAAGCTTCAGCTATATCTCTATTTACATGTATTCCTTTATTTTCAAAGCGAGTTGCATAACAATTAAATGCATGTTGTGCTTTAGTTGAGGGTTCCCACTGGTTTCCCCAAAGAACTTCAAAGTTTTCGTTTGCTTCTAGTCCTAATCTAAAACCTCCTACTCCCGCGAAAAGTTCTACTACTTTCACCATAAATACACGAACATCCTTTCGGTATTTTATTTATCTATGCTTCATTATAATAAAAAGTGAGGAAAAGATCAACTATAACATTTCAAGAACCGTACTTTTTTGTATTTCCTTGTTTGGCTTGTACCAATTAAGAAAACTGTTCGCACTTTATCAATATTATAAAGGACATAACTCATATTGAATAAATTCAATATGACTGTTATCTAATAATATAAACTATCTTTTCCCTCTTATAAATTTTTACTTATATAAATTTGAAACAGCTTTTTATTATAGCATAACTTTAATATGTATTGTTTAAAATCATCAACGCAGCACTGGATACAGAAAGGAGATTATTATGGACTACACTACAATAGAAGAACTAATGAAAAAAGCACATGAAGCTGAAGGAAAAACATTTGGTGAAATTGATACAACTAATCGACTCGCAAATGCAAAGTCAAAAGGTGGACTAGGACAAGTAATCGAGGAAAGCTTTTTTGGATATGAAATAAATTCAAACGCAGAAGCTGACTTTAAACACCTTGGTATAGAACTCAAAGTAACTCCATTTAAACAAAATAAAAACGGTTCATTATCAGCCAAAGAACGGCTAGTCTTAAATATTATCAACTATATGGAAGAAGTTCATACACACTTTGAGACATCAAGCTTCTGGAAAAAAAACGAAAAGCTACTACTAATGTTCTACGAATGGGTACCTGGCGTAGACCGTAAAGATTTTCATATTACAAAAAGTCGTCTGTTCACCTATCCTGAAGCTGATTTAGAAATAATTAAACAAGACTGGGAAACCATCGTAAATAAAATTCGTGCCGGAAAAGCACATGAATTATCTGAAGGTGATACAAACTATTTAGGAGCTTGCACAAAAGGCTCCAATAAAAATTCACTTCGTTCACAACCTTATTCTGAAATTCAAGCCATGCAAAGAGCTTTTTCATTAAAGCCTTCTTATATGACAGCACTAGTTCGTAGATATCACCTAAACGAAGAACTAGTAAGTTTTACAACAACAAATGAACTAAAAGAAAAATCTTTAGAAGAAATCCTTTACTCAAAATTTGAGAATTACATAGGCCTAACCGATCAAGAAATCGCCCAAAAATTATCTATCGAGTACAAACCTACAACCAAGAGCTTTGTTCCATTACTTGTAAGCTCTCTACTTGGTATTAAAGGAACTCGACTCGACAAAATTGAAGAATTTGCAAAAGCTAATATAGAATTTAAAACAATTCGTTTAGAGCCCAACGGAAAGCCAGAACAAAACATGTCATTTGAAACAATTGATTTTCATCAATGGACAAATGAATCATGGGAAGAAAGCGAAATTCGAGAACGCTTCTATCAAACCAAGTTTCTGTTTGTAATTTTCGAATTTAACCAAACAAAAAAAGAAAATCTAAACCGTAAACTCTACTTTAAAGGCATTAAACTTTGGAACATGCATGTCCCTACAATAGAAAAAGAAATACGTGAACTATGGGAAGAAGTTAATAAAGTAATACATGAGGGTATTCAAATTGAATATAAAAAACGTGGTGACAAAGTCGTCGAAGCAAATAACCTACCAAAAATAAATTTCAACGGTGTCGCGCATATTAGACCAAAAGCCCGCAATGGTGCAGATAAAGTAACTTTACCTGATGGTCAGCACATTACAAAGCAGTGTTATTGGTTGAATAATTCGTACATTGCTCAAATTATTAACAAGATGGATAAATAATTATTCCTTCCTATTCTTTTTCATTAATAAAAATGGACTATAGCTAGATAATATATAACTTATCCAGCTATAATCCATTTCATATACGCAAATCATTAAAATTATCTATGCCTTCATTATCATTGAAAATACTTCTGATAATCCTCTTCATTTTTAAATTCAATCGGCCCAACATCCATTCGAAACTTCCCATTCTCGTACAATAGTGGTGAAGCTTCTGAATGGTCTTTTGAGTAACTTTCTACATGTGAAATTTTCATCTCATTTGAATTGGTGAAATCAATATGAGCAATGCACACCCAATAAGCGTGGTCATTTATTTCTAATAATGGTGCTGTTACAACGCTTCCCATATGATTATCGACAACAGCTTTAGCCTTCATAGAATAGAAACTACCTATTCCATTTCCGACAGCACTATACGCAGCAAATAAAACATATTTTAAAGCTTCTGGTCGATAAATACGAATTGTTTCTTTTCCTGGTTCTTGCGAATCACCGTCCAATACAATATACGGCGATACTTTAGACGAACCTAGATTTTTATAATAAACCTTTCCTATCTCTCCATTCGTTGTTACGTAAAAACAATATAAGTCTAAATCTTTATTTGTTTCCCACTCTAAAGTAGCTGTTACCATTTTAGATTTTTGTATATTGATAGATTGTTTTTTCTTCAATTCAACCTTCACTGCGTTAATAGTTTTTTGTACTGGAGGCTTAGTAGGAACTATTTTCTTCTCTACAGGAGGAGCAATTTGTTTTTCATCCTCTGCGATTTCTATTCCAAAATTTGTACACAATGCAGCTAATCCACCAAAATAACCAGCTCCAATAGGATTGAACTTCCATCCTCCTCCATGTCGATATAGCTCTCCAACAATAATGGCACTTTCATCTGTAAATGGATATGTAATAGGAAAATGAATAATTTCTAAACCTGATTGTGCGTTACTTATTTTCAATTGAATATGGGAAACATCTCGTAACGCCTGTTTCTTCCCTTCCGCATTATGAATTGTAATCGAAAATACAATCTTTTGTACCTCATCTTTTATATGAGTAAAATCTATCGAAAATCTTTGTTTACTTCCATTTGTTTCATTTTGATTCAATTGAACAGATCGACAACTAGAATAAGGTTGTCCATAGAAAACGAAATCTTCTTCTTTAGTAATTTTCCCGTTAAACCCTACTAAAAAAGCTGATGCATCTACATCCATATTCATCGGGGCATTCCAAGTTAAATCTACCAGTAATCCTTTCATTTCTGGATGATTCTTTGTAACATCTATCTTTTGTCCCCTTACTAAAGTATGTATCATCATAATTCCTCCGTCTTACACCTTTAATATTTTTTATTCATTTTAATTATACTCCTCTTTAGATTTCCCTTTCTATCTTAAATATGAAAACATTATAAAAGAAAAAATCTATATAAAAACTTATTAAACCAGCTAATCTCTATTTAAAATTCTAAATAAATATACTAAGAATGATGTCAATATTTCATGAGTACAGGTGGCTAAAATTACTTATCAACTCTATCTCCACCAACCATCCCCCCATACCACCCACTACTCTCCTCCAAAAACCCCCTCGTCTCCCCACTATCCTTATAAAAATCCTCCCAACCCCGTTCCCTCAAAATCTCCTTCCAACTCTCACTCTCCACCATCCTCTTAATCACACTATCCCAATAAGCAACCTCTTCCTCTGTCATATCTTTCGGGCCCATAATTCCTTTCCAGTGCTGGAAGATGACGTTGATTCCTTGTTCTTTCCATGTTGGGATTTCTGGTAGTCGGTCTAGTCGTTTTGGTGCGGATACGGCTAGTATTTTTATTTTGCCGGATTTGTATTGTTTTTCGGCTTCGGATAGGGTCATGATTGCGGCGCCTATTTGTTTGTTCGTTAGGGCGTTTATGATTTTTTCTTTGTTTTCGTAGACGAAGAATTGTAGTTCGGCAGGGTTTATGCCGAATGCTTTGCTTACTTGTACGAATGATAGGTGATCGTCGTTCCCTAGGCCGGGGGCAACGCCGATTTTGAAGTTTTTCTTGTCTTGTTTTAGTTGTTCCATGAGTTGTTTTGCATTTTCTATGTTTGATTCTTTTGATACGACAACGACTTCCCAATCTGACGCGAGTGTTGCGAGCGGTGTGAAGTCTTTATATGTTAGTTTACTGTGGCCTAGTAGGTTGTTCGTTATGAGTAAGCTTGAGTTAATCGCCAGTATGTGACCGCCTTTTTGTTTCGTATATTTCCATCCGACATCACCGCTGCCACCTACTTTATTTGTGACTGTGATTGGTTTTGTGAAGATTTTTTCTTCTGTTAGTGTTTTTTGCATTGCCCGTGCTGTTAAGTCCCATCCTGCTCCTTGAACATTCGGCGCAACGATTTCTACTTCTTCTATGTTCACTTTCTTTGTGTGCATTTTTTCTACGGAACAACCAGCTATTACTCCTATCATGATCCATATACATAGTAATAATCGTTTTTTCATAGTCCTCGTCCTATTCGGTACTTTCGTTCTGGTCGTCCGATAATGCCGTATGTGTATTCTACTGTGCATTCGTTTGTCGCTACTAAGTATTCTAAGTATCTTCTTGCGGTTGTTCTGGAGGCCCCCATTTGTTCTCCCATTTCTTCTATTGTAATGCCCTCTTCGAATCCTTTTATAATTCCTTTCACTTTTTGCAGTGTTAACGGATCCACACCTGTCGGTAAGTTTTTTATATCTTGTGTTTGTGAAGTACCGAAGAAGTTATCGATTAGTGTTTGATTCACTTCATTGTTACTATGTAATAATTGCTTCTTTCTTTTATAGTCTTCAATTGTGCGAACGAATTTTTCTAACGTGACTGGTTTTATAAGGTAGTTACTTACGCCATTTCGAATTGCTTTTTCTAACATATGATTTTCATTTGCCGCTGTTACCATAATGACGTCAACATTTGGAAAGTCAGCATGGATTTTCGGCAATAAGTCTGTTCCAATTCCATCTGGTAAATAGTTATCCAATAGAAGTAAATCGATTTCTTCCCTTTGTAGTAGCTCCATCGTTTCTTTTGCATTTAATGCTTTTCCGATCACTTTTACGTCCTTTATTTTTGATAAAAACTCTTCTTGAATTTGCGCGACGCGGAAATCATCTTCTGCAATTGCAACCTTCAACATATGTCCATCCCCCTGTTTGCTATGTACTTTCTCTCAATGTTTTCGGAAGGTAAATTGTAAAAATTGCTCCCCCATTTTTCTCGTTTTGAATTTCAATTGTTCCCCCTAGTAGATCTACCATTTCTTTCACGTTTGCTAGTCCGTAACCACGATCATTTCCTTTCGTTGAAAATCCTTTTTGAAAAATGGTCGTGATTTTCTCTGCCGGTATCCCTATCCCGCTATCTATCACTTCAAACACAATATCGTGTCCAATATCCGTAACGAAGAAAGAAACACTCTTTTCCTCTCGTTCACTCACCGCATCAAACGCATTATCGATTATGTTTCCAAGAATCGTAATAAGGTGCGAAACTTTTATATGTTCTGGTAACGGATGAAGCGCACTATCTCCTTCAATATGAAAATCAATTTTCTTCTCAGACGCTGTTCCGATTTTCCCTAATAAAATAGCTTGTACTTTCGCATCATGAATTTGATGGAATAAAATATGATTTTGGCTTTGATGAATGTTCGATTCTTGTTGGATAAATTCAATCGCTTCTTTGTAATGTCTTAACTGAAGTAATCCCGATAAGACGAAAAGTTTATTTGTAAATTCATGTGTTTGAGCGCGTAAGTCCTCGGAATACTTTCTTACCTCAGATATTGTGTTCACAAGATTTTGCAGTTCTGTTTTATCTCTAAAACTACATACAACGCCTACCGTATTATTATTTTCAAGTATTGGTGTCATGTTTAAAATAAACACTTTATCTTGAAACGCGATTTCTTGATCAGTTTCTAGCACCCTCTCTATATTAAAATCAGGCAAAACTTTTGAAATGTGTTGTTGCATATAATCACCATTTACATGTAGCATTTCTTCTGCCGACGTGTTCATCATCGTAATAAAACCGTTTTGGTCAATGGCGATGATTCCTTCTTTTATAGATAGTAGTATCGCGCTTCGTTCCCGGTATAGCGCTGCAATTTCATTCGGCTCTAAACCAAGTGTATCTTTACGAATACTACGTGCTAAAAGAATGCCACCTACAATGCCGGCTAATAACACCGCTAAGGAGAAGAGAATAATTTCTTTCGTTCTGCTCAATATGTTAGATTCAATGCCTTTTATTAAAAACTCTACTGTCACAACGCCTACTACTTGATCGTATTCTCCTTTATGAACAATAATGGGCGCCTTCGCCATTAAAGCCGGACCGCTTGTACCATTTCCCTCAAGCGTATAATAGCCACCAAAAGTGAGTGCTTCATAGTTATATGGATTGTTACTCTTTGTACCAATCAACTCCGAATTAGAATTCGAATACATAATCCCATAGCGATCTTCTATAATGACAGTATCTGCACCAGCTTGCTCACGAACTTGTTCCGCAATGGATTGGATCGTGCTTTTATGCTCGTTATTTTGAAAAGCTTCTTTTATAGCTGGCATAAAAGAAAGCGACTTCGCTGTTTGCAGTGCTAGCTGCTCCACTTGGCGCTTCGTATCAACGGACTGAATGTAAACAAATATTCCCGCTAATAGGAGAACGACAAATAAAATTAACGTAATAATTAAGCTTACTATTTTCGTTTGTAATGATACTTTGCGTGATTTTTTCATACTTCATATCCTTTGATAAAATATTCAAAACTATCAATCTCCTCTTTCTATTATTATGACAAAACAAAAATGAAGCAACTATTAAAACTAGCCGTGTACATAAAGTACAAAAAGAATAAAATTGTCATAATATTGAGATTTCGTTCCGTAGACAGTACAATTCAAATACATTGAACGCGCTTTCATAATTATCATTTTATTTATAAGCAAGAGGAGGAATGATTATGGCTCAAGCAAAATCTAACCGAGTCGCCGGCAATATTTTTAAAGGTTCTGTCGGCAATTTAATTGAATGGTACGACTGGTACGTTTACTCTGCTTTTGCTGTTTATTTTTCAGCGGAGTTCTTTCCTAAAGGCGATCCAACGAGTCAATTACTGAACACAGCAGCTATTTTCGCAGTTGGATTTTTAATGCGCCCTATCGGAAGTTTATTAATGGGACGTTATGCAGATCGGCACGGACGCCGAGCAGCATTAACTCTTTCCATTACGGTTATGGCCGGTGGTTCTTTCATTATCGCCTGTACACCTAGTTACGAAAGCATCGGTATTATGGCACCCATTATTTTAGTTCTTGCTCGTTTACTACAAGGATTATCACTTGGCGGAGAGTACGGAACTTCCGCAACCTATTTATCTGAAATGGCTAGTAGTGGACGCCGTGGTTTTTATTCGAGTTTCCAATATGTAACACTCGTTGCTGGGCAAATGGTTGCGTTAGGCGTTCAAATTGTTCTTCAGCAATTACTAAGCGAACCAGATATGAAAGCTTGGGGATGGCGTATTCCATTCATTATTGGAGCGATGGGTGCAGTAGCTGTATTATGGCTTCGCCGCACGATGGATGAATCGGAGCAATTCGCAAACATAAAATCACAAAAACGCGAAAGTGCAGGAACTGTTCGTGCTCTTATGAAACACCCGAAAGCAGTATTAACAGTAGTTGGCCTAACATTAGGAGGCACTGTCGCATTCTATACGTACACAACATATTTACAAAAATTCATGGTAAACACAGTCGGTCTTCCGAAAGAAGTTGTAAGCTGGATTAACTTTGTCGCACTACTTATTTTCGTCGTACTTCAACCAATTGCGGGGTTACTATCCGATAAAATTGGACGCCGCCCACTATTAATGGCATTCGGTATTCTCGGAACATTACTAACAGCACCGATCTTCTTCTTCATGGAAAAAACGACAGAACCAATCGTAGCGTTCTTACTCATGATGGTCGGCCTCATTATCGTTACTGGCTACACTTCCATTAACGCAATTGTAAAAGCAGAACTCTTCCCAACTGAAATTCGTGCACTTGGCGTAGGTTTACCATATGCACTAACCGTTGCAATATTCGGCGGAACAGCTGAGTTCATCGCATTATGGCTAAAGAGTATCGGAATGGAATCATTATTCTACTTCTATGTGGCGGGTTGTATCGCTATCAGCTTTATTACGTATTGGCGTATGGATGAATCATCGAAGACTTCGCAGATTGAGGCGGAGCTTGGTGGTGGGGATAGTTTGAAGAATGGTACTAGTTTAAAATAATGCAGTAAAGAAGGTCACCTTGAAAGAAGTGGCCTTTTTGTATACCCTTTCACAGAATCTAACATCAAAAACACTTTCCACTAACAAATTAAAACCATCTTTTAAACTCGGAAATCATTATTTCAAATTCATCATTAACACGATTGTTTTTAAAACTTTTCCCTTCTAATACACATTTTCATTATGGTTTCTAGTTCTCTTTTAACAAAAACATATGAACTAATTTTTAGTGTTATTTAATAGTATTTTAGTAGGTTTTAAAATTTTTTTAATTTTTTCTATGGCTGTCATGTAGGGATTTATAGGTTTTTTTGCTCTGCTTTTTGGGCGGACATTATTTCACATGGTGTACTATCTATGTTACCCTTTTATTAGGGTGGTTGTTCCAATACACTCAAAAATTGTAATAAAAGGGGTTTTATGTATAAAGAAGCTACTATCTTATTTATTAATTTTTTCTATGATACTTTTAGCTTCCTTTCCAATGAATTCTTCGTACGCTAAAGCTAATGATGATCAGTTGTCAATCGATGAGTCTATTTTAGCTACTAAAGAGTTCTTCAAAACTACTAAAGTAGTGAAAGAAAATGAAGTTACAGTAGATGATGTTACAAAAGGTCAATTACTAGAGAAAGCTAAAGAATTAATTTCATCAGGAACTGTAAAACCAGTTGGTGGTACAGAAGTTGATGTAGATAAACTTTTAGTGAGGGGAATTAAGACACCATTTGGTGTAGAGTATTCTGTTTTTGATTCATCGGTTACTACAGATGATCAAGGAATTGTGAATTCACTTAAACTCTTTAATATGGTTTTTACTGATAAGGTTGAATTAAAAAACACTTATGAATTAAAGTCGAATAGAAACAAAGATAATATAGCTACTACTAAGATGTGGATCGATAATAAACTAGCAAGTTCTGCCGAGTTAGATTTAACTACTGTTATTAATGATTCATCTGCTGATGAAAAAGGAACAGATATGCTTACTACAGAACTTGCACCAAAAACTGATAAGGCCGTTCAATATGGATGGACAAAAAGATGGAAATGTACTCAAAGTTGTGTAGCGTCTAAAGGTGTAAATATGCTAGTAATTGCTGGATTACTTGCAGCTTGTGGAGTTTCATGTACCGCTGGTGTACCAGCAACAGCAGGAACGGCTTGCTATGCATGTGTAAACTCTGCCGGTATTGTGGGAGTAAATACAGTCCTTGGTTGTCTCGATGAATGTGATTCATAACAACTTTTATTAATTGAATATTTTGTAATTTAGGGAGGGATGAAAACATTGATGAAACTATTTTTCTTTTTAGCTGCCCTATCAGCAATAATATTCACGGTGCTTGGTAAAGCTATGTTAGGAATTGTATGTACCTCAATATTTTTTGCATCAGCATTATTTTTTAGTAAACCTAGATTTAAAAATGATGAATAATGCTATTATACACAAACGAAAACTCAAGTTATTATAACTTGAGTTTTTTATTTGTTTACCAATGGACTAGGAGTGAATGTAGTGAAAGGAAAGTAGAATAGAAGGTTCATTAACAAAGAAAGACTTTAAACAATAGTTTCAAAATAATAAGTAGTACATTTCTCTCTTATACATGAGGAATTTATTTGTAACATAAAAAAAGAAGTTCAGCAAATACAAAACAATTCGTATGACTAAAAATTCCTTTCTATTACTATTACAAACAAAACTCATTAAAGCAGAAGAATCTTTAAACAGACTGTATCGTACTTACAGATAATCAAAAAGAATAGTCATTACTATCATCTATATAAAGAAGAAAGCACTAGATTTCCTAGTGCTTTCTTCTCTAAAACAAATGACAAGCCACCCCATGCCCTTTCTCAATCTCAACCATCTTCGGTACTTCCTGTGCGCATTTTTCAGTGGCGAATTTGCAGCGCGTTCTGAATTTGCAGCCGGATGGTGAGTTTAGCGGGCTTGGTACTTCTCCCTCTAGAATGATCCGATCTTTCCCTGTTTTTGTTGGATCTGGTTCTGGCATAGATGAGAGTAGTGCTTGTGTGTATGGATGTGCCGGTTTTGTGTATAGGTCTTCGCTGTCGGCAATTTCTACTATGTTCCCTAAGTACATGACTCCGATTCTGTCTGATATGTGTCTGACCATAGATAGGTCATGTGCGATGAATAAGTATGTAACGCCTGTTTCTTCTTGTATGTCTTGCAGCATGTTTACGACTTGTGCTTGGACTGAGACATCTAGTGCTGAGATTGGTTCGTCACATAAAATAAAATCTGGTTTTACAGATAGTGCACGCGCGATGCTGATGCGCTGGCGCTGGCCTCCACTAAATTCGTGCGGGTAGCGATATAAGTGCTCTTCTTTTAAACCTACCTTTTTTAGCAGGTCTAATATGATTTCTTTTTGTTCTTCTTTTTCATAAGATCCGTGAATGTTCATTGGCTCGCTAATAATTTGGAATACATTCATCGACGGATTTAATGATGCGTATGGATCTTGGAAAATGATTTGCATTCGTTTTCTATATTCTTTTAGTTCACTTTCCTTCAAACTTGCGATGTCTTTTCCGTCGAATAAAACGTTACCTGAAGTGACGTCGTGTAAACGAATGATGCTTCTTCCTGTCGTTGATTTTCCGCAGCCCGATTCTCCTACTAATCCGAATGTTTCACCCTTTTTAATTGTGAAGCTTAAGTCATCGACTGCTTTTAATTGTTCCGTTTTTCTGCCGAATAGTCCCTTTTTAATAGGAAAGTATTTTTTTAAGTTCCGAACTTCAATTAAGTTTTCTTCATGCATGTGATTCACCTACCGCCCTATCATTTAACCAGCACATAGAACGTCTTTCGTTTCCGACTTCAAAATATGGCGGACGTTCTTTTTCACAAATGTCCATCGCATGCGGGCAACGCTCAGCGAATGGGCAACCTTGTGGCGGGTGTAATAAGTTTGGTGTTACACCTTGAATTGGCGCGAGTCTTTCTTTTACGCCGTTCGATATTTTCGGCAAGGAGTTTAATAACCCTTTCGTATATGGATGATTCGGCGATTGGAAAATATCAAGTACAGGTCCCTCTTCCATAATAAGGCCGCCATACATAACGATAACGCGTGTACAGTTTTGCGCGACTATTCCTAAGTCATGTGTAATAAGAAGTAACGCCATATTCGTTTCATTTTTTAAGTTTTTCATTAAATCTAGTATTTGTGCTTGTATCGTTACATCAAGCGCTGTCGTCGGTTCATCCGCAATGAGAAGATCTGGATTACAAGACATTGCCATCGCAATCATAACCCGCTGCTTCATACCACCGCTTAGTTCGTGCGGATATTGTTTTACCCTTTCTTCTGGCGACGAAAGACCGACTTGTTTTAGCAAGTTAACCGCAATCTGCTCTGCTTCTTTCTTTTTTACTTTTTGATGCCGTATAATTACTTCCGTCATTTGCTTCCCAATTTTCACAACTGGATTTAGCGCAGACATTGGATCTTGGGAGATAAGTGAAATTTGATTTCCTCTAATAGAACGCAATTCTTTTTCAGATTTAGAAAGGATGTTTTCATTATGAAAAAGAATCTCTCCTTCTTTCACTTTCCCTGGTGATGCAACGAGGGACATAACGGACTTCGCCATTACACTCTTTCCGCTTCCAGACTCCCCAACGATACCAACTACTTCTCCTTTATTTAAACGAAATGTAACGCCGCGAACAGCTTCCACTTCTCCACTTTCTATGAAAAAAGAAGTCTTTAAATTTTTCACTTCTAGTAGTTTTTCAGACACGCTTCTCACTCCTTTCACGTAACACTTTAGTTTTCATTTCCAGCTCCTTTTGGTGCGAAAGCTTTCTTCAACGCTTCACCAATTACGTTAAAACTTAGGACTGTTAAAAGAATAAGGAATCCTGGGAAGAGTGTTAAATACCAAGCTTCACCGATATATCCTTGCGCATTGTTTAGCATACTGCCCCAAGAAGAATCTGGTTCTCTAATACCTAAACCTAAGAAGCTAAGTGATGATTCCATTAAAATTGATGTCGCAATCGTTAATGTCGCGGCGATAATAATGGTTGATAAAATGTTAGGAATGATATGTCTTACAATAATCGTGAGTGATTTTTGTCCTGACACTTTTGCATATAAAACGTACTCACGCTCTTTTACAGATAAAGTCTCTGCTCTTACGATACGAGCGGTGTCCATCCATGTTAGTAATCCGATAATAAGAACTAACGTTGTAATTCCTGGTTTTAAATAAGCATTCAATAGTAACATTAAAAAGAATGATGGAATTGACATAAGTACTTCAACAATTCGCATTAAAAAGTTGTCTAACTTTCCGCCAAAATATCCGCTAATTGTTCCAACTGCGGTACCGATTGTAATAGAAACAACCATCGCTAGAAAACCGACCGCAAGTGAAACGCGTCCACCATATAACGCCCTAGTTAAGTAATCTCTTCCGTAATCATCCGTTCCGAAAGGATGACTCATACTCGGTTCTTGTAAGCGATCTGGAATCGACATTTTACTAGGATCGTAAGGCGATACGAATGCGAAAATCGATGCGACCGTTAAAACCGCAAGTATAATCACTCCCATTGCAACAAACTTATTTTTTGTAAAACTATGCTTTATCGTTTGAAATCTCCTATTATTCATTCCAAATCACCCCCTCATTCGAATGCGCGGATCTACTACGCCATATAAAATATCAGCAATTAAGTTACCAAGAATCAACATGAATGATGATAATAATGTAATTGCCATGATAATCGGATAATCAAATCTAAAAATAGCATTTACCCCAAGTGAGCCTAGACCTGGCCATGAAAATACTGTTTCCGTAATAAACGCTCCGCCCACTAAACTTGGAATAGATAATCCGAAAATTGTAATGATCGGTATTAATACATTTCGAAGCACGTGATTAAATAAAACTGTTTTCTTTGAAGCACCGTACGCATATTGAATTTGTACGTAGTCTTCTTCTAATTGTTGAATTGTACTGGAACGAATATATCTCATATAAACAGAAACGTTTTGGAACGCAAGCACCATACAAGGTAAAATACCGTGCTGCACAATATCCAAGAAGGAATCTTGACCGACTGTACGCATACCCATACTTGGAAGAAGGTTCAACTTTAAAGAGAATAAATAGATTAATAGTAAAGCGAACCAAAAGACTGGCATTGAGATTCCCACATAAGAAATAAAGTTTACAATGCGATCAAAGATAGAATTCTTTTTCACACCTGTAAGTAGTCCTAGTGGTATTGCAATTACAAATGAGACGAGTAAAGACGATCCCATTAAGCCGATTGTCGCAGGTAACCTTTCTACAATAAGATCTAAAACAGGACGGTGATTTTGCAGTGAGTAACCAAAGTTCCCTGTTACAATATTTTTCAGCCATAAAATATACTGCATATAAATTGGTTGATCTAGTCCTAAACTTTTGCGAATACGTTCAACATCAATTGGACTCATATTCGGCGTGACAAAGTTTCGAACAGGATCGCCCGGTGCTAGTTTTATTAATAGAAAAGAAATAATAGAAATAACAAATAAAAGCGGAATTGCATTTAAAAGCCTCTTCCCAATTACTTTATACACAAACTTCCCCCCTCAAGATAAAGAAGCTGATTTCCACCAGCTTCTTTACAGTTTCTTATTTCACTTCATAAATCTTAGATAAATCTTCAAACATTGTGACAGGAATTGCTTTTGCTTCTTTCAATCCATCAAACTTTTTATCTACTGCAATAACTGCTTTCGGATACGCAATTGGTAGATAAGGTAAGTCTTCTCTAGCTGTCTCTTGAATTTTATGATATAGTTCTGCGCGTTTTGTTTTATCTGTTTCAACTGCAGCTTCTTCCCATAACTTATCGAAATCAGCGTTTTTATAACGTGCATAGTTGTATTCAGCATTACTTAAGAATAAGCTCTTATATGAATCTGGCTCAGGTCCCATTATGTAACCACCGAATGTAATATCGAATTCTTTATTCTCTTTATCTAGGCTTTTTTCACTTGCTGCACTAGCATCTAATGCATTCAGTTCAACTTCTAAGCCAACTTCTTGTAATTTTTGTTGTGTATAAAGTGCTAAGCTTTCCATAATCTTATTATTCGTTACATACATGACGCGTACTTTTTCTTTATCTTTCACGCCAGCTTTCACTAATAAATCTTTCGCTTCTTTTTTATCATACTTATAATCTTTAATGTCTTTTGCATAATACATAGCATCTGGCGTTAAAATTGAATTCGCTGGTTCTGCAAATTGACTAGAAACGAATGCTGAGTTAATCATTTCTTTCTTATCTAACGCATGCGCAATTGCTTGGCGCACTTCTTTTTTCTTCATCAGATCTGTATTTTGGTTATAAGATAAGTAGAATAATCTACCTTCAGGGAATGTCACCATTGAGAAGTTCCCAGTGCTATCTAATTTCTTAAAGTCTTGCGGCTCAATCATCTTCATGTTGATTTGACCATTTTGTAGTGAAACATTTGCTGTATTACGGTCTTTTACAACGCGATATACAATAGAGTCTAATTTAGCTTTACCACCTACATAATCATCAAATCGATCTAATGCAACGTACTCATCAGACTTATACTCTTTAAACTTAAACGGACCTGATCCTACAGGTTGTAAGTTTTTCTTACTCTTCGCTAAATCTGCTTCCCCTTCAAATACATGTTTCGGAATTGGGAAGAAATCATTCATCACACCTTCAAAAGATGCACTTACTTGTGGTAAAACGAATTGAGTTGTTAACTCATCTACCTTTTTCACCTCAAGCGGTTTTCCTTTAAAAACAAAGTTTTCACGACTTGAGCTATTTTGCTTCTCATCTAAAATAGATTGGAATGTAAATGCTATGTCGTCTGATGTAATTTTCTTACCATCATGCCATTTCAAATTATCTTTTAACTTCAATGTCCACGTTAATTGATCCTCTGAAGGCGTAAAGCTTTCAGCAAGAACAAACTTCTTCTTACCGTCTTCCATATGATACAGCGGTGCATATAAAGCTTGCTGCACCGTTAACGACACACAATCATTCGCATAAAGCGGATTCATCGTCTCTGGGTTATCGCTAACACCAATCGTTAACGTTCCCCCGTCTTTCGGAGTCCCTGATTTACTAGTTCCTGCTTGCTTCGAAGAATCTTTTCCTCCAGAACAAGCCGCTAATGCAATAAGTAGTATTAGGACAAATGGTAATGCAAATAATTTCCGTTTCATCTTTCGGCCCCCTCAAACTAGTTATCCCCATAAGAAAACTCGGAATTAATCCCGAGTTTTCTTATAAGTTTTAAATTACCACTACCTCTATATAAAGTCAAACTTTTTTGTAAAACTAGAAGGTTTGAAATCTATTCATGCATTCTTGCGATAAACTATATTGATGCGAAGAGCAAAATAAGTTAAAAAACTAGTAGCCTAAAAAATTCCTCTTAAATGATTGTTATATATGATTGAAAATGTAGAATGAGATTAAAGATAAAAAACACATTTAGGAGGTTATCATGACATTTGATGAATTGAAAAAGAACAAACCAACAACCTCATGGGTTGAGTATGATGAAGATGGAGAATTTTTCACTGAAGAAAATATAAGTGCAACAAATAAAGTACTCGACACTTATATTAACAATTTAAAGCAATTGGGAGAGAATCCAACCGAAGTCGAAGTCATGCAAGTTGTTAAAGAGTTAGTTATTAAACTAAATGAATTAAATATTGAACATGACCATTTCATCGAAACAATGGAAAGAGAAGATCTCTATGAATTTATTGATACAGCAGCACGAATAGCTGGCTTAGAATCTGAGGAAGATATAACAGAAGAATGGAGGGAATGGTAAAAAAGTTGCACCTCCACTTGTTAGAGGTGCAACTTTTTTCATACGCCAATTGAATTCATGATTTGATATCCGCACAGGATTCACATGTTCCAACATATCATTAACATCTTCTAAATCAAAATTCCCCTAGCCATTCTTGCAGTCCTTCGTCTATTTCACCTTCTTCTCGTAATAGCTTTTGAATTTCGTTATACACATAAGAGTCACTACAACTATTTGACATATTATAAGGATTTCTAATGAACGTTTAGGAAAACACTGCTTCTATCCTCTCTGATAGAAACTCTCCTGTCCATCCATCTTCATTCGTAATCGATCTTCCGTCAAAGTCAATTCTACATCTTGATATTCACCTGAAGTTTGTTGCAGTGAAATGATATAAGTATTATCTCCATCTTTCGGTTCCGAACTTATATAGAACTTATGCTGAGGGAGCCTACCACCACCTGGTTGTCCTTGTTCGATAATAAGCTCTCCACTTCTCTCTCCTTCAGCTAATATAAATGATATATTTGGACCTCCACTTGTGTTAATCCAACTAGATTCTATTTGGACGAATGGTATCTTAGTTTTTTCATTTTTAGATTGCTCATTTTTACCTGTATATGCTTTTTTCTCATCAACAGGCTCATAGTAGTTCATAAACTCATCTTTCGTCATTCGTGTAAGGGAAAGATTATCTTCTTCCTGCCCTAATCTAATTAACTCAATTTGCTGATCATCTACTATATTGACACGAGCATTAAATGGTACAAATGATGCTACATTTGATTTCTCTTCATAAATACGCAAACTCATTTTCTTCTCTTCACTATTTTGTAATTTAAATAAATAGGTGGTATTCTCTTCCCCACTGTAGAATGTTATTTCGCCTCGTTTATCTCCAGTTATTTTTATTCCTACATAACTAGGAACACCTTTATCTACCCAATAACCATCTATATCCGACAATGCTGCAGTGCTTAATTTTTCAGTTTCCATATCTTCACTAAATTCCGTAGAAGTTGCGACTTTCTCATCATTTGTGAACAATGAACTTTTCGCCATAAACAGTGCGCCGGTTACAACAATAACCCCTATAATACCTACTACAATAAAATTACCTCTTTTTCTATCATTCGTTTGTTTTGGAGTTTGTTCATCATATTCTAGACTACCTCCGCATGAGACACAGAATCTTCCTTTTCCGGATCTTTCCTTACCGCAATGTCCACAAAAATCATTGCGTCCTTTTCCTCGCTCCACACCTTTTAATACTTTATCTACCATTCCTTGCCCAACTGCTACGCCATTAAATGCAGTCATAACTGTTTCTTTCTGTTCCGGAGTCATGTCATCCCACTGTGAAGAACCTTTAGATATAGCGGTATCTCCATCCAAACTAGTTTTCACATGATTATTTCCTTGTGCTTCTACATTCACCGTTTTTGCATCCGGACCATGATACGATAAATTATTCGTTATATCTCCGTCTGGCGCCGTTCTTACATACCCCTTCACTGCTACTGTATCTGGATTCACTGGCTTCGCATCCGGACCATGATACGATAAGTTATTCGTTACATCTCCGTCTGGCGCTGTTCTTACATGTGGTTGTACATGTTGTAAATTCGCCCCTTTGGTTATGTGAGCATCTGAAGAATGTACAACTGTTTCTCCCGTAACAGCGTGTCCATCCACTACTCCTGGTTCCGCAACATACACATCTCCACCCATATGCATTTTTAAAAACGGCAAAATGAATGAAATAATAATAAGAGGTACACTTCCCATAATACCAAGGGCTGTATAACTACTATAATTATGACCATATAACCAAATTAACGTTGTTCTTATACCAATAAATCCTAATGCTGAAACGATAATAGACTCCATTAATTTACTAAATGAAGAATCGTATACTAACGTACTAGTAGGATCGAAACTCATTCTAGTTAGTAAAATAGCCGCGATTCCATATATAAGTAATCCAGCTAAAAATGGCCTCCAATTTTTTATGACAAACTGAATTCTCATAAAAAAGAGAACGAGCATAACAATAAAAATAATGGGGGCTAAAAATGGAAGAATTACCGATATCAAACCTAAAATTATCATGAAAAATAGCATTTTTTTCAATAACTTAAATGATGTAATAATAAAAAATAAAAACAACCCGAAACCAAATAATCCTGAATGGATATACCCTAAAAATAGAGTGATAGGAAATAATATTATCGCTATTTTATGATGGGTGGTTTCCTTCTGACTTGCTATCCATTCCTCCATACTTTATTTTCCTTTCTTATCGTTTTCATAAAGTGAAACTTTAATCAGTGGGGGTTTTGTCCACCCCCCACTGATTATTAGACTTCACCAATCGGGCTTTTACGGGCAGTTGATCCCCCACCTAACTTCTCTGCTTTCGCTGAATTTTGAGGTGGGATCTTACTACCCGGCAAATAGCGGAACAAACCATTTTCTTCCTTATAAATTATATAACATTTTTATAATTTATATATATACATTTTGAGTTTCTGACCCTCTAAAATAAAAATCGAATACCATACAACAAAATCCCCAACCAATCCCACCGCCCAAAATATATTAATGATCATCCAATTATATCGACACTTCGACACAACATATCGATTTACCTATAAATTTCGAAACGAAAAAAGATCATTGAAGCGAGATAAAAGGAAATATAACTTTTTACACAATTTTTCCATTTTCGTGCTATGATAATGCCGAAATACAAAAAACAATGAAATGAGGAATGAACTATGTTTTCAAGAAAAACTCCTAAAACTTGTGGAAATTGTAAAAACCCAATATCGACAAGCGGATTTGGGACATACGCTTCTTTGTATAACAAAAAAATTATACTTTGCGGTGGCTGTTCCTTGAAGGAGCACGAACAATTTCGCAAAGAAGAGGAGGAGCAACGTTACAATCAAACATATGAACAAAAGAAATGTGGCTCCTGCGGAGCAAATATGAACAATCAAAAACAATGCAGCAATTGCGGGAAAGTACAGGAGCTAGAGCCTGTAAAAGAAGAGGAAGAAGTCTTCTCTTATAGAGTTGAATCTTTTGACATGGAAACAATAGATTCAGAACCAGAATATACAGATGATACAGAAACAAAACAAACGGAAGAAAGAGAAACGCGAGTTTCACGTTTCCAACGTTATATGGATGCTGATGGAGCAGAGGCAGAAGCACAACGTATAACAGAAAAAAACGAAACAGCATTAAAACAATTCCAACAACAGAAACAAACACCATTCAATTTAGAAGAACGAATAGCACTTGCTATGAAAGAAAGCCAATCTTCATCAAAACAAGAAGAAAATAAAACAGAACAACATATAGAAGAACCGAAAAGACAACAACAACAACATAAAGAAGAAATTTTCGAGTCTATTTCTTCTATTGTTGGTATGAAAAACATAAAAAACACTTTAACAGAGTGGTTAAAAATGAAAGATGCAAGAGCACTGCTGCAAAGTAAAACAAATATCGAATTACCAAACGTTTCAAAAAATATTATCATCACAGGAAATCCAGGAGTAGGGAAAACAATGTTAGCTAAAAAGTTGACACCTGTTTTACTCGAAGCAGGATTTATCACAGAAGATAAATTTATTGATGTAAAAATCGATGAAATTATAGGTCAATACATTGGAGAAACGACAAAAAAAACAAAAGAAAAAATAAAAGAAGCACAAAATGGTGTTTTCTTCTTAGATGAAGCATATCGTTTAGCTGGCGGAAGTTTTGCAGGAACCAAAGCGAATTTTGGATTAGAAGCAATTGGAACAATTATGAGTCACATGAATGATCCAAAAAACAATATTGTTTTTGTTTTTGCTGGTTATGAAGATAAAATGCAAGAATTTTTGGATGAGAACCCAGGGCTTCGTTCTCTCGTAAATGAATCTTTCCGTTTGACAGATTATACATTAGAAGAATTAACAAAAATCGGGATAAACTACTTGCAAAGTAAAAATTACGACACAACACAAATCGAAGAAATTTTCTCTTCCTATATTCATCAAAATATGAAACAAGGAATATTAGCTGGAAACGGCACAACAGTTATACAATATGCGGATGAAGTGAGTAAGCAACATTTACTGCGTATTCAGAACAACCCAAAAACAAACAATTACAACCTAATTTCTGAAGATGTGAAAAACGCTTTCGAAACAGACCAAGAAGAGCAAGAGGGCTTAAAAGAACTCTTTTTAGAAGCAAAACAAGAAATTAGCGAATTGATCGGTATGCATAATCTAAAACGAGAAGTAGAGAAATTAGGAAACTTCCAATATATTCAAAACCAACGAAAAAAAGAAGGTTTGAAAATAGAAAAGAAAAGTCACCATATGGTATTCCTAGGAGACGCGGGAACAGGTAAAACAACAATGGCTCGTTTAATCGGAAAAATGTTCCGCGGGGCAGGTGTGTTAAAGAATGGTCATTTTGTGGAGGCTACAAAAGATATGTTAACTGCAGGTTCATCCATTCCCAAAACAGTGAAAACTATTGTAGAAAAAGCAAAAGGCGGCATTTTATTCATTGACGAAGCCTATACACTAACAAATGATAGAAGCGGAAAAGAAGCATTAGATGCATTGATTCCTTTATTGGAAAACTACCGAGATGATTTCATTTGTGTATTTGCTGGATATGAAAAAGATATGCAAACATTATTCCAATTGAATCAAGGATTAAAATCTCGTATCCCAAATCATTTCCTTTTTGAAGACTATAGCGCAGATGAACTAAATCAAATGATGCTTGTGAAAATCAGCAAAGAAGAGTATCGCTTAGCAGAAGGGGCAAATCAAACATTACAGAAAGTAATTGAATTATCTGTTGAGCAAAAACTTGTAAACGGTAATGGTCGCTGGGTTCGAAATTTATTTGAACAAATCCTTTCGTCCCAAACTGAGCGTTTATTCCAGGGAAAATTGAACGGGGAAAAAATCGAAAAAACTGATTACCAAACCTTTACATCCGAAGACATTTCAGAAGCGATCACAACGCTTCATAGCATGACAACCAAGAGTAATTAAATAATATCTCTAGCGCAACCCTAGCCCTAGACCAAATACTGCTTATCCAAACATAATATTTTCATAATAAAAAATTAATAACTTTGTAGATTGGATACGTAATTTTTGTGATGCTTCCTGGTCTACATTAAATGAATGGTCTTCTTCTTCACTATTCGACATTGCAGTCTTCATTTCTTTTTTACATAAATCTTTTTTCAGTTTATCACAAAGAAAAAATACAATAAAAACACCTCCTGCATTCCCATACTAAGTATGCAAATGCAATGGAGGTGTTTTAATAGATGTCCCGCTTTCGGGGTGCACTTCAAACTCCCCCTTATCAACAAAGAAGACCACCAAAAGGCAGTCTCCCTCAAAACTCAATCCTATTCCCCACTCCCTGCTCCACCGCTCTCTCATACAAATACTTCGCAACGATAATATCCACTACTGCCAAACCAACCGATTTAAAAACAGTAATCTCTTCATCGTTCTCCCTACCTGCTTTTTCCCCGCTTATAATTTGTCCAAGTTCAGCATGGATGTCGCTAGCTTTAAATAAACCTTCTCGCACTGGAACTTGAAGGTCACCCGTTTCTTCTAGTGCTGCTTCTTTTGATTCGACTACTACTTTGTTTGCATTAGCGATGGCGTGAGATGGTAGTTCTTGCATGTTCGGCCTAAATGAGCCGACGGCGTTTACGTGGACGCCTTTTTGCAAGATTTCTGAGAAGACTGGTGTGGATGCGTTCGTAGTTGTGACGATGATGTCTGCTTCGCTTACTGCTTCATTTGCAGTGGCATGAACATAAGCAGGTTTATTAAATTTCTCTTGTATATATTGCGCAAATGCATACGCTTTTTCTTCTGTTCGATTGTATAACATAACTTTTTCAATATCTCTAACCGCAAATACTGCTTCGGCAATCCCTTTCGCTTGTTCGCCTGTCCCGATAATACATAAAGTTTTTGCGTTATGACGAGCTAAATATTTTGTCGCTACTCCTGATAAGGCTCCTGTTCGAATCATCGTTAAGTACGATCCTTCTAAAATCGCGAGCGGTTCTCCTGTTTGAAAGTCGGATAGCATCACAATCCCGTTTATCGTTTTCTTTCCAATCTTTTTGTTCTCAGGGACTACTGTTACTACCTTTAAACCAAGTGCTTCAAGTCCTTCCGCTACGGAAGGCATAATTAATGCCGTATTTTTCTCATTCGCAAATGGTAATGAAGTACGTATTGGTGTGATCGTTCTTTCTGCGGAAAACTCTTGTAAAGCAAGCGCCGCGTATTCAATGACTTCGTTCATATTTACTAAATTTCGTTGTTCGTTCGCGCTTATGACTAACATATCTTTCCACCTCCTTCTTCTATCCTAACAAAAATCCCCGATTCAAATCATCTCTCGGGTCTATAACGAACTGATGAAATCCTGTAATAAATGCATGCCCCGTTACTTTCGGAACGACAGCTTCATATGTATGTACCGCTGTTACCGACAATACTTCCCCTTCGAATTTCCCGTCAGTAATACATTCGTGGACGAAAATTTCTCCCTTTTGCAGGGCATCTTTTGCAAAAAGAGTTGCGATTCTTGCGGAAGTTCCCGTGCCGCAAGGAGAACGATCTACTTGCCCATCAGCGAAAATTGTTACATTTCGCAACGTTGCGCCTTCCCCTTTCGGATCATCTGAGAAAATAACGCCGTATATTCCTTTTAATCCTTCTTCAAGCGGATGCTTCACTTCCATCTGGCTCTCGATGTAATGCTTAATTTTACCGCCCCACGTTTGAATAGCAGCTAAGTCTTTGAAATCGACTTTCAAACCAAATTTTTTACTATCTACTACCGCATAAAAAGCTCCGCCAAACGCGATATCTACTTGAAATTCATAGTCATCTATTTTAATAGGAACGTCTTTTTTGTATACAAATGAAGGAACATTTTCGAATGATACGGATTCTACTTCGCTCCCGTTATATGTTGCATACGCAATGACTTCCCCAGCAGGGCTATCAATAATGAACTTTTGTTTCTCACCTGTCACTTCAAACATACCTGTCTCAATTCCGACTGTAATAACAGCGATAATGCCGTGTCCACACATCGTACTCCATCCTTCATTGTGCATAAATAACACACCAAAATCAGCGTGAGTACTCGCAGGTGGGGTAATGATACAACCGTACATACCGTGATGTCCTCTCGGTTCATACATAAGAACCTCGCGAAGATGATCCAAATGTTCTATGCAATATGCACGTCTTTCTAGCTGCGTTTCTCCCTTTATTTCTGGCACGCCTCCTGTAATAATTCGAAGTGGTTCCCCAGCTACGTGAGCATCAATTGTCGTATACACTTTACTAACCTTCATTTCCATCTCTCCCCTTTATGTTGATACTCTTTTTATTGCAAATATCATGCCAACGCATAGGGTATAAATTTGTATACATTGTTTAAAAAAGCATACACTACTGTCTATTTTTTTATACACGATCCAGAAGCTATTTTATGGAACCACTTGATACAGCCAGGCTTATTATTTTCACTGGAAAGTTACTTCCATCCCCAACATATACTGTTCAAAAGCAAAAAGGAAGTGATCCAATGTACTACGGAACAAAAGGCTGGTACGTAGCTGAACTAAAAAAATTAGGCGTACGTTATCATGAAGGACGCAAACTAGAAAGTTACCGCGGACACATCTTGCGCAATTTACTACTTGCACAACAAGAGAAATTAAAAGAACAGTAATATACTAATGTAACGATATCGACGATTCTCGGAATATATCAGCGATTTCACACAATATATCGGCGATTTTTTAAATTTATCGACGATTCGACATGGAATATCGACTTACCGACAAATTTCGCCAAATCCCTCCTCCATTCCACCAACCAATCACACATCAAACCACCATAAAAAAAGGTCACCCAAACGGGTGACCTTTCTTCCTTATTCACAAACAAGAATTTGTCTAGAAAATGTTCCTTTTTTTGTAGTGCAGCGATCTGTAATTTCAAATCCTGCTTCATGAATCATATCGTCCATTGTTTCCATTGTAACAACGACTACCTTTTTAGCAATGCGGCGCGCGCTTGAAAGAATGGAGAGCTGATTTTCTGGTGTTGCGTGCGTAAATAAGTCATATGGCATGTCGATAATTGCGACGTCGTAATTATCCGTAATCTCCTCGATTGGGCCTTTCGTTATCTTCCCATCGAATCCGAAGTGTGCAATATTTTCTCTTGCTCCAATCGCAACGAGCGGGCTTATATCTCTACCAACGATGTTAATTCCCATCGAAAGAGCTTCTACTACAACCGTTCCAATGCCACAGCACGGATCAATCGCTCTTACTCCCTCTGGATTTGGCACCGCAATATTTGCAACGGATCTTGCAACGCGTGTGCTAAGAGATGTCGAATAGCTACGTGGTTTTTTTATATGATGGTACCAAACTGGCTTACTCTCTACATAATGTCCAAAATACCAACGTCCGCCTAATGGAACAATACCAAAAGTACGCTCTGGATTGCGCACATCTGCTTCCGCATCAATACAATCTCCAATACGTCGTTCAATGATGCGTCTTTCCGCATACTCTATTTTATTTTCTCCCTCAAGATCATTGATTTTCACGAAGATAACTTTAAACGTCATTTCTCCTAATTCAATTTCCTTTACTTGTTCCAAAATACTTTCTAAGTCGTCTCCTTCATACATAACCTCAACGCGCTCTTTCATAAAAGGACTTCTACTCGGGTCAATTTTGACATCACTTTTCAAAATATTAACGTGGGACTCCATTCCAAAGAACGAGCGCATTTCCAAGTAACATAAAGCACGCTCCTCCTCACGAAATGCATACGTATATATACATGCAGGTGTTTTCCTATGATTATTCAATCTATGATCATCCTCTATATCGTTATAATTACAATACTTTCTTATATAAAATTAAATGATATCACATGCCTGAAATAAAGAGAAACGTTAATAAATAAAAGAGACTGCCTATTGGCAATCTCTTTTAATGTATTAACGGAAAGAAGATACGTTATTACCCTTTGCTTCGTAATAGTCTAAAATACCTTGATAAATTGCTTCTGCTGCACTTTGTTTCTGTGCTGATGTAGCGAGTTTATTTGCATCATTCTTATTATCTACAAATGCTAATTCTGCTAATACAGCTGGCATTGTATTATATTTTATTACGTACCAATTATCCTTTTTCACACCACGGTCATATGTCCCAAGTGCTGCTACAAGGCGTTTTTGAATTTTTTCTGCTAATAAGCGACTGTCTTCCGTATGTGGATTCGTTGATCTTGTCGGTGCTGCTGCATAATAGAATGTTTCTGTACCGTGTCCATTTTTTTCATCCGAACCGTTACCGTGAATACTTACGAAAATATCACCCTTATTTTCATTAGCAAATTCTACTCTTTTTCTTAAAGAATCACTAGAATCTACTCCTGGGCGTGTATCGTTCGTACGTGTTAACTTAACAGTAAATGGTGTCTTTTTCTCAAATAGTTTTTGTAATCGTAAAGATGTATCTAATACGATTTGACTTTCTTTCTCGTAATAACCAACATTACCCGAGTCAATTCCACCGTGACCTGGATCAATAATAATTGCTTTACCTTCTAAGAAGTTCTCTTGTTTTACTGGGTTTAATTGATTTTTATCAACCCATTGGAAACCAGCGCCTACGCGGATACGAATCCAACTTCCACTCTCTTCCATAACCGTTACTGTTTGTGCATTATATGTACCTAGCACTTTAGAACTATGTGAAGCTGTTTCATAAGTAGTAAATCCTTCATTAATCGCTTCTGTTTTTTCTGTTAGAGGTGTCCACTTCTCACCTTTACTTGTTACAATTTTTAACCAGCCGTCTGCTCTTTGTTCTTTCACTACAACCATTTGTGGCTTATGCTGAACATCAGTAATACCAGATGATAATGATGGTTGATGATATGTAATAAAGTTTCTGTTCATATACATTCTTTTTGATGTATCTGTTTTATTTTGATCAGCCATCGCAATAAACTGAGCTGCTTCTGCACGAGTTACAGTTCCTTCAGGCTCCCAGCCATTTCCCGTACCTTTAGAAATCTCTAAAGCTACTAAAATATTAGCTTGTTTCTTACCCCAATGAGGTTCCAAATCTTTAAACTGTGTTGGAAGTTCTCCAATAATTTTCTTATCTAATGAGTATGCTTGTACTAACATAGATGCCATAGATGCACGGTTAATTTGGCTTGATGGATTAAATTTACCAGTACCATCTCCATTAATTACACCTGCTTTTTCCACTGCAGCAATGTACGGAGCTGCCCAATGGTTTTGTGCATCTTTAAAAGATGGCTTTGCTTTTGGATCAATTGGTAAACCAAGAACGACTGCTAAAATCTTTGCAGCTGACCCTCTATCTACTGCTTCAGATGGAGAAAACGTTCCATCTGGCTTTCCATCAAGCGCCTTTTTTCCTACTAAATAATCAACTGATTGTTGCGCCCATGTAGGAACATCCGAAAACTTCTTCGTTGCTGCGAAACTACTTACTGGAGACGATAATAAACTTGCGGCTAAAATACCTGCCGCGACTGCACGATACTTCATAAAAAATAATACTCCTCTCGACAATCATCTTTTAATAACGCGTAATCTTAATATATAAATTTCAGCAAATCCAAACAAAAAAAAATTAGTGCGCCTCTATTATTTTATAATACTCGAATTATGTAGTAAACCTACTTTCTTAATATTGTAAAATAAATTACAATTAATTTACTCTTTGTTAAATAAAGTCGATTTCTCTGCACACAAAAAATAGGCTACTAGAGGTAGCCTATTTCTTTTCTTATTCTGCAATCATCTCTGATAATACATATGCATAAACAAGTGCTTCTGTATGAGCAATCGAACTTTCATGTGTACGCTCAAATGCATGAGAAGAATCAATACCTGCTCCAATTAATGCATGCTTCACATCAAATCCAGCGCGAATTGCAGCTGATGCATCCGATCCATAGTACGGATAAATATCTACTTTATATTCAATATTGTTCGTTTTCGCAAGCTCTACTAAATGTTTACGTAGTGCATAATGATACGGACCACTAGAGTCTTTTGCACAAATAGATACTGTATACTCGTCAGATGCTTGTCCATCACCTAGCGCTCCCATATCAACCGCTAAATATTCAACCGTTTCTTCTGGAATGTTAGAGTTACCACCGTATCCAATCTCTTCATTGTTAGAAATTAAGAAATGAGTTGTATATGGTAATGTTACGTTTTCATCTTGTAATCGCTTAATTAATTTTAATAGAATCGCAACACTTACTTTGTCATCTAAATGACGTGATTTTATGTATCCACTCTCTGTAATTTGAACGCGCGGATCAAATGAAACGAAGTCTCCTACTTCAATTCCTAATTCACGTACTTCATCAGCTGAAAATACGCGCTCATCAATGCGAACCTCAATATTTTTCTCATCGCGTTTCGCCTCACCTGCATCTTTATATACATGTACAGACGTTTGATGCATTAAAATCGTTCCTGTATACGTCTTACCACTTGATGTTTCAATTTCACAATATTCCCCTTCTACAGAGTTCCAGCGAAATCCGCCAATCATAGAAAGACTCAGACGACCATCTGGCTTAATTTCTTTTACCATCGCACCTAACGTATCAACGTGTGCTGTTAATAAACGGTGCTGTGCATCATTTTTCCCTTTTACCGTTAAAATAAGAGCGCCTTTATTGTTACGCTTCGTTTCTACATTCCACTCACTTACATAGTTTTCAATAAAACGAATGATTTTCTCTGTATTTCCAGACGGACTTGGAATAGAGACAAGCTCCTTAATCAATTCCATCGTTTCTTTCGTATGATGTGCCATTGTTATTTCCTCCTCATTTTCCCTATTATTTAGTATACCGAATTTACTATAAATCCTCTACTCATATAGCTTAATTTTCTAAATTATAGTAAAATTCACTTTAACAAAAAACATAGCGTTATTCATGAACACTATGTTTTCTATAAATCTATTCTTCTGAAACATCCAACAAGTAAATACCTCTTTCAAACCCACCGCGCTCTATTTCTTTTTGCTTACGAAGACGTTCTACATCTTCAATTGTTGCACCTTCTGCACGCGCTAATGAGATGATTACTTCCAGTGCATCCGCAAGAGAATCAAGCGCATGTTCGCGCTCTTTCATAGAAGCAAATTCACGAATTTCTTCTGTTCCAATTTTTGCTAAAGCTTGTATGTATGCTTGTCCTGTTAATTTTTGTGCCGTATATGTTTTTCCAGACATTAAAATCTTCTCTGGAACACGATCTCTTACTAACTTGTTATATGCTGACATCATTCATCCTCCTATGTTTAATAGCAGCCGAGCTCTGCCTTATAAAATAACCACTCTTTTTTCACACAAGCACTTAACATATCAATTCCTGATCCGTGTGCCCTTACTGCCGGAAAGAAATAATGCTCTGGTTCTTCTTTCTTATCGCCATATAAGGTTTGGTACTCATCAGGAATCGCCTCTTTTTTCACATCCCGTTCTTTCTCCACTTCACCTGAGAAAGCAACAATTGGATGCCCTTCAAAGAATAGTGCAGTTCGTACCGCAAGAGATGGTGTACTATGCAAAGCATAATATGTAAGTAAAATAATAACGATAACACCAATAATTTTCTTCATATATTACTCCTAAAAAAAGTGCTAACACAATTATACTAAAATGTGTTAGCACTTTCTCCCCTTTACCTTAAATTAACCGTTAGTAAAACTATTACTACACTTTATTCTCCTTTAAATGCTGGCAAACGTTTTTCTAAAAATGCAGCAATGCCTTCTTTATGATCCGCTGTTTGTCTCATCGCATATTGACCGCGTTTTTCAAGCTGCAATGTTTGTTCTAAATTGGAGCGATTTACTTCACATAAAATTTGCTTCGTTTGAATCATCGCTTTGATTGGCTTTTGTGACCATTCACTAATTTTTTGCTTCACAGCCGTTTGGAAATCTTCGCCAATTACTTCATCAATTAAGCCGATATCAAGCGCTTCGCTCGCTGATAATTTCTTTCCTTCCCAAATAATTTGCTTCGTCATATTTTCACCAACGCGCTTTTGAAGGAAGAAATGGCCGCCGCCATCGGGAATTAAAGCGATTCCAATAAAGTTCATCGCAATAATGGATGATATATCTGCCATCACATAGTCAGCTGTTAGCGCAATGCTTAATCCAAGGCCAGCAGTTGGTCCATGAATCGCACTAATAACGAGCTTTGGCATCGTATATAAAGTCACAACGACTTCAGAAATAGTATTCATAATACCATCAAACTTGCTTTCATCATTACTTGAAAGCATCGATTTAATATCTCCACCCGCAGAAAAACCACGGCCGTTCCCGCATAACACAACAATGTGTGCAGAACTCTCCGCTACTTCTTTCAGCTTTTGTAATAACTCTTTTAACGTTGGCTCATCTAATGCATTTAACACCTCTGGGCGATTGACCATAACCGTTGCAACGTGCCCTTCATATTTCACAATGACAGATTCTGTTTTACTTGTTACTTCCATTATATATACCCCTCTTTTCTACACAAAGATTATACTTATATAATTATAGAAAGGATGTGAAAAACCCTTCTTTTTTCTTAATTTTCTGTCTAATAATCTCGTAATTTGTATATCACCACCTTGCATAAAACATACAATTTCGTTGAAAAATATAGAAATTAAAGTCGGTTTATCCCGGCTCTTCATCTATTTACCATTACAATGAAATGGTGTATTCTTAAGTCTGATATAAAAATTAAATATAGAAATTCATTCCCCTTCCTATTATATAGAGGGGTGCTGAAATAAAGGAATGAAGAAATGGAGGAACATATGGTTACTAAGTTAAAACAGACGGATAACTACTTCCCGCATTTCCTACTGCTATTCATCGTGTTTCAACCAATTTTAGATTTATTAACGTCTTTTTCAATCTATATATTACACATGAGCGCAACAGTCGGAATCGTAGTCCGTTTCGCCTTTATGCTTCTTGCATTAGGTTATCTACTTCTTCATCATAAACAACAAGGCGCGAAAAAGTACATGCTCTATTTATGTTTACTCGGAATTGCACTGGCAATCGGTCTTGTAAATAATATGATGGTTAAATCTCCAGTTTCATTTGGAGAAGAAGTTAAATTTATTTTAAAGAGCATATATCCAATTGTGCTACTGTTTGGATATATTATCGTCTTTAAAGAGCTAAAAAATAAAGAATATGTGTTTCATAAAATCATTACATATTTCTTATATGCAACTTTAATTTTAAGCATCACAATGATTATCGCAATGCAAACTGGCACTGATTTCCCAAGCTATCCTCACTCAAAAATTGGCTCAAGAGGTTGGTTCTTTGCTGGAAATGATTTAAGTGCTCTCTTCGCGATTATGTTCCCAATCGTTGTCTTATATTCGATTTATAAAACAACTTCTTTCTCGAAAATATATTACTGGATTCCAACAATACTTGCGATGTATGCAAGTATTATGGTCGGAACAAAAGTTGGATATGGTGCAATTGTGCTAACATTAGGCGTAGCACTTTTCTTCTCGTTCATTGAATATATGATAAACCGTAAAAAAGAAAAAAAAGGATTCACATATCTTATAAACACCATCGTTGCAGCAGTTGTACTAGGAGGTTTAATTGTTCTTACACCGCATACTCCTATCGCAAAAAATATGGGAATCCACATGCAAATATACGAATACAAAAAATCAGTACAAGAAGAACAGGATAAAAAAGAAGGAAAAGTAATTAAAGAAAATCCAGAGGATGCAAAAAAACACGCAAAAGGTGAACTAACAGACTCTGAAGTGAAGAGTTTAATTTATAGTGATCGGGACAAATTCTTAAAAGTATACAAACAATACTATAAAGAAGCACCGCTCTCACAAAAACTTTTTGGAATGGGTTACGCTGGTAACTACACAGTTAAAATTAAATTAATTGAAATGGACTTCCATGACCTATTTTTCGCCTTTGGAATTATCGGTTTCCTTATTTACTTAATACCACTTCTATACTTCGGTATTAAACTATTCATCCGTATGATCACAAACTTTAAGAAAATTATAACTGTAAAATATATGCTATTATCTAGTACACTCATCCTATCACTTGGCATTGGCTTTATGTCTGGTCACGTATTAACAGCGCCATCTGTTAGCATTTTTTTCATCGTTATACTTGCCTACTTAATTGTTGATTTAGAAATAGAATAGAAAGAAGCAGCATCTATTTGGATGCTGCTTCTTTCTTATTTCAACCCTTTATCGCCTCCATATTCAACAAAAAAACACTTAATTGCCCGCTTTTTTTACGTATGAAATTAGAAACCGTTTATATGGAATAATTATTTTAATCGAATTATTAACATGCTAAAATATTAAAGGCACTATTATAAAAAAGAATATATAATAGATATGTCGTTTTTTTTACGAAATGTATTTCGAAAAAGTGAGGAGAGTCCTTTGGTATTTAGTAGTTCGATTTTCTTGTTTATCTTTTTACCTCTCGTATTATTTCTCTATTTTATAGTGCGTGCCGAGCTACGTAATTTCGTATTACTTGCATTTAGTTTAATTTTCTATGCATGGGGCGAACCACGTTTCGTTCTTTTAATGCTCTTTTCCATCGTATTAAACTACTGCTTCGGCCTACTCGTGCATCATTATGATAAACGAAAAAATATGAAAGTCACATTTTTAATTATGGCTGTAGTCGGAAATATACTATTACTTTCTTATTTTAAGTATATTTCATTTTTCACAGACATTTTAAACAACGCATTGCACTTATCTATTCATGTGGAACCTATTCCACTACCAATTGGAATTTCATTTTATACATTCCAAGCGATGTCCTATGTCATCGATATATACCGTAAAGATGGGGATGTTCAAAAAAATCCACTTAACTTAGCGCTATATATCTCTATTTTCCCTCAGCTTATTGCCGGACCAATTGTTCGTTACAATATTGTCGCTGAGCAAATTAAAACGCGCATCCATTCTTTTGAACGATTCACAGAAGGCATTCAAATTTTCGTTCTCGGACTAGCAAAAAAAATATTAATCGCTAACCAAGTTGGATTTGTCGCTGATAAAATCTTTGCCTTACCACCATCTGAAATGAGTGTTGGAACGGCATGGATTGGTATTATCGCCTATACCCTGCAAATTTATTTCGATTTCTCAGGATACTCTGATATGGCAATCGGACTTGGAAAAATGTTCGGATTTGATTTCCCGAAAAACTTCAACTATCCGTACATCTCTAAATCTATTTCAGAGTTTTGGAGAAGATGGCATATTACACTCGGCTCTTGGTTCCGCGATTACATATATATCCCGCTCGGCGGAAACCGCGTTTCAAAACTGGCGAATTATCGTAACCTTTTCATCGTATGGGGGTTAACTGGTTTATGGCACGGGGCGAGCTGGACATTTATCGCCTGGGGCTTATATTACGGCTTTATTATTTCAATTGAAAAAGCTGGATTCGAAAAAATATTAAACAAACTATGGAAGCCGCTGCAACATGCATACGTATTACTAATCGTTATGATCGGTTGGGTCTTCTTCCGAGCTGACAACTTCGCTTACTCTTTCCAATATTTAAAAGCGATGTTCGGCATAGGTGGCCAATCTTTCATCGATGACAATACGATGTTATACGTACATGAATACATTATCGTATTTCTCATTGCCTTTATCGCAGCGACACCAATTTTAAAACGAATGAAAAACATACTAGAACTTGCGCCAAAAACGTATATGTTCACAATGCAATTTGTACGTCCTATATTATTACTAACATTATTTATGATTTCGGTTATGTACTTGATTAACTCAACATATAATCCATTTATTTATTTCAGGTTTTAACTGATGTAGGAAGGAAACGTTATTATGAAAAAATTGGGGAACCTCATCCTGTTTATCGGTTTTCTCACCATTATCTTTTCATTTGGCATATTATCGTTACTCAAAACAGACCGAGACATTTCACCAGTTGAAAATCGGCCGCTCGCTCAAAAACCAGCACTTACGAAAGAAGCTCTCCTAACTGGTAGCTTCTTTAAAGATGTCGAAACATACACAAATGATCAACTAATCGGACGAGATGAGCTTATTAAAAACTATACAATTGCTCAAATTAATATGGGCAAATCTCTCATTAACGACATTATTTTAACTGATGATAAATGGCTCCTGAAAAACCCGGCGTGGACAAAAAAATATAATGAAATTGACCAATCCATGCCCGCTATAAACGATTTATCTCAGTTTTTAAAAGAACAAAACGTTGAGTTTTACATTGCTTTACCACCGTCAAAAACGAATGCATTATCATTTAAATTACCTTCTCATATTCATACATATGCACAGGAAAATTTAAATTACTTTCTAAAGAAGCTTCCAGCAGACGTAAAGCCAATAAAACTGATGGAACACTTTAAACAGAACTATACAAACGAAGAAATACAGGACATGTATTTCAAAACAGATCATCATTGGAATATGGACGGTGCCTTCTTAGGCTACCAATATATAATGAACACAATTGGGCAACAATCTTCTATATATAAAGGAAAAGAAATAAAAAAAGAAGATTATATTCGTACATGTGCGCAAAACAAACATTTAGTTGGAAGCTTCAACAACCAACTATACCAACTCATAGATGCAAATGGTGAAAAATTGTGCTATTACACACCGAAAGACGGTTTCAACTTCACAAGCGTAACCGCAAAAGATGTGCAAGGTACCGTTCACCAAAACTTAGATGAAATATACGGCGTAGAAAAACAAAAAGATACAACATCATACGCAGGTTATTACACAGATGACTATCCAGAAATCGTCATCGAAAATAACAACGCACAAAATGAAGTACGCGCCTTAGTCCTAAAAGACTCATTCGCAAATGCAATCGTGCCACACTTAGCACAAAGTTTCAAACACACATCTATCCTCGACCTGCGTCACTACCACGAAAAAGATGTATATCAATACATAAAAGACAATAACATTAACATGGTATTGTTCGTGTATAGTGATTCGAATTTGAGTGGGGATATGTTTAAGTTTAAGAAATAGAAAGAAGGCTCTTGTACATGTACAAGAGCCTTCTTTCTATTAAAAAATCAGCGGGGATGAATCCCCACTGATTTTTCACTTTATCTATAATCAACTTATAGATTTGGGTTATTAAGAACGTTCACGTGTACAGCTTGTGAACCAATTTCGCTTGTTAGAACATCTTTCTCACCTAATACTTTGAATACTAATGTACCTTTGTCAGTGTACTTAGTAGTTAAAGTATTGTAAATGTCTGGATTGAAGTTTGGAAGTACAGAATCACTTGTTTGAGACACTGTTACATGACCAAGCTCTTGATCGAATAAATCGAAGTGAGCATTACCATTTGTATCAAGGTAAAGTTTACCTTGGTTTTCACCAGACTTCACAACGCGTACTTTATGTTGTGTTTCTTTCGTTAAGTTAATACCTTTTACGATATCATCAAGGTTACTCTTCTCAAGCTCTAATACAGTACCGATGTTAATTTTCTTCTCAACGAAGTTTTCTGTTTGAACTGGTTTGAAGTTTACAGATTTAATAGCAATCTTCTCTTGAACGATTTCAATTGTCGCTTTACCAGCAGTTGCACCATTTTTCGTTAAGTGGATATCAACTTTACCTGGTTTTAAGCCTTTAACAACAACTTTATTTCCAACAATCTTAGCTTCAGCTACAGCTGGATTTTTAGATTCAACTACATAACCTTCTAAGTTTTCAGGATCAGAGTATACGCGATCTGAAGTGTACTTAGATAATTGATATGCAACTGTGTTAGAAACATTTAGGTCAAGTTTTGTATCAGGTGACGCACCGTATTGACCTACTTTAGATACAAGTTCAAAGTTTTTGAATGCAACGTTACCTTCTGTTACGTTCACATATAATGAACCTAAAGTTTCACCGTTAGCATTTTGGAAGTGAACAGTTCCTTCGCCCACGTCATTACCTGTAACACCAATTGTTTTTGTACCGATTGAACCAGAGTCAGTCGTTACTACATCTAATCCACCTTCTGCAACTACACCTGTTTTCGGAAGAACTTCTTTAATTGCAGTTGTGTTAGCACCAAATGGATCGCCATATTGGTCAGTTGTTACGAATGTAACAGGTAATGTTTTGTTTTGAACAACTTGTAATTTATCTGGGTTAGCTTTTACTGATACTAATTTACGAGAATCAGTTGTTACTTTAAATTTAACATCTTTTGTAACGTCGCCTACTTTAATAGTAAGTGTAGCTTCACCAGCAGCTTCAGCTGTAATGTAGTTGTTTACTACAGAGATAATACCGTGATTTGAAGATTTAATGCTAATTGAGTTTGGATCAACTACTTTATCTTCTCCAGCAATTGTAGCAACTACGTTATGGATTTGTGCTTTTTCACCAACAACTAATGTTTGGCTGTTTAGTTTGAAGTCTTTTCCAGTCAATTTATTACCGTATACTACACCGTTTTTATCTGCATCTACCGCAAATGCAGTACTCTTAATTGCAGAAGCTGGTGTATCAAGGTTTTTCACTGAAATAATACCAGTGTTAGAAACGGTTAAACCACCGCGTTTTGTAACTTGTACTTCTACTTTATAGTCACCGTGTGAAAGGCCAACACCAAGTTTACCTGTAGCAGAAGTTGCCTCTCCATTCTCAAAGATGTACGCTGGTGAACCATCTAAATTATTTGCTACAAATTTGACGTCATGGTCTGCTAAGTTTAAGTATTCAACATCAGCGTTACCTTTTTCGTCATTTAATTTGAAGGCAACTGCTTGACCAGCACGATCATCATCAAATGTAAGTTTTTCTACTTCTAATTTTTTCACTTCGTATACAAATTTCGTTACGAATGATTGATTTTTCACTTTTACAGTAAGGTTTTTATTTGGAGCAACTTTACCACCAAGTGTTACAGTTGCAGAAGTACCGTCAGCACTTGCTTCGATTGCAACAGCTTTGTCTCCTTCAAGAGTTACATCATCAGCAGAAAGTTTTTCTAAACCAGTACCTGTTAATGTTAATTTCGTTGGTTCTGAAACTTTCACATCCGTTACATACGCTTGTGCATTATCTTTTTTGCCATACTTTTTATCTGCTACTGCGATAAATTTAGCTGCTTCTGCACGAGATACAGATTTATCTGGCTCCCACTTATTTCCTCCTGTTCCTTCAGAAAGTCCAAGGTGGATTAGGATATTAGCTTTTTCTTCACCCCAATGATCTAATAAATCTTCAAATTTTGTAACTAACTCGCCGTTAACTTTATCTTTTAAGTTATAAGCACCTACGATCATAGAAGCGAAAGAAGCACGGTCAATCTTTTTATCTGGAGAGAAGTTTTCTTTTCCATCTCCTCTAACTACACCCGCTTTTTCAACCGCTGCAATGTATTTTGAAGCCCAGTGATTTTTAGCATCTTTGAAAGATGGTTGTGCACCCTCTTCAACTTTTAAGCCTAATGTAATTGCCATAATTTTTGCAGCAGAAGCACGATCAATATCTTCAGCTGGAGCGTATGTACCATCTGGCTTACCTTCGATTGCACCTTTATCTACTAAGTAATTGATAGAATCTAATCCCCAATGATCAGCTGGAACGTCTGGGAACGATTTACCTGCTGCTGCTACTGGAGAAACAACACCTGCTACCATTGCTGCTGTCATTGTACCTGCGATTACTTTTTTGTAAGAGTTAGTCTTTGCCATTTTATAAATTTCCTCCTTCAGGAATATGCTACTAGTTTCATATCATATTAAATTTGAAAACTAGCTAGATAAAAAAGCCATAAAACAATAAAAACATAAACAAAAACACTATTAATGAAAAGTAGTTCACATAAAAAATGATACAAACCGTTAGATGTAAATATAAGGTTTGAATACCATTTCCTGAAACAAGTTCATCATACTATACAAAACTATTCGTTATCAAGAACTTTATCAAAAGAAGATTCGACACATTCTGATAATTCAGCCTTTTCATCGTACTATTAGAATATCGATAATGTTTAAATATAAAAATGAATAAACTGTTTCCCTATAAACCACTCTCAATGCGCTTCGTATATTTTTCATATCGAATACACAATTGGAATTATAGCACATATTTCCACTTCATCACCTAAATATTTTTTACAAAAAATACAATTTTCAGACTATATTCGACTGAAACTATTTCATTTCGACATTATTTTCTTCTTTTCGAATGATTTTTTAACAAAAAAAGGTGTGAATTTACAAATAATTTACATATTAATGAGGTATTCTTCTATTTTTGAAAGCGCTTTTGATTTGTTTCTCAATAAAGCTAACTATTAATCTGCAAAATATAATTTATTTTTCAGAGCTCGTTTTATATAAAAAAAGAGCCCACATGTTGTGGGCTCTTTCTATTGAAATAAATTTCAATTAGCGAGTTGCTGTTACTGGTTTGAAAGCAACAAGTTTATTTTTATTAGCAGAAGTATCAGCTGTATTTAAAACTACTTTACCTTCAACTTCTTTAGCTTTAACTGTTACTGTACCAGTTGCTAAGTTAACATCTGCTGGAGCTGTTACTTTAAGAACTACGTCTTTAGAAGCTTCAGCTGTTTCATCAGCTTTTGTCGCAGTTAATACTACACCGTTTAGGTCAATTACAAAATCAGTTGCATCAACGTTTACAGCTTCAGAGAATGTTAAAGTGATTTCTTTAGCATCAACTTTTGTAATTTTAGCTGATTTGAATTCAGGAGCTTTTGTGTCTACAACATTTACTAATAAGTTTGTTGTACCCATTTTTACTCCGTCTTTATTTGCAACGTTAGCTACTGTGAATTTCACTGTTTCTGATTTTTCAAAAGTGAATGTTTCTGGTAATTCAATTGTTACTGATTTTCCATCAGCATTAACAACGATTAAAGTACCTTCTGGTAATTTAGCACCAGCTAAAGTGTAGTTGTTTACATTAGAAGCTGAGTCAGCGCCTTGGCCACCTTTTACTTCTTTATCAAATGTTACTGTAAACTTAGTTTTGCTATCTGCAACACGCTCAACTTTAGTTGCTTTTGGTGCTACTTCATCTTTTTTACCTTCTTCTTTTTTCTCTACAACTTTTACTTCTTTAGTAAATGCTGCAGATTCATTACCAGCTGTATCTTTTACAAATCCTTTTGTAGCAGCAACTTTATAGTTACCCTTTTCTTGGAATGTTAAAGTGATAGCTTTTTTATTATCCTCAACTGAAGCAACAGCTACTTCTTTAGTTACATCTTTACTTGTATCTAAATTAATTACACGAAGTTTTCCTTCTTGTGCATTTACTTCTTTATCGAAAGTAAATGTTGCTGCTTTATTTTCATCAGCTACAACTTTTACCAAGTTAGGAGCTACAACATCTTTTGTAACTTTTACTTCTTTAGTTACTTTATTACCTACGTTGTTAGCTGCATCTTTGTATCCAACAAATTCAACTTTAAGGTTTGCAGCTGTTTCTTTGTCCGTAAGGGCTCCTGGTACTGTAACAAGTGCTTTTGTAGTATCTTGATCAAGAGCAATTGTAGCACCCTCTACTACTTTATCACCTTTTTTAACTACTACTTTACCTTGTGCAGAAAGCTCTTCTGAGAATGTAACTTCTAATGTAGCTACACCATCAACAAGTTCTTTCACTTTAATATCTTTAACTTCTGGAGCTGTAACATCTTTTTCTACTTTGTAAGTAGCTTTACCTTCGTACATTTCCATTGTGTTACCAACTAAATCTTTAGCGCCAGTTACGATTACGTTAAATGCTTCACCGTTTTTAACTACAGATGCAACATCAGCTTTTGTTAATGTAACAGTATTCTCTTCAGGCGTAGCTGTGAATTCCTTACCGTTAATAACAACAGTAACTGCATCTTTGCTTAATTTTTCACTGAATACAACTTTAACATTTCCGTCTGGAGTAGATACTGTAGATACAGTTGGAGCTACTTCATCGTTAAAGAAGATTACTTCTAATGCTTTTGGAATGTCTTTTCCATCTACAGATTTAACATCTTTAACATGTGCAACATAAGCTTGTTTATTTACAAGTGCATTTTTTAATGTAATAGTTGCTGATTTTTTATCTTTGCTTAACTCAACTTTTTCAATATCAAGTTCTTTTGAACCTTCTACAACTGCAAAGTTTGCAGCAGTTACATCTTTAACTTCAGTACCGAACTTAACTTCGATCTCTTTAGCGTTGATTTCTTTAATAGACTCAACTTTAGCTTCTGCTTTTTGTCCGAACTGCATGTCAGTCTTAGCAATGAATTTAGCAGCTTCTGCACGAGTTACAGATTTATCTGGCTCCCAACCATTACCAGTACCATTAGTGATACCTAAAGCAACTAAGATGTTAGCATCTTTTTCACCCCAGTGATCTTTTAAATCAGAGAATTTAGTTTCTAATTCTCCGCTTACTTTATCTTCTAATTTGTATGCTTTTACAATCATTGATGCCATAGAAGCACGGTTAATTTGATTGCTTGGATTGAAGTTACCAGTTCCATCACCTTGAATTACACCAGCTTTTTCAACAGCTGCGATATATTTAGCAGCCCATGAATCTTGAGCATCTTTGAAAGATGGTTTTGCGCCATCTTTAACTTCTAAACCTAATGTAATTGCCATGATTTTCGCAGCAGAAGCACGATCGATTGCTTCAGTTGGAGCGAATGTTCCGTCTGGCTTACCTTCGATTGCTTTTTTTGCTACTAAATAATCAATGTATTCTGCACTCCAAGAACCAGGTTGAACGTCTGGGAATGTTTTACCTGCTGCTGCTACTGGAGATACAACACCTGCTACCATTGCTGCTGTCATTGTACCTGCGATTACTTTTTTGTAAGAGTTAGTCTTTGCCATTTTATATATTTCCTCCTTAGGAATGTAATACTAGTTACATAATGTTTTAAATAGATATTCTATTTGTTTTTGAAACTAGTAGATATAAATGTGGTTAAAGTATTCCTTGTACAGAATAATAGAATATCCCGTATTAAAGATATCATAAAGAAATCATACACTCTTTTCATCTAATTTAAAACCTTAAATTCGACAAAAAAGTGAATTTTCACAATTCGAAACGATCGTTTTTTCGACTTTTGTTTTAAAGAATCCAGATTGCAAAATCTGAATATTTTAAATGAATAGAAAAACGCGTCTGAATTACATTTATAACAATCTTCTTATAACCATTTACAACTATAACAGAAAAACGTTTCCAATTTCAATATTTGACTATAAAGATATTACGACATTAATCGACAACTTATTTTTCTATGATTCGACATTTTTATTACCATCAGATTTCCCAAAATTACCATACCTATTTTTTTATCATTTACTAAATAAAACGTTAAATACAAACATTCAATATATATTAATGTTAGGATTTTTAAACATACATCTTATCTCTCAAACTTCTTTCTTTATGAGCATACATTTACAATCACTTACGTAATTCGACATTTTTCTACAAATTCATTTTTTCTTTCGACATTTTCTTTTTCAAAAAATAAAAAAGAGGATGTCCTCTTAAATTAAGATCCCATTCCTCTTTTTTTGAACTCTTTTGAATTCAAGTCACTTATGATGTATCGAGACGCTGTTGAAATTTGCTCTCGTAATTCTTCTACTCTTTGTTCCAATGTTTCTTGTACATATTCTTTTTGTTCTAATTGCTTCGTTGCGACATTATACAAAGTTTCAGACGTCCAATCACCATCTACGTTTCCGATAATCGGCTGATTTACTTGTTGTAAAAATGAATCGATCTTTGGATCATATGAAATACCGACCATAGGAATATTAGCAACCGCAGATAGTATGAGTGCATGCAGTCTCATACCGATTAGAAGCGAACATTCCGACAAAATTGAAATTTTCTCATGAATATCGAGCTTATACGGAAGCATATGAGCTTCTTCTCCCATTAAATTAATAATATCGCGTGATGCATTTTGATCAAATGGTCCATGCATTGGTACGAATAAAATATGGTATCCATCACGCTTAAATTTTTTCAGCGTATCTGCTAGCTTCTTCATATAATCTTCTTTCGCGTCCCAATACCTCACACTAACTGCAATTACTTTCCCTTGAATCGCATGTTTTTGCAACCACTCCGACTTCATTCCTTCTGGTTGACATGCCAATACTGGATCTGGAACTAGTTCGATATCCTTCTTAATACCAATTTCTTTTAAATACAAAAATGAATCTTCATCACGAACTGATATATATTCCGCTTTTGATACTTGCCATTTCACTAATAAACGATTTTGTCTTTTCGTAATTGGACCAATTCCTTGCGCATAAATATAATACGGCTTCTTCAAAAAACGAGCAATTCGCATAATACCCGTATAGTACAAAATACTTTTAATACTCGTTTTATCTTGAAGGAGGCTTCCTCCTCCGCTAATTAAGCCATTACTTCTCTTTATTTCCTTATAAATTGCTCTTATATCCCAGCGATTTACTGCCTCTACACCGTACATTTTTCTTGTATAGTCGGGGTCATTCGAAAGTACAACAAGCTCAAGAGTAGGATCCTCTTCATGTAGCGCTTTAATAATTGATTGCAAAATTGCTTCGTCCCCAACATTATAAAAACCATAATATCCTGATAAAACTAACCGCACTCTTAATCTCCTCCAACATTTCGCAATCAACTTTTTGTCATTCAACAAATCGCTATCAACTCTTTAATAAGAAAAGTTGGATAACTTTAAATTGATTTCTTTCCCAAACATATAAATAGCCATACTCATTTATGGATAAATTTACTTACGTAAAAATGGAATTTGCTTTTTGGATATCCAGTTCAACTTTAATGCGCATATGCCATATATAAACAAGGCCACACAAAACGCTACACCGCTATATATTATTGCAATAAGTCTAGAATCTACCACATTTATGAACGTAGATGTGAAATATAATCCTATACCTACTATACTCGATACTCCAATTACAGCAAAAAATCTACCCATTCGAATCGAATAAGCCAATTCTTTTCGAATGTATATATAATTTACGATACAAATCATGATATATATGATAAGTGTACTATAAGCCGCACCAGTTATGCCAAATTGACTTACAAGTACTATATTTAATATGACTTTTACAAAACTCGCTCCAACAACTATCCACGCCGCTTGCTTAGAACGGTTAATTCCTTGCAAAATTCCTATTGATAATACCATAAGTGATGTGAAATACGAACTACCAATTAAAATAGCTAACATTCCGCTCCCTTTCGCATCTGTAAACAATCCAACATTTAACGGGACTGCAAGTGCCATGAGCCAGATTGTTATCGGCGTTGTTAAAACATGGGCAAGCTCATTTGTTCGTTCAATTGTTTGTTTTGCTAACGCTACATCCTTCTTTGTTAATGCAGCCGTTAACAACGGGATTAACGGAAATACCATCGCACTTGCAAACACGACAATTAATTGTGTAAACGCAAATCCACGACTATATATACCAAATTGTTCTTGAATCGTTGTAGTGGATTCATGCAACATATGTGGAATCGTTACAGAATCAACTAAATTTAACACCGGCATCGATAATGCTCCAACTGCAATTGGAATCGAGACCTGAAGTATCTTTTTTGCATTATCTTTAAAATCTTGTAGTGAATATGTATTACTTTTATAACGATATATACTTTTTACATACTTCATTCTCAAATAGATAAGTGACGTAATTACTCCAAGGCAAGAACCAATCATTGCGCCGCCTGTTACAACATCACTCTCTTTATTCCAATATACAAATAAAAATGCAATTGCTAACATAAAGAAAACACGAATGAACTGCTCAATTACTTGTGACACCCCGGTAGGAATCATATCTCCAAAACCTTGGAAATATCCTCGATATACCGCCATATATGGTGCGATTAATAACGCAAACGAAGTTACGATTAATGGAAGTCTTGTATCTTGTCCACCAAGCATATTTGCAAACATACTTGATCCAATCATAATAACTGAAAATCCAAGCACTCCAAATATTACTCCAATAATAGATGCTGAAGTAAATAGTTTGGCAATTCCGTTCTCGTCATTCTTCTCATGAAGTTCAGCGATTAATTTTGATATAGCTAGCGGTACTCCCGCTACTGATAAAGTTAAAGCTATCATATACACAGGAAAAACAAGGCGAAAAATCCCCAGTACTTCATCTCCTGCTATATTTTGTAATGGGATTTGAAAAAAACTTCCCAACACTTTCGATAGAAACGTTGTAATCGTTAAAATCGCAGCGCCTTTCACAAACTTATTATTCATCTTCTAGCTCTTTTCTTTCAATATATAATTTCCATACATATTACAACATAAAACGAGATAGCTATATTCTTCTCTTTTTTGAAAAATTTCACTTTATCTCATTTAGCTATCATACCAAATTTCTTATATATTGAATACTCTCTTTCTTGCTAGGGTTTAAATATAGTGGGTGCAATAACTTCTTATTTCTATCCAGTTTTTTCTTCAATTTACTACTTCTACTTATTCGGGATAAACATGTGCTATAATGTAGCTATTGTCAGTAAGAGGAGTGTTTACAACATGCTGAATTCGGTAAAAAAGCTGTTAGGAGATTCTCAGAAGAGAAAACTAAAAAAGTATGAACAACTTGTTCAAGGAATTAATAATCTGGAAGAAAAACTATCTGATTTATCTGATGAAGAATTGCGTCATAAAACGATCACATTTAAAAACATGCTTCGTGACGGAAAAACAGTGGATGATATAAAAGTTGAAGCGTTCGCTGTTGTACGTGAAGCAGCAAAACGTGTACTTGGATTACGTCACTACGATGTACAGTTAATTGGTGGCCTTGTACTATTAGAAGGTAATATTGCAGAGATGCCAACTGGTGAAGGAAAAACATTAGTTTCTTCTCTTCCAACATACGTACGTGCTCTTGAAGGAAAAGGCGTTCACGTTATTACTGTAAACGACTATTTAGCAAAACGAGATAAAGAATTAATTGGCCAAGTTCATGAATTTCTAGGTTTAAAGGTTGGATTAAATATTCCTCAAATCGATCCTGCCGAAAAGAAACTTGCTTACGAAGCTGATATTACATACGGTATTGGAACAGAATTTGGCTTTGACTATCTACGTGATAATATGGCCTCTTCAAAAAATGAACAGGTACAACGTCCTTATCATTTTGCTATTATTGATGAGATTGATAGCGTTTTAATTGACGAAGCAAAGACACCTCTTATTATCGCTGGTAAAAAATCAAGCAGCTCTGATTTACACTATTTATGTGCAAAAGTTATTAAATCATTCCAGGATACTCTTCATTACACATACGATGCAGAATCGAAATCTGCTAGTTTTACAGAAGACGGTATTACAAAAATAGAAGATTTATTTGATATCGATAACCTATATGATTTGGAACATCAAACTTTATATCATTATATGATTCAAGCATTACGAGCTCATGTCGCTTTCCAATGTGATGTTGACTATATTGTACACGATGAAAAAATTCTACTTGTAGATATTTTCACGGGTCGTGTTATGGATGGTCGCTCTTTAAGTGACGGTTTACACCAAGCTCTTGAAGCAAAAGAAGGCTTAGAAATCACTGAAGAAAATCAAACACAAGCATCCATTACAATTCAAAACTTCTTCCGTATGTATCCAGCACTATCCGGTATGACAGGTACAGCAAAAACGGAAGAAAAAGAATTTAACCGTGTATATAATATGGAAGTTATGCCGATTCCGACAAATCGTCCGATTATTCGTGAAGACAAAAAGGACGTCGTATACGCAACAGCCGATGCTAAATATAAAGCTGTACGTGAAGATGTTCTAAAACACAATAAACAAGGACGCCCGATTTTAATTGGGACAATGTCTATTTTACAATCAGAAACCGTTGCTCGTTACTTAGATGAAGCAAATATTACATATCAATTATTAAATGCAAAAAGCGCAGAACAAGAAGCTGATTTAATCGCAACTGCTGGACAAAAAGGTCAAATTACAATTGCGACGAATATGGCCGGACGAGGTACTGATATTTTACTAGGTGAGGGTGTTCACGAACTTGGTGGATTACATGTAATCGGGACAGAACGCCATGAATCGCGACGCGTTGACAATCAGCTAAAAGGTCGTGCTGGTCGCCAAGGTGACCCAGGTAGCTCTCAATTCTTCCTTTCTTTAGAAGATGAAATGCTAAAACGTTTCGCACAAGAAGAAGTCGAGAAATTAACGAAATCACTGAAAACAGATGAAACAGGACTTATTCTAACTTCTAAAGTCCATGATTTTGTAAACCGTACACAATTAATTTGTGAAGGTAGCCATTTCTCCATGCGTGAGTACAATTTAAAGTTAGACGATGTAATAAATGACCAACGTAACGTTATTTATAAATTACGTAATAGCTTATTACAAGAAGATACAAATATGATTGAAATTATTATTCCAATGATTGATCATGCTGTAGAAGCCATTTCTAAGCAATATCTTGTAGAAGGTATGCTTCCGGAAGAATGGGATTTTGCTAGTTTAACAGCAAGTCTAAACGAAATTTTATCAGTAGAAAATATGCCATCATTATCAGCAAATAATGTACATTCACCGGAAGATTTACAATCCGTTTTGAAAGAAACATTATCTCTTTATAAAGAGCGCGTAAATGAGCTAGATAGCCATACTGATTTACAACAGTCGCTACGATATGTTGCCCTTCATTTCCTAGATCAGAACTGGGTCAATCACTTAGATGCAATGACCCACTTAAAAGAAGGCATCGGACTAAGACAATATCAACAAGAAGACCCTACTCGTCTTTATCAAAAAGAAGCTTTAGATATCTTTTTATACACATATGGTAATTTCGAAAAAGAAATGTGCCGCTATGTTGCAAGACATTTAGGTATTCCTGAAAACGTACAATAACGAGGTGAAAGATTATGTTATCATTCCTAAAAAAAGCTAAGAAAAAAGGAAAAGATACGACTGTCTCTAGTAATCAACTATTCGGACAAGAAAGCACAAATACTGAAAATAAAACTGTAAAACCAACGCTTTACTTCCACCCTAGCTGGGGTGCAGTAGAACAAGAACAAAAATACATTTATCAATTTTTACATAAAGAACTACCACGTTTAGAAGAATATCAAATTTCTTTATCTGGAATTGAGATTGAAAAGCGTGATAACGGTTATGACGTAGCTGTATTTATTCGCAGCACTGTTCCGAAACCAATTTCTTTCGAAGAAGTTACATTAATTCTTCTAAATAAAGAGAAAAAATTATGCGCGCGCAAAACATTCAACCTTTCTGCATTAGGAGATATTCCTGCAAATGTAAATATGCCGTTTATCTTTACATTTGAGCAAGAAACAATTACAGATGCTGAATTATCGCAAACGGATTGGGAATTAGCGTTCGAACTTGAAAGTAAGCATGTATTAAATTTAGATCCATCTTGGGAAGCTCAGTTACCTGAAGCAAGCAAAGAAGCTTTACGTAATTTCGTAGACAATTTAACACCTCCAAATGATGGTGAAATTAACTTCCTAGGTCTGCAAGCTGCACGAAAAGAAAACGGCGATTTACATACAACGCTTCTTATTCGTAACGGTTGTAAAGACAACATTCAACTAGAGCAACTTCCACTTCATATTGAAGATGCCACAGGTGCAGTTGTTGTTAAAGGCGCTTTCACATTACCGAACCTTGAAATTAAAGCGAACACTACAAAACCGTGGTCATTTGTCTTCCCTGCTTCATCTATATTAAAAGAAGATATGGATCTATCTTCTTGGAAAGCACTTGTACCACAAGACTAATCATAGAGATAGAGAGGCTCGCCTCTCTTACTTTTTTTCATACAAAAAGCCTGCTCAAAAAGATGGTCATCACACCTCTTTGGACAGGCTTTTTCTTTATGTAAAATTTATTTCGTTACGAATAAACGTTCAATATGATATTCAGCTTCTAATTTGCACATTTCATCTGCATGTTTTACTTTATTTCTTTTTAATTGCTCCACTTGTTCTTCGCTCGGTTTTTCATTAATAAGCTCGTTAATTTTTTCATTTACTTTCATTGCTAACGCTTGATGGAAATCTGGATGTCCTTTCAACTCGTCATCTACTTTATTAATCCAAGTTGATTTTGTGTATAAATACTGTTTCCACTGTTCAACAAATTGTTGCATATCAAACTTTTCTTCGTTCCATTCAATTTCTTTCATATACTTCTCAAAAGAAACAACAATTGAGCGTGTAATCCCAATCTTCACTCCGTGTGGTAACTGTTTGTACATCAATTATTCCCTCCAGCTTAAAGCTCTTCCTTCTGACAAAAAAGGAATCTCAAAATTCATATACATTACTATAATATCACATACCTAATCTAGAATGTTACTATACTGCTAAGAGGAATAAATGTCAACAGACTCATAATATCTTGATATACAGATGTTACAAACAACAAAAACACCCTTATATAAGGGTGTTTCTTCATATAGTTTCCGTTTTTACAAATAGTAATTTATCTTTCTGCTCATTACTCGCCATCACTACTAACGTCTTTTTAATATGAGCAGGTACTTGCTCTAGCATTACACTCAATCCCGACTTATCCGACTGCTCAATGAAATTCAATAACGCCATAGCTCCTGATACATCCATATAGCGGGCATCTTTCATACGTAAAATAATAGGTGACTTCACATCTTGTAAAGTAGTAAAAATACGATCTACTGATAGGAAAGAGAGCGGTCCCTGAATCGTATACGTCGCTTCCTTTTCTTTCACAATAGAAGCTTTACGTTCTTTACATTTCACCATATATATAATGAACGAAAGAATAATTCCGAATGCAACAGCAATCATTAAATCAAACTTCACTGTGACAACCATCGTTACGAGCATAACAATGACATCACCTTTTGGCGCTACATGCATTTTCTTCATGCTTTCCCAATCAAACATGCCAATACCAGTTAAAATTAAAATACCTGATAATACAGCGAGCGGAATGTATTGTACGACTGATCCAAGTCCCATAATGAAAATAAATAATATAACACTATGCATACTTGCTGAAAGCGCCGTTTTACCGCCACTTCTTATATTCACGATAGACCGTACAGTCGCACCTGCCCCTGCTAATCCGCCAAACAATCCGCTCACCATATTACCGATACCTTGTCCGACCAGTTCTTTATTACTTTTATGACGCGTACCCGTCACATTATCCATTACGACCGATGTTAACAACGAGTCAATCGATCCTAATAAAGCAATACTAAGCGCTGGTAAAACAAGTTCTGCTACGCCTGTTCCACTTAAAGATGGAATATGAAGCGTCGGCATCGCTTCTGGAATCGTCCCAATCTTTTCAATTACTTTATTTAATGACAGATTTCCGATAACTGGTAACTTCACTGTAAGCCCTTCTAAAGCAGAAGAAAATAAAGGAAGCATAGCTGTCACACCTACTAATGCGACTAAACTAGATGGGATTGCCTTAATCCACTTTCCGGAAACAATCATGACAATAATCGTTAATACGACGAGTAGAAAACTATTTTGCACATGTTTCATTTCACCTAAAATAATAATTAATGCGATACCGTTCATAAATCCTGAAACGACAGGATACGGAATGTAACGCACATAAGAGCCAAGCTTACATACACCGAATAAAATTTGAAACAGTCCCGCCATCATAAATGCTATAAAACTCGCCTCTAATCCGTGCGTCGCAATAACCCCTGTTGCGATAACCGTAATTGGTCCAGTTGGCCCTGTAACCTGCCCAGGTGTACCACCAAATAACGCCGCGAATAAACCTGCAAAAATTGCACCATACAATCCGACTAGTGCTCCCTCAGATGTTCCCGTTGCAGCAATACCAAATGCAATGGCAAGTGGCAACGCAACAATTGCAACAGTAAAACCAGCTAAACATTCCTTTGCTATTTTTTGAAACATATAAATAACCACCTTCACATTAAGTCCACGTTCCATTGTACACCTAAAAAGATACATTCGTTAGTCCACTTTTTACAGTATCGTGACGTAAACGCATTCAATTACAAGTACCTATCGCATCTTTGGAAACCATTATAACTGTGCTATAATGGATAAATTAAATCTTTTATTATATATTTGGAGGCACTATGCTAACTTTTGAAGAAAAATTATCAATCATTGAATCTTTCCCTGAATTAGAAAGAAAAAACGTATCATTAAAACGTGTGAACTTTCACTTTGAAGAAAGTCGTTTAGATAAAAAGAACGTTGTATATCATTTACATCCAAATGGAAACGGATTTGTATATGCAAGTGGTATTAAAGGTTACAAAACGGATGATAAAGGTATGGTTAACATCCGCGAATTTTCGGCAGATGAATTACGCTCAGTAATCGAGCAATCAATTGAACTACTTTCACAAGAAGAAGTAGTAATTCCTGCAGAACCTGCGAAAGAAGAAGAATGGCAGAACGAAGACGGTCATATCCTTACTCTTATCTCAGAGGACGATATGTGGAACGTGTATGCTGGTGTAAATTTAGACGGTACATTCAACTCTTATCCAGAAGCTGCAGAATACCTTGATGAAGAAGGTTTTTCACGTAAATAAAAATAGAAAGTGGGCATCCCCCACTTTCTATTTTTTTGCCCCTTTTAAAGACTCTCTAAGCACAAACTTTTGTAATTTCCCACTTGCATTACGAGGAAGTTCATCCACAAATAAATAGTGGCGTGGACGTTTATAATCTGCTAATTCGTCACTTTCTTTACAATACGTTTCTAAATCTGCCTCTGAAATATTTTTATCTTTCTTTACAACGACCGCCACAACACGCTCTCCCCATAACTCATCCGGCTCACCAAGCACCGCAACATCTAATATACCAGGATGACTATGAAGGAAATCTTCAATTTCACGTGGATAAATATTAACGCCGCCACTAATCACCATATCATCCACGCGATCTGCGACGAATAAATAGCCGTCTTTATCGAAGTAACCTAAATCACCAGAGTGATACCACCCTTTATACATCGATTTTGCATTTGCCTCTTCTCGGTTATGATAACCAGCCATCATAGTTGGACCGCGCAAAATAATCTCTCCTACTTCATAAGGAGGCAATACATCATCTGGTTCTGCCGGTGCATCTTCGCTCGGTTTTACAATTCGAATTTCATGACTAAAGCATGGCGTTCCCGCTGAACCAGCTTTCGTAATTTGATCCTCTTCTACGAGAAACGCAACAACAGGTCCCATTTCTGTCATTCCGTAAATTTGAACAAGATCAATATAAAGACGTTCTTTACATTCCTTCACTAATGCTGGCGCCATCGCAGCTCCGCCGTATATACCGATCTTCATCGACGTTAAATCATACTGCGTTAAATCTTTTTGCAATAACATATTCCACATCGTCGGTGCTGCAAAGAACGTCGTAATCTTTTCTTCTTGAATCGTATGTAATACTGTTTCTGTATCAAAATGATGTAAAATAACATTCTTTCCGCCAACTTGAATGCGTGGAATAATCCCGGCATTTAACTCACCGCAGTGATATAAAGGTGCGACAACAAGCCCTACGCTATCCCTATTATATTTAAGGAAATACGTACAAATCATACTATGCTCAGCCATTTCGCGATGACGATGTAATACACCTTTCGGATGACCTGTCGTACCGCTTGTATACAGCATAGAACAATAATCCATTTCACCAATTTCAATATCTACTTTTTTGGAAGATGCTTCATTTACTTTTTCATGGTAGGAGCTAGCATAAGAAGGTGTATCGTCTTCTACATACCAAAAAGACGAATTTGGGAAATCTCGTTCAATGATAGCGACAGTTGATTCAACTGCTTTTTCAAAAACAACGACTTTCGAGGATGCATCCTGAAGAATATAAGATACTTCTTTTGCTTTTAAGCGGAAATTAATTGGGTTAAAGATCGCTCCAATTTTCGCACAAGCTAAGTAAACGTTTACAAATTCACGGCAGTTATATAAGTAAACAGATACAGTATCGCCCTTTCTTACCCCTTCTTCTAATAGAGCATGCGCCGTTTTATTTATTTGCTCATCCCACTGTTTATACGTCCAGCGAATATTTTTTTCTGGTTCCACTAACGCCTCTTTATTCGGATACTTACCAACAGCTAAATCAAATATTCTCCCTATCGTCATGTACATGCCAACAATTTCCCCCTTTTCTCTTTCATAAATCTATCATTTCGTCCATAAGTAGACATTGTCCTTTAATGATTTGACTAATTTTTCTGATTATTATCGACATAGTTTTACAAACAGTTCTGGTTTTAGCGGTAAGTGAAATTATATCGGCGATTTTCCAGATATATCGGCGCAACTTGAATTATATCGGCGATTTTTCGAATATATCGACTTACCGATAAAAACTGACAAGATAAAAAAGAAGCTGTCCCGACTCGGAACAGCTCCTTTCTTCTTATGCAAATAGCTCTTCTAAAATTTTCAGTTTGTCATCTGTATATTTTACGAAGCCATCGTTATATGATTTTGGATCTTTCGGATTCGCAAAGTGCGTAATTGCTCCCGTTTTCGGATGAACAAATTTACTTGATGCACCACAACCAAGTCCGATAATTGATTGTACTTCTTCCATAATGACAATGTTGTAAATACTTTCTTGCGTCGGCATTGCATAACCAACGTTCTCTAAATTACCTAAAATATTCTTTTGACGATATAGGTAATATGGTACGTAATTATGCTTTTGCGTCCACTCTTCTGCTTCGTGCATCATCGCTGTAATTTCTTCGCGACCTGCTACTTTATATTTACGTTTGTTTTGCGTCATTTCAGAAGCACGTTTAAATGATAACGTATGAACTGTTAATGATTCTGGCATTAACTTTTCTGTTTCATCTAGCGTATGCTTGAAAATATCTAACCCTTCACCAGGAAGACCAATAATTAAATCCATATTAATATTATTCATTCCCATTTCACGAGCTAAATGATACTTCTCAATTGTTTCTTCTACAGTATGATGACGTCCAATTGCTTTTAATGTTTCTTGATGGTATGACTGCGGATTAATACTAATACGGTCAATGTTCCATTTATTTAACACTTCTAGCTTCGCTGGCGTAATTGTATCTGGGCGACCTGCCTCAACTGTTACTTCACGCACATTTTTCACATCTGGGAACGCTTCATACATTTCTTCATACAGCATATCCATCTCTTCTGCTGTAATACTTGTCGGTGTACCGCCGCCGTAATAAATCGTCGTAACTTTTACACCTTTTTCTTTTAAAAACTTACCAATTTCACGAACTTCATAATGTAAACCACCTAAGAATGAATCAACAGAGCCTTGACGTCCGTTAATTGCATACGCCGGGAATGTACAGTACGCACACTTTGTTGGGCAGAATGGAATACCGATATAAATACTTACTTCCTCTTTCAAACGATATAAATCCGGAACTACCGCTAATTGGCAATCAACGATACGTTGAAGAAGTTCAATTTTCTCTTCATGAATTAAATAACTTTCACGAAGTTCTTGGTGTGCTTCTTCTTTTGACATACCATTTTGAAGCATTTTATGAAGAAGTTTCGTTGGACGAACTCCAGTTAAAATACCCCAGCTTTGTTCAATACCAGTTAACTGCTGAAGAACAGAAAGATATACATAAGAAACAACGTGCTTCACTTGCTTCATACGCTCTTTTTCATCTGTAAAAGCAGATAAATCTTTTGCGAATGTTTCTTCATACACATTTCCAGTCGCAACATCTGTTAAACGAGCTGATGCTTTCACATTCTCTTCAATGTGTATATCAACGATAAGATTTGCTTCCTCTTGTTCAAATCCAATCGTACTATCTTCAAAAAATAAGCCGCCAATATTTTGTAGCGGACGTAAAAAACGATCATCTTGTAACGTTTTAATTGAAATTAACAACATTATCACCTTTTCATTTGCAAACTCTCTTTAGTTTACTTGAAGGGCGTTTGCAGGTCAATACAGAAGGTTTTACCTTATTTTCATATCCTATTTAAAACAAACTGAATATTGATTTTTCATGAACTTTCCCTAGTTGTATAGACATTAGAATATACTCTTGTTACAATCTAGAACGTATTAGTACTTGCTACTAATTTAAATACATATAAAGGAGGACTCTTAACACGACATAAAGACTATCACGTGTTAAAACAACTATGAAAAAAAAGTTTTACAATATTTTAGCACTATCTTTAGCATTACAAACATTTGTAGCACCTATCCATTCATTCGCGGAAAGCATAGAGAAAACTGCGGAATTGTCTATGGATGAGCAAGCTTTAAAAAGCATTGAAGAACATGCAAAACAGCATAGACATGACGAAGAAAACGACCTTGAAATCTCGGGTGAATATCTTCTCCACTTATCAACAAAACTTCCACTATACGATTCAAACGACTTAAAAACGAAAACAAATATTGAAATTGCTGAACCAGTAGTAAAAGCAACGAAGAAAAAAGGGAATGCATATTACATACAAACTACGTTTGGTGCTGGCTGGGTTAATAAGGAAAGTAATAGTTTAGAAGTACAAGAGATTCATACACTCTCGAATCAAAAACTAATCGTAACAGAAGAAGCATCAGTATATTCCTTCCCTTTCCAATCGTTTAAAGAAGAAACGAAATTACAGCCACAAACAGTAACTCCTACTGAACAAGCTGGGAATTGGTTTAACATTCAAATGAACGGAACTGAGAAATGGATTTATGCTCCTTCAGCTACATTCGACGGTACGAAAGCATCATTATTTGAAAAAACAGGTGCTATCGAAAAGAGAAGCGCAACTTTCTTCAAAACACCATCTAATTTACCTACAAATAACGTTTATGGTGTTACATTTAAAGAAATGATTGTTCCAAAAGGGAATGAAAATATTCGCCCTGGCTACGCAATGGAACCGAAATACATTACAATTCATGAAACTGCTAATACAAGTAAAGGTGCGAACGCTTTAAATCATGCGAAGTACTTAGATAATCAAGCTCGCGGAAATACTGATCGTTCAGCGTCTTGGCATTTTACAGTAGATGACAAAGAAATTTATCAACATCTTCCCCTAAATGAAGTTGGGTGGCATGCTGGAGATAAAACTGGAAACTATGAATCTATCGGAATTGAAATTGCTGTGAATAGTGATGGAAATTATACGAAAGCGGTAGAAAATGCGCGCAAGTTAGCTGCTTTCTTAATGAATGAATTAAACATATCTCTAGATCACGTTCAAAAGCATCAATTTTGGAGCGGAAAAAACTGCCCTGCATTTATGATTCAACGTGGACAATGGGATGCTTTCTTAAAGGGCACGAACGCTTACTATAACGAACATCGTAAAGATGTTATGCCGCCGCCAGAAGTCCCTCATGAAAAAGACGACATTACAGGTGGTTGGTATGAACAGGACATTCGTCAATTAGCTGCTAGAAAAATCATGTTCGGTGATGGAAATGGTTCTTATTGGCCAAACCGTCTCGTAACACGAGCTGAGTTTGCAAATTTAATGTCGAGAGCTTTAAAACTACCTGCTGGAAATGCTAAATTTACAGACTTAAACGAGGCACATCCATCTTTAGTAGATGGAATTAAACGTGCTGCTAGCGCAGGTATCATTAATGGTCGTGGGAATAATAAATTTGATCCCAATGCTACAATAACACGTGATGAAGCTGTTATTATGATTGACCGTGCATTAGAATATAACTGGATTTATAGAAAAGAAGTGAAATTACCATTCACTGACCAACACTTAGCATACGATAAAAAAGCATTACAAAATGTTTACGCATACGGAATTGTAAAAGGTAACGAACGAAATGAATTCGTACCAAAAGGCACAGCAACACGCTCTGAAGCAGCCGCATTTTTAAATCGAATGCTTAAAGTTATTGAAGCTTAAACAAAGAAAAACGTAGCCAAAAGCTACGTTTTTCTTTTATCGTTTCGGTGTATTTTTATGATTCTTCAAAAACGGAAGCGGGAATTGCTTGCGGAAATGCTCTTTAATCATATACTCTACGCCGTTCTCACTATTTGAACGTGTAATCCAGTCGGCCGCTTGTTTTAATTCTACAGGCGAGTTCCCCATCGCTACACCAAGCCCTACATTTTCAATTACTTCTAGATCTTCTAAACTATCTCCAATCGCAACCATTTCGTTTAGCGAAATATTTAAATGCTCTCCAAGCAATTGTAATCCGCGTAATTTTGATACATTTTGCGGCAAAATTTCTATTCGTTTTGAATCACACTCAACGTACTCTATATCTTGAAATGCTTTTCTTAATGTATTGAGCCCTCTTTCTTTTTCACCTTTCGTTTGGAAAAGAACATCAATTTTTGGTGCCGCTACTGGATGATCACGAAGCGCATCACCTAATGAATCCACAAATTGAACTGGATAAAATAACGGATCTGCACTCGATAACACCGTACGCGCAATTAAGTTTGGTGTATTTCTCTCGCGATTTCCGATTGAAAACCGTTCATGAGAAATACGGACGTTACAGTCAAAATGCTCTAACACTTGCACAATGTTAAATGTCTTCTCTTCCGATAATCTTCTTTGAACGTACGGCTTATCTAACGTTGCTGAAACGAAAGCACCACCGTGTGTCACTAATATAGAATCTAATTTTAACGCCTTTGCTACTTTATGAGCGGACTGAAAATTACGGCTCGTAAATAATGTAACGTATACATCTTTTCTTTTTACAAATTCAATTGTTTCACGTAATCCTTTTGCAATTTTTCCGTTGTTGTATAGTAGTGTCCCATCTATATTAAGAGCTAGTAAGCGATAAATCATGTCGCACTCCCCCTCTTCGCTGTTGTACTCTATCCATAATTTATGAAATAAATGTAGCAAATAGAACGAGTTAGAATTTCTACTGAAAATTTGGTTTACTATATACATATACACTTAGTAAAGGAGATAGTACAATGCAGGCACCTCCTTCCTTTTATGAAGGCAATACGTTAGAAGTCGCAAAAAAATTACTCGGACAGAAACTTGTTCATATTGTAGACGGAATAAAGCGAAGTGGAATCATTGTTGAAGTAGAAGCATACAAAGGTCCGGGTGATAAGGCCGCACATAGTTACGGCGGCAGACGGACTGATCGTACAGAAGTCATGTTTGGTGCGCCAGGACATGCTTACGTATATTTAATTTACGGTATGTACCATTGTTTTAACGTCATTACAGCACCAGTAGGCACCCCGCAAGGTGTTCTCATTCGAGCCCTTGAGCCGGTAGATGGAATAGAAGAAATAAAACTAGCGCGCTACAACAAAACAGACATTACAAAAGCGCAATATAAAAACTTAACGAACGGACCTGGCAAATTATGTCGTGCCCTTGGAATCACTTTAGAAGAACGAGGCGTATCATTACAAAGTGACACATTGCATATTGAACTCGTCCCAGAAGAAGAACACATATCATCACAATATAAAATAACAGCAGGGCCTCGTATTAATATCGACTATGCAGAAGAAGCTGTACATTATCCGTGGCGTTTTTATTATGAGGGGCATCCGTTTGTTTCAAAGAAATGAACGATATCAACGATTTTTCAAATATATCAACGATTCGACATGAAATATCGACTTACCGACAAATGATGACAATTACGAATAAAAGAAGACTGTTCCAAAATGGAACAGTCTCTCCCTTTTACTCCGCACCTTCCGCAGTCGCAATATTATCCTCTAAGTTTTCTCTAGATAATTCAGCCGCCATAAAGTCAGCTGTTTCTGGAAGTGCTAAATGCATATGAGCTTTTTGACAAATTTGGATTGTGCAGTTTTCAACAACATAATCAAAAACGTGCCCGCCTCCGCTTCTTTCATCATCAATATAATGTAAGTGGAAACCAGATACACCAATACCTTGCGCATAATCTGGTGTCCAAAATCCAGCTAGCGTACCTTCCGTATTTTTAAAGGAAAAGATTGGTTGTGATTTCGTCACTTCAACGAGCGGTGTATACGGTTTTTCTTGTTTTGGAACAGTTCTCGTTCTTACTTCGCGGAATGTACCATCCATTCGAATACCGTAAAATAAGTTTTTACTCGGCATTAATTCATGTAATAATGCTTCCACTTCTTCACGATTCATCGGATGCTCCACTGTATAACTCATTTCTTTTTCAAAAAACGTTACAGTCGCAAATGGTGTTGTTTCTTCTGGCTCTACTTTTTCTGCTGAACCGTCTGAACGTAAATGATAAAATTCGTTATCAAACGCAATCATTTCACCATCTAACTGATCAAATGTGCCGATACCGAAATCACCATGTTTTTTCAAATCTTCAAAGCTAATCACACCATCATATATACCATCTAATAGCGCAAGCATTGTAGATGTTTGATATACTTCGTTATTCGTTTTCGTTCTTTTTGCATCAATATCAATTAATTGCGCAACCGTCATCTCAAATCTGCCTCCATTAGTTTAATTGGTTTGGTAATAATTTTTCGCTTAATTTAATGTTGTCACGATAGTCAATTGGAATATCAATAATGACAGGACCATCTGCTGCTAGTGCTTCTTTTAATACACCTTCTAATTCATCAGGCGTGTTAACGCGAAGACCTGTCGCACCGAAACTTTCTGCATATTTTACAATATCAACATCACCGAACTCTGTAGCTGATGTTCTTCCATATTTCATCATTTGTTGGAACGCAACCATATCATACGTACCGTCTCTCCATACAAGATGTACAATTGGAGAATTTAAACGTACCGCTGTTTCTAATTCCATCGCTGAGAATAAGAAACCACCGTCACCTGATACGGAAACTACTTTCTTACCTGGTTCTACTAAAGTAGCAGCAATTGCCCAAGGAAGTGCAACACCTAACGTTTGCATACCGTTACTAAATAATAATCTACGTGGTTCATAAGAACGGAAACATCTTGCCATCCAAATGTAATGAGAGCCGATGTCACACGTAACAGTTGTATCATCACTAATTAAAGAACGAAGTGTACGAATCACTTGAAGCGGATGTGTAACACCTTCTGAAGCACGATTTGGAACTTCTGCTTGTTCTGATAATTTCGCGCGTAATCGCTCTAACACTGCTTCTGATTTCGTACTTAATACAAGTTTCGGTAATTTCTCCGCGATGCTATTTACAGTTAAAGCGATATCACCAATTAATTCACGCTCTGGTTGGTAATCGTGGTCGATATCTGCTTGATGGTCATCAAGATGAATAATCGTTCTGTCTCCAAGTTTATTCCAGAATTTCGGATCATACTCAATTGGGTCATAACCGATAGAAATAACAAGATCTGCTTCTTCTAGTAAAATATCACCTGGTTGGTTACGGAATAATCCAACGCGGCCGAAGAAATGATCTTCTAACTCACGTGAAATGGCACCAGCTGCTTGATATGTTTCAACGACAGGAAGTTCTGTATCCGCAATTAATTCACGAACAGCTTTCGTCACTTCATTTGTGCTTGCTCTCATACCGAGTAAAATAACCGGCAATTTCGCTGCTTTTATTTTTTCTACTACGTATGTAATATCATGTGTGGGAGCGATTCCAAGCTGTGGCTTAGAAAGCGCACCGATAGACTCTACATTCGTTTCCGCAGTCATAACGTCTTGCGGAAGACTTACTAAAGTAGCGCCTGGATTTGTGGAAGTCGCACTTCGAAATGCATTTGATAATGCTTCTGGCACATTATCAGGATGCTCTACTTCTACGCTATATTTTGTGATTGGTTCGAATAGTGCAGCATTATCCATAGATTGGTGCGTACGTTTTAATCGATCCGTACGTGGAACTGCACCAGCTAAAGCAACAACGGGATCACTCTCTGCATTCGCAGTAACAAGACCTGTCGCTAAATTTGATGTCCCTGGTCCTGAAGTTACAAGACATACGCCCGGTTTTCCTGTTAATCTACCAATCGCAGCTGCCATAAATGCTGCGTTTTGTTCATGACGACATACAATTAACTCTGGTCCTCTTTCTTGCAGTACATCAAATACAGAATCAATCTTCGCTCCTGGAATACCGAAAACATGTGTAACACCTTGTTTAATTAAACAATCAACAACAAGATCTGCTCCTTTTGTTTTTGTCTTCACGTCGTTTGCTTTTACACCTGTACTCAAACTAATCATTCCTTTGTTTCATAATTTGTGTAATAAAGATTTTAATTTCACCTGGTTAATTAATGTGGTGAAGTATTATTTATCATTATATTACAAATACATTATTTTTCCAACAATATGAATATGACATTATTTTGACAACCACTAGAGAATACGCTTACAACCCTTTATTTATCCTAAAATAATATTTTTATACCTCTTCTAAAAATACACAAAAAACTTCCATCTCATCACGGTACCAAAATGTTTACAGTACCTTGCAAAGAACACTACTAAATGATATATTTGTAAATATTGGAACACCCATTAATTGGAATAACATTCATAGTTAGTATATCCCCCTTTCAAAAAAGAGCGGATTCTCAGCTATAATTCATTATTTTATAAAGGGAGGTGATCGCAATGAACAAAAGTGAATTTTTAAGCCAACTTAGTTCCTCTCTACGGAATATACCTAATTCAGAAAAGGAGGATATTATCTCAGAATACGAAACTCATTTTATTAGTGGTAAACAAGATGGCAAATGTGAAGAAGAAATTGCTAGAAAACTAGGAAACCCTAAAACGATCGCGAAAGAAATTAATGTTTCCTATGCAATAAGCAATGCTGACAGTAAACGAAGCTTTAAAAATATGCTAACCGCACTATTTTCTGTTATGAACTTAAGTGTTTTAAACTTTGCCTTTATCTTTGTCGCCTTTTTCGTACTACTCTTTTTATTACCTTTTCTTCTAGCACTGATCATTGCCACTCCAGTATTAATTATTTCACCTATTTTATTAATAGGATTAGGATTCTTTAAAGGGTTTCATCAAATTAGTTATTCCGATGTTTATAATGTGTTCATCGCTTTTTGCGTCGGTTTACTCATATCCGTCGTATGTTATCAAATGGGCAAACATATATACGCACTTTTAGTAAAGTATTTGAAATGGAATATTGCTATTTTACAAAGACATTAATGAATAAAAAAGGAGATTAAAATGAAGAAATATACTTTATATTCACTCATGCTACTTACTCTTTTATTTCTATCAGCTTGTTCAAACAGTGCACAACCTAAGGAAGAAAACGATGTACAATCTATTAAAGATGTTACGGTTAAAATTCCTGAAACTATATTTACTTCCTCAAAAAAGAATGAAACGATTAACGAAGATGAAATGAAACGAAGTATAAAAACTTATTTAGATTATAGCGGAGAGTTATACGAAAACATCGTTCCACTTTCGTCAGCCATGTCTGACGAGAAGGTTACTGAATCCGACCGAGAGAAATTACAAAAACTAATAGATTTAGCTCAACAAAACGATGCGAACTTCCATCATTTTATTAGTAACAATACGATTCCTGCTGATTACAAACAGCCTTCGAAGGAAATTCATGATTACATTTCATCGTCTACGGCACTTTCAGTAGAATTAGAGCAAGAACTAGACAAACTCGCTGAAGATGGCAACTTGTTCAAAACCGATTTTTCTTTTACAAAGCGCTTTGAGAAAGTGAATGGAAGAAAGCAAAAAGAGATTGAAAAGTTTTTGAAGGAGAAGAATATTGAAACGGAGTATTTTAAAAAATAATTCAAGTTTGTATTAAAACATAAAAAAGGACCTTCATAAAGAAGGTCCCTCCAGAATTAACAACAAATAACAACGGGCAATAAAAATCTCTATACCGACAACATATAGTATTTTTATGATTGGAGTAACTCATCCAAAAAGTTAACCTTTACTTTATTAACAATAATAAAGGTAACAAACGACAAATTATAATACAGTGAATTCTTTTGCCGTGTCTCAAAATAATCGACTGTATTATAAATTAATTCTATTTTTTATGTATAATTGAATACGACTACCCAACCTAATAAAAGGCAATATATTAAGCTGTCAGTCCTCGCGAGTTTTCTGTTTGCCTTTAATGTAACTATACTATAGTTTATTCTTTATATCACCGAACACTTTTCTCGTACAAGCGCATTTCTCCTTGCGTGACCACCGCAATTTATTGCATCGGACCTACTAATGTCCACTCTAATTTCCCTTTATATTCTCCGAACACTTTAATTCATAAATCCTTTTATAACTAATCCCTAAATAGTGAAAAGGAGCATCTATTTAAAGATGCTCCTTTTCACTATTTGCCATTTCACTCATTAGCTGGAACATCACTTAATGACCAAGTAAATGATGTTTCATATGATGTTGCATACTTCGTTGTCTCACCAGGTATATCCAATTGGATGCTTGATTCTTTTGTCTTATCATTTCCAAAACGATACACATATGTTGCTTCTTCTTCCCCAGACTTTCCTACAAGAACATTTTGTGCTGCTCCTGATCCATCTGCTGTGACATCAAAAGAATCTTTAATAAGGGATAACCCTGGCATCTGTACACTCGAAATGATTTCTGCATTATGGAATGTAATTTTCGCTCCTGTCAATTCTCGACCTTGCTTATCTTTTAATGGACCATTTTGTCTTACTGATAGCGTCCACGATGACATATTGGCACGATTATCCGTTACCTGTACATAATTCATTTTTGTAGAACCATCTTCTAACTTTTGTCCTTTTGCAAAATAACTTTCGTTCTTAGAAGAAATGAATTGCTCTCCAAAGTTTAAAGAAGATGCAAAGTCTAAACTTAAAGGACCTTTTGTACCACCTACCGGCTTCTTATCTGGCGTTGTTTCATCTATTGGATCAACCGGTTTCTTCGGATCTTCTGGATCAATTGGTTTTGTTGGTTCATCATATGGCTTAACTACTAAAGCCGCTTTATCTGCAATTGTAATGCTTATCTCATCGCCTATTTTGACAGTTCCATCAGCTTCAATAATTGGCTTATTTCCTTTCACAATTGCTTCATTTATAAATGTTTTCCCAGCACCAGAACGTAACACTTCTGTCTCAAATATTAATGCGTATTCTTCTACATGCTTCATATCACCAATTTGAGCTAGTAATTTATTCCCTTGCACAAGAACCGGAATGCTTGTCCCTTGCTCTTGTCCATTTATTAGTTTTACTACTTTTCCGCTTCCTTCTTTATACTGTAGATACGCTGGTAACGTATCTTCTATCATAACGTTCTTAAGAGAAGACGCTATTTCTTCTTGTTTCAACCGCACAGTATACTGAATCGTATCTCCAAACTTTACTTCCCCGCCGTTTACATCGATATGAGATTTTTCTCCACTTAACTTCGGTTCTTTCGATTGAATAATTACTGTTGCTGGATTACTCGGATCTGGCTCGAATTCTCCCCCTCCATTCGGAAGATCAATTTTTGCTTTCACCGTATTGACTACTGCTTTTTCTATTGCTTTCTCATTCAAGACAGCCTCAAATGTTATTGTAGTTTTTTGTTCATTAACTAACTGACCTAATTGAAATATTAGCTGCCCTTCTTTTTCATCTATTGTATATTTCGCTTCTGGTATGCTCATTTGAATCGATGCCTTATCTACTGTAATACCCTCTGGCAATTTATCAAATACATTTACATTGACACTATTAGCAATAGAACCTGGAATTGTATTTTCCACAGTTATCGTATATTTAACACGATCACCTATATGGTATGTATCGCCACCATCTACTTTTTCTACTGCCTTGTTTAGTTTAATAAATGGATTCAATGGTAAAACTGAAAAATCAGCTTTACTCTCTTTTGTTACAACTTTATCATCTGGTTGCTGATATGTTAACTTTGCCGTATTGCTAACTGTTTTTTGCATTGCAGAAGGTAATATTTTTACAGGGATTTCTACTGTTACACTCTCATTTTCTTTAAGAGATGGAATCGTATAAGATAACTGCTTCTCTTCATGCTGAGTTGATATTTCCATATTATCTGGTTGTTTCGTTATCTTTATATCTCCCGCTGGTTCAATCCCTTCTGGCAGCAAATCTTCAATCCGTACATTTTTTGCCTCTGAATGTATAGTATGATTTTCAACCTTAATGGTATAGTCCATAAACTGACCCGGGAAAACTTTTTCTGCGCCATCACGTGATTTTACTGACTTTTGAATCGACACATCTGCATCAGAATATTGTATTATAGTCGACGCTACATTCGTCTGTTCCCATTCCATATCGACATCAGCAGCTGTATCAAAATACCTAATAGATGCTTGGTTTTTTACCTCACCTGCCTGCATAGCTTTTACTGGTATAGTAAACTCAATCACATCATCTATATCCAGCTCACCTGGATATCGCATATGACTGTAACCACTTTGAGCTGAAAATTGTAGATTAACAGCTTGCGTTTTCCCTGTTTCTGCACTCTTTACTCTCGCAGTTGGTTTTCCATTCTCAATTACTTCCTCAGGTAATACATCTTTTAAGCTAATCATTTCTGCTGGGAAACCCCCGACATTTTTAGCTGTAACTGTATAGTTAAACGTATCGCCCACTTTTACTTGCTTAGGTGCTTTCTTTTCATAATCTAAACACGCCTCTGTTCCAAAGTGAACATTATCTATAAAGTTCCCTATACTACTATTCACTCGTGGAGTATAGAACCCTAAGTATATATCTCCACTATCCGGAAGCTCCTCTGCCGGAACTTTCACATTTCTCTCTACCCACTGCCCCGTCGCTCTATATTCAGGAGATTTATAGATTGTATTAACTACTTCTCCCCTCATACTAGAACCACTTCCACTCGTCTTAATTTGCGGGGTTCCTGCACCACTTACGATATGCATAGTTTCAGCTGGTGATGTTTGACGTTGTTTATGGTATACACTAATATGTATATCCTTTTTAGGATTTGGCACGGGAATCTTCGTATATAAAACGCCACCTACCGCTGCATTTAATTCAGCATATTGATTCCCCTCTTTTGCATCACTATATCCAAGTGATTTATGCTGAATTTCAATTAGTCTTCCAGATTGTGCATCTGGATATCTTCTTTTCAAAGCATCTGGTACTTCTTTGTTGTACTCAGTTGTCGTTAATCTTCGAAATGGTATTGTGTCCCACCCAGGCACCTCTTCTGGTGTAAAAAACACATCTCCTCTTTTCCACAATGGCTTTTCAAATCCACCATTAACAGTTCTCACAGGATGTCCACACATCTTCCCGGGTAAATCGTCATCCACTTGTTCAATCATATCCTGTGCCATGGCAGTTGGAATTTGAATATTACTTACTGTAGATAGTAACAGTAACATAACAAAACAAATTTTCATGAGTTTCCTTAGCACATTATTACCTCCTATCTTTCTCTATTTATCTAGCATCCTCTTATTCGCTTTTACGTATACAATGAAAAATCTGAGCAAAGAACTATTTTCTCCATCCATTGCTCAGATTTTTTACATGTATTACATTTTTACTTTTGTTCTTCTTTTTTTGACTTACGGCGTCCAAGGAAATAGAAGAATATCGCAATTAAAATTAATAATACTCCTCCGAGCACATAGTACCATGTGTAATCCTTTTTAATTGATACATCTGATTTATTATATTTCTTTGCTGTATCAGCTTTAATAACAAAATCTTTCGTCCAAGTCCATGTTTTCCCTTTTGACTCGGCCGTAATTGTAGCTCTATATTCTCCCGCTTCTAATGGCTGTCCTTCTAACTGAATTGGATAATTAAAATTAGAATTAGGTGCCATCTGCATTCCTTTTTTTTCAGAGTGATACAATACTTCAGATGATCCCTTACGTGAAATTTTCGCATCTATCGATAGCTGATTCACTAGCATCGGCTTTGTATTTTGAATATTAGCGTTAATGACATTTCGAGCATTCATTTGTCCCGGAGCTACATCGTTTAATGTTAAATGAGGTTCTACCTCATTATCATTTTCATTCAACACTAACCCAACAACATAAGAATAACGATTTTCTATGGATACGTTCTTTTTTTGTTGTGGCTTATTATCTTTCTTCTCTTTTTCTTGTAGTGAAATACCACCTAATAAAATACCATCGAATTCTTCCTCTGGCATTTTCACTTCCACTGGTAATTCAATTTGCCCTTTTGCAGGCACTGTAATTTCATTAACAGTTTTCACTACATCTGTAATTGGTAGCTTTAATGTTTTATCATGTTCTTTCACTTCCATGCTATAATCCGCAATACCATTTACATTTGTTACTGCTACATTAACTTTCGATTCGATTGTAACAGCCTGTTTTGTATCGTTCGTCAACACTATCTTCAATGTTTGTTGTTGACCCGGTTTAACTCTTAAGTCAAAATACGTTTTATTTTTATCACGTTGATTTTCTGGAATAATTGGCTTTACTGCAAAATTTAATTCTGCTGCTAAAGTCTTAGATTGATAGGCACCACCCAATCCAATCATAAATACAGTCAATAATAGAATCGATACTATTTTTTTCACATATTTCATTTCATTTAAACACCTTTCCAATTTAGAACGCAGGGCATAGAAGCAGAAACAATATATTTTTTTATTTATTCATGTATTTGATAACTCTCACATTAATAGCATTTATTCAGCAACATATATTTACCCTTGTTCAGATTGACCCACTTCATTTGCTGGTACATCTGATAAAGTCCATGTTAATGTCGTCTTATACTCATCTGCATATTTTGTTGTTGCACCAGGCACTTCTAATTTAATACTTTCAGCTTTCGTTGCATCATCACCAAATTTATATACGTACGTTCCAGCACCCTCGCCAGCTTTTGCCTCTACTACATTTTGCACTGCACCTGTTCCATCTGCTGTTAAATCAAATGAAGGCATTACTTCGGATGGCTTAGCTGATTTTGAAGCTGTATTTACAGTACCGTTAGTAAACGTAATTTTCGCACCTGTTAATTCATTACCTTTTGAATCTATAAATTGACCATTTTGTTTTACTGATAATGTCCAACCAGCCTCTGTTCCGCGGTTATCTGTTACTTGAACATAGTTAGGTTTCTCTTGTCCATCTTTAAATTTTTGCGTTGCTGCAAAATATGTTTCATCTTTCGTTGAGATTACGTTCTCCCCAAAATCAAGAGAAGATGCAAAATCAATGCTTAATGGACCAGTTGTTCCTGGCTCTGGTTTACCATCTGGATTTGTTGGATCAACTGGTTCAACTGTTGTATTCGGATCTGGATTTTCTGGGTCAACAGGGCCAGTAATACTTTCGTTCGCTTTAAACTTTACAATTGCAGTTGAATCTAATGTTTTCGTCTCTTCTGCAAATGCAGCTGCTCCCCCAAATGATAATGCTGATACTAATAATGCGGATGTCGCTGTTACTTTTATAAATTTCATATTCATTCCTCCATATACTATATTTATTAGTTATTTGCTGGCGTATCTGATAAAGTCCACGTTAATTTTGTAGTGTACGCAACTGCATCCTTCGCTGTCTTACCAGGAATCGTTAAAGTTACTGCTGTATTTTTCTTTACCGCTTGACCGTCAATCGTAACATCTTCAAGAGAGCCGAAGCGTCCTACCCAAGTCCCCGCTCCTGAACCGTTTTTTGCCTCCATTACTAACGACTCATCTCCATTTGGATTCAGTTCAACCGGCTGTGTAGTTGGTTTCGTAATACCTTCTGCATTACTTTCTGCTTCAATAGTACTGATTTTAATTTGAGCACCCGTTAACTCTTTATTTTGTGTTGCATCATTTTTCAATTGACCTTCTTGCTTTACTTTCAAAGTCCAGCCTGCGTTTGTACCTCGTTTATCAGAAACTTGTACATAATTTGCAGTTGCTTTTGTACCGTTACTGTAAGTTTGTGGTTCTGCATAATACACTGCATCCGCACCAGTAATTTTATTTTTACCAAAATCTAAAGATGATGCATAATCAATACTTAGCGGTCCTGCTGTTCCAACATTCGGCTTGCCCTCTGGGTTTGTTGGATCAATTGGCTCAACCGGATTATTTGGATCTGGATTTTCTGGATCGACAGGATTTGTTACATCCATATTAGGCGTAAATTCCACTACACCATTCGTTTTATATTCGGCTGCTGATACAGGCATCCCTAACTCCGTAACTCCTAGTACTGCAACACTAGCAAATGCTGCAATTCCTAATTTCATCTTGTTCATAATCTCTCTCCTTAAATCTTTATATTTTTATTAACCATGCTAAAGTAGCCATTCCATCTCATTCGAGAACTACCTTTAACAAGTGAATAAACGATTGAATAAAAATACCTTCCTCATAAAGTGGAACTATAATTAGTGGGGGGTTGCGGGCAGTTAATCTCTGAACTAACTTCTTTGCTCCAGCCCAATTTTGAGGTGGGTTTTTTACTGCCCACAAATAGCGGGATAAACTTTTCCATTTTGGAGACCAATCCCTATTGTAGCTATCCTTCTTGAACACCAAAACGAAAAAAAAGGGCGTTATCACGCAAAAAAACATTCGCGATGGCGCAAAAACATAAAAAAAACGAGAGAGACAAAAACAATGAAATCGTTTTTGTCTCTCTCGTTTTTACAACTAACTTCTTCTACTATACCAGTCTTCTCCCCTTGTAATTTCCTACCTTTGTAACTAACATTACTACTGCAATAGAAAGAATAAAGAAACCTATAATTTGAAGTAAATTAGAGGTTTCCCCACCTGTTTTCGGTAATATACCACTTTTAATATTCTTATTCGCATCTATGTTAGCATCATCCGGTTTATTTGGATTTGTAGTCGGAGAAACATCGCTATTAGAAAACGTAATTCCAGCTTCCGAACTCACACTTTCTGCTAAAATTTGTTCCGGGGAGCTACATGCGATTAAAAGCGAAAAAATCGCTATTAAAGTGTAACTATATTTTTTAATCATTTTATCTCCTTCCTTTATATTCTAATATCAGAAATTACATGTTAACATCCTAATTTACTACTTATATCATATAATCCCATTTCTAGATTAACTATGAATTACTAATATCGAAACGAAAAGAACACGCATCACCACGCAATTCTATTTCGGTGTAATATTTGAGAAAAACTTTATCTTACAAAAAGCCCTTTCTATAAAATTAGAAAGGGCTTTTTACTTATCTATTTTAAATTAAAAATTTATGGATGGGATAAACCATAGTTCTTTCGCCTTTTGTACGGCTTCCATTCTTGATGAAACTTGTAACTTATGAAATATATCGGTCAATTTATATTCTACCGATCTTTGACTTAAGTTTAATATTTCCGCAAGCTCTCTATTTGTTTTTCCTTTACCAACTTCAACTAGAATCATCTTCTCTTCATCATTTAAAGAAACTATATTTTTCATTTCGCCTTCTATATTTATATTAGACGCATTTTCTACTACCCTTAACTGCCTTACAAGTTGATAAGGGAGAACTACTTCTTTTTTCACAGCATGACGGATTGCGTTTATCACTTCTTTCTCGGAAGAAGTTTTACTTAATACACCAAGTACTCCGTTATCCATTAATAAATTATAATGTGCAAACACATCAAACCCTGTAAAAATAAGAATAGCTGCCTCTGGTTGCACACTAAGTATATATTTAGAAAGCTCTAAACCATTTATTTTCGGCATTTGTAAATCTATTAAATATACATCATACTGCTTATTTTGTATGACTTCTCTTATTTCTTCACTATCATGTAAAACCTCAGCTTGTATATCATCATATCTTTCAATTAATGCTTTCGTTCCTAAGCCAACTGCAACATGATCATCTACAACAAGAACAGAAATCATTTTCTCATCCCTTCCACATTTAAAGATTGCATTAATTAATGCTTTTTCATACTGATTTTAATCTTCAATCCATTATTCGCCTTTGAATCTATTGAAATTTCTCCATCTAAACTATGAATTCTAGTTACAATTCCAGATAAACCTAAACTACTATAAGAATGATTTAATTCACCTAAATCTAGCCCTATTCCTACCCCATCATCATCATAAGTTAATTTCAAATATCCATCTTGTTCATACAATCGAATTGTAACTTTAGACGCTTTCGAATGCTTTAATGCATTATTCAATAACTCCTGAATAATTCTATAAATTGCTTGTTCATATTCTACATTAGGTAGGATAATATTATCTTGAATTTCATAATAGAAGAAAAATGTAGCTTTAAGATTTACTTGCTTAAATAAATCTAATAATGCTTTTTTTAAACCTAATTCATATAAAAATGGAGGACGTAAATTATTACATGTTTCACGAATGACATAAATATGATCTAAAACATCTTCATATACTTCGTTAATTATAATTTTCATATTAGCATCTGGAATATCTTTATGATATGCCTCTAATTTCCTAGATAAGCGTATTTGGTCTTGTAATACACCATCATGAATATCACTCGCCAAATTCGCTCGCTCTTTTTCAGACAAATTAAATAGTAACTTTGAAAGCCACATCGGAGGCTGTTTCGGTTCATTAATCGTTTGCAGTTGATTCACTAAATCTTCCACTTGATGTGAGCATTCTAATAATAAATCAGCATAACTACATAGTGTCTCTAACCAGCCAATTTCTTGAACATTCAAACCTCTTCTATTATTATGTTTACATAGCAATACAATCATTGTTTTTGCTGAAATGGACAAAACAAATACAAAGTGATCTTCTAATTTTATAATTGAACCAACATTATATGTCTCTAACTGATATCCATTCAATTGCTTTAGCACATCTTCAGAAACAACTTCATCACCAATAATTCGGAAAGAACTATCCCCTTTACTCACTTCGATGCAACATATTTCCTCTATTCTTAATACATCAGTAATCTCTCTCTTTATGCTAACAATTAAGTTTGAAAACTTATATTCATTTTTTGCCTGATGTAAAAATCGATGTAAACTAAACTGATAATTTTTCTGAGAATGATATAATTTTTTCCTTAATTTAAAATCCAAATAATCCTTTATAAAGAAAACAAGCATTAACGATACAAATACGATACAAGCAAATCGAATGATATCTAATATGTTATCACTCGTATTGTGAAAAATTATAATTCCTAATATAACGAGGAAACCAGTTAAACATATAGAGAGCAAAGCATAATACTGAACTCTACGAATGATAAAGTTAAAATCAAATATTTTCCCCTCAATAATCATATAGAAAATACAAATTGGGACCAATAAAAAAAAGATCGCTACCATCTCAACGCTTATTATTTCTTTTTCATCTATCAAATTAGGAATTAAAAATAAGAATATAAACGGCATCGCTGATATGATTGCACTCATAATAATAATTCTTATAAACTTAAAGTAATAACTTTTTCTACTTTTAAAATAAAATCTAAACATAACATACACTGTTAATAAAAATAAAAAAGAACTTAACACTATAATGTACTTCGTCGATAAATCATTATATTTTAAATAGATAAAAATAGTTAAACAAACCAAAATGAACGCTATCATATTTATATAGATTAATTTTGTTTTTGTTATAAACCTTATCTTCAAGGTTTTCATAAACATATCCATAAATTTTACAAAAAAGACAACTGAGTACATTAAAGAAATGGCAACTACAATATACGCTATTAAATCTTTTCTTAGTCCTGCCATAATACTAATGTAACTCATCCCTAAACAATGAAGAAAATAGATTAAATCTTTCGTTCCTGCATTCAAATGCGGAGCACGTATTAAAATATATGTCGATATAAAAAAGCATGTTAGAAAAAACACAGTTGGTAAAAAAAGATGGTAAACCAATTGCTGATCATACGGACTATAATCTACTTTATACTCCTCTATTGTTCCATTTTTCTTTACCGTAATATTATTTGCCCTCTCAGTAGCACAATATAATGCAATATTAGAGTCATCATTAGGTGGAATACCATCTATTTTTTCAATAATATCCCCCACTTCTATATCTTGTTCTGCTGCCCAGCCATTCTTTGCAATATTATTAATCACAAAGTGATTTCCTTGTTCCTCTATCCCAATCCCTACCCTAGGATATAACATGATTTCGACTGCAAAATAACTAAATAAACTAAGCGATAGTAATGTCACAATCAATTGATATTCATACTTAAATACTCGAACCACTTTCGTACAAAACTCCTTTTTAGCTAAAGTACTAACTCCATTTTTCATATCTTCTCATCAGAAATTAATTAAAGTAAAAGATGCGATTTAATAGTTAAAAGCGCAAAAAATATAGTTATCCTCTAATACAGAATAACTTTTACATTATCATCCACATTTGTTAGGTGGAATTCATCATTTATTTTATAGATTTCTACTTTATTAGTTGCAATGCTAATATTATTTATCCTAATTTTCAACTCATTTATAAGTAAAATTCCTACTACCTCAGAATTTTGATAAAAAAAATCACTTTCTATCATCACATGTACCGACTTTCTCAATGCTATTTCAGATTTAAAGTGATATAAATCGATAAAATGCCTCACAGTTCACCTTCCTCCTCTTTTTCTAATATGTAATTTTACAGAAAAACCTTAGTTAATACTAATGAAAGTTTATTCATATTTCACCGAAAATTAATTGCGCTTCACCGAAAAAGAATATTCGTATATAGAAATATATCTATTTTACACGCAGTTTCTCTTGTTCAAAGTGAAAAATTTGAATGTAAGCTCTTTTTTCTAAAACAAAAAAACGCCCCATACAAGGGGCGTCTTCCACGATTACGCTTGTTGTTGCGCGCTATATAATTCTTCAAGTGGCTTCATGATAATTTTGTTAACGTCGCCGATTACAACGTTTAGGCGTTGCTCAGTTTCCATTAATTTTGTAATTTTAGCATCTTGTTGAATGCGAACTACAACTTCTTGTGCTTGTTGGTTATCTTCTTCAGTGATTTCTTGGCCTTGCATCATTTTTTGTTGTAGGCTAAGTTGCATTGTACGGAACTCATCGAATAAGTTCTTTGAAGCTGCATCAGCTTGAACTGCTGCGTAGCTCTCTTTTAACGTTTTGAAGTCATCGTTTTCAGCGATTGCTTTTTGTAATTCATATGCTACATCATGAATGTTTTTTGTCATTTTATTTTTCCTCCTTTAGAAGGCTAGCGCTTTTCTCTCGCACTGCCTTTTACGTGCATTTACATACGCACCTCTTCTTACCATATCAAACTATGCAAGAGATGTGAAGAAATTTCACTTTTATTTGTATGTACGTATTTTATTATTTAAGAAACAACAGTAATAAACCTTGCACGATTCCAATCATACCGCCTAATAAGGCACCTAAATACGTGATCATTTTTAGTTCATTTTTTGTAATGGACAGAACTAAATCTTCTAGTCTCTCCGTTGAAAATGTAGACACTTCTTGCTGGACAATTTCTGCAAGATGTAGATTGTTTAGAATGCTCTCTACGTTTTCCGTCCCCCACTTCAAGCCTTTCGTTACTACGCCTGGAACTACCTTTTCAATAATTGTTTCCCGAACCGGCTCACATACTTGCTGCACAGATTGATTTAAAAACTTACTCACTGTTTCCTCAACTTTAACTGCAGACAATATGGAGCTTGCAATCATTTCTTTTTCTACAAACGTTTCTACTTCTTTTACATCTCTTCCTTTTAACTTTTCCCACTCTTTTTGCAGTACTTCAGTTAAAAGCTGCTTTGTGCCAGCCTGCCCTAAAAACTTAATAACCTCAGGCTGCACACGATCCACTACACTTACATTCCCTAAAAACATTCCGACTAAGTTAAGTAGCGTTCCCCTAGAAGCAAAGAAATCATCAATCATTTTTGAAAGACGTGCTTTACCTTCTTCACTCTCAAAAAACTGAGTTGCTCGCCCTAAAATAAATGCCGAAACATTTGGAATCGCATTCTCTATTTTCTCATGAACAGAATGAGGTAAAGCTTGTTCCCATGTATATGTATAGTACTCTTCTAAAAATGCCTGAATCTTTTCTGTAATCACCTGTTCGATTTTCTCAGTTGCTTCTTTTTCTACATGCGCTACGTCCCATTTTTCTAACATGTGTCGCAGTGACTGTTCATTCGTCATTACTTTATCCACTTCTACTTGTGCCCAGTGGATTAAACCTTTTTGAAACTCTTCATTCGTTAACTTCTTGCCGATTCCTTCTGGCGTTAACAAATGTTCTACAACCATTTTCCCTAATTGAACAGCAAGCTCATCGCGGCGCTTCGGAATTAATCCTGGTGTAAATGGCACTTGAAACTTCCCAATATACATAGGACGATGAGGACGAAATAACATTTTTATCGCTAAATGATTTGTAAATCCTCCAATAATTGCTCCGAGCCCTGTCGTCGTTAACATACTTAACCATATATTCATTACAATCAACCTTTCGCTTCTCCAAAACTATAGCATATCATCATACGGACAAAAGTATAATGGTATAAAAACGTATTTGCAATATATAGCTTCGCCTATTATGCCAACATTTTGTTAGTAAAGGAGTGATTTCGTTGGTTCTCGGTATTTTAACTTCTCACCCTCATTATGAGCAAACGTATTACACCGAAATCGCTAAACGCGCTCGGCTTTATCATAATGTCGTTGCCCAGTTTACGCCATTTGGTATTGATCCTAAAACAGATCTTGTTTCTGGTCTGATTTATGATACGGATACAGGAAAATGGAAAGAGCAAATATTCCCTATTCCTTCTTATATATACGATCGTTCTTCTTTTAACGAGGAAACAAACGTCGAAAAAGCAAAGTCAATTATTCGCTCATTACACACTCGTCCTTCCACTACCTTTTTAAATAACACACTCATTGACTTAAGCGAACTACATGATGTATTTCTCACGAATAAAAAATTATCTCCTTATATACCAAAATTTGAAATAGCAACGATACAAAATATTTTCAAACTGTTATTAAAAACAAAAGATATTATTATACGTCCTACTAACGCACATTCCAATGAAAGTTTGTACCGGGTCGTTTATAAAAATAAAACGTTTCATGTTGATACGATAAATGATGCCTACCATACTTCTACTCCAATTAAACGGACTGATGAATTTATATCTTGGTACAAATCTCATATACGATCAGCACGTTACATCACGCATACAATGCTGCAACCTCCAAATCAATTAACATACCCCCTCCATATTCGAACTGTTTTGCAAAAAAATAAAGAACATGAGTGGAACGTTATCGGTCAGTTTATACAAAAAAGTTCATTTCCGAATCAACTTTTACTATCGGCACCAGAGGATTCCTCGCTGCATGCATTTTCAAAAATTAAATACGTACTATCTAGTACCGGTGTACAATTATTACAAGACGCTTTACAAGACATTATAAATGAAGTGTTTCAAACGCTAGATGCATCTTATTCTTCATTATTCGAGCTAGAGCTTTCCACAATTATGGATCAAAAGGGGGCAATTTGGCTTATGTATGTCAACACGATTCCCCCGTACGAACATTACATTCGTCATAGTGACTCATTAGCAGAAAAAATATATCACGGACCATTACAATTTAGTCGCTTTACACCATAAAGAAAGGGGGTAAGTCTATTTTGAAAGAGCACATATATACGTTAAATATTTCAGATGAACATCCAAATAGTATTACTTTACCTTATATTTTTTCCATCACACCACCAATTACATCCCTTTCCTTCGGCCTACGCCATGTTGCAAGTGAAGAGGTAAAAATTCATTATTCCTTTACTCGCGAAATCATTATTGGAAAACAAATTGCAGAGAAACTTTTACTGCCTCATTCCACTACTATCCATGCATTCACTCAAAATGAAACGATTATTTTCGGGCCATTAATCGGGATTTTTACAACTGGTTTTAACGATGACGCTTCTAATCCTTTAGGGAACCGCTCAACTTCTCTTAGCGAATTACTAACGCCGCCATTCACCTTGCAACCATTTGTATTCGTTTTTGGTGTACAACATATAAACTGGGAAGACGAAACAATTGAAGGATATTTCTTTCAAGAAGAACAGTGGATAAAGAAAAAAGTACCTTTACCGAATGTCATTTACGATCGATTACCCAATCGGAAAGCCGAAAATTATAAACCGATCGTAAGAGCAAAAAGAAAACTAGAGCATGACTATTCGATTCCATGGTTTAACCCAGGTTTTTTTAATAAATGGGAAGTGCATCAACTTCTTATGAAAGATGAATCCATTATGCCGTTATTACCAAACACAGAAACATTTCAGCACTTCGAACAAGTGGAACGATTTCTCGGAACGTATAAATCCATTTATATGAAACCGATTCATGGTAGCTTCGGTAGAAACATTCATCAAATATTTTATTCCCAAACAGAGAATTGCTACTACTGTCGTTATCGTGAAAACGAAGAAAATAAACTAAGAAAGTACCAATCATTAGAAACGCTTTTGAACCATGTATTAAAAGGGCATGATTTAAAAAAATTTATTGTACAACAAGGTATTTCCTTACTTCGTTTCGATGGGCAACCTGTTGATTTCCGCATTCATACAAATAAAAACCATTTTGGCCAATGGATGGTCAGCGCAATCGTCGCAAAAATTGCTGGCAAAGGTAGCTTAACAACGCATGTAAATAGCGGTGGCGATACGAAATTGCTGCAAGAACTTTTTCCTGATTCAACGAAACAAATTCAAATTGAAAATAAATTAAAACATACAGCCTTACAAATTAGTTACGCACTCGATGAACAAGTAACCGGGAATATTGGCGAAATCGGTTTTGATATCGGTTTAGACACGCAGGAAAACCCATGGCTCTTTGAAGCAAACTCTAAACCAGGGCGAACTGTATTCCAAGATGCCAAGTTAAAAGAACAAAGTGAACTAACGCGCCAATTATTTTACGAATATGCCATCTACTTAACTGAACACTCTTTGCGCGATACAAAAGAAAAAATGTCTCAAATAAAATCAGAGACTTCCTCAAACAACGAGCATATTCCGTCTCCTATGATTCACTCACAAATACAAAAACAAAAACTTCCACCTCATTCATAAGGTGGAAGTTTTCTATTTACACAAGTTTTACTACAAACTCTGTTTCCACGTTACATACTCCGCAATAAAAAATATGATTGCAATATTCATTTGAATTATTATGTGTCAATCCATCTACTGCACTTAATAATTCTTGGTCCATATACGCACTATAATCGTCTATGTAATCTACAGCCTTCCCATAATCTTGGAGTATACTTTGGCAATTTTGACAAGAATATGTTTGTGATTCTAATGCGTTGCAAAGCGGGCAAATTCCCATCACGATTCCTCCATATAATTGTATCTAGCTACGTATAGGAGCGGCTTGCCCCGTTCTTACTTACATTTACCTCAAAATAGCAGGATACAAAAAGAAAATATATTTCATATCGCTCTTAGTTTAGCCTTCTTTCTAAAAAATACAACGATTACTCTTATTTCATAATTTACGAAATCCCTAAGTTTTTTTACAAAATTTACAAATTATTATTTCGTATATCTTTCCAGGTAACATCCATACTATGAGTACAAACTTAATTACCGATGGATTAGCGCCAAACGGGGCGATAATCTGGTTCAACTCCAGCTAGTCCAACCAAAAAATTTTTATAACTCTAAGGAGGATATATTCCTATGGCAAACCAAAATTCTTCAAATCAATTAGTAGTACCAGGAGCAACAGCTGCAATCGACCAAATGAAGTACGAAATCGCTCAAGAATTTGGTGTACAATTAGGAGCAGATTCTACAGCTCGTGCTAACGGTTCTGTTGGTGGCGAAATCACAAAACGTCTAGTTGCAATGGCTGAGCAAAGCCTTGGCGGATTCCACAAATAAATATATATGGCAAAAAGGTCTCAAGGCATATGCCTTGAGACCTTCCTTCATTTATTGCAACATTTGTAAAAACTTCTTCGTACGTTCTTCTTTTGGATTTGTAAATACATCTTCTGGTGTACCTTGTTCGACAACGACACCGCCATCCATGAAAATAACGCGGTTTGCAATTTGATGTGCAAAGCGCATTTCGTGCGTTACAATGACCATCGTCATACCTTCTTTAGCAAGTTCTTTCATGACTTTCAGAACTTCTTGAACGAGTTCAGGATCAAGTGCTGACGTCGGTTCATCAAATAGTAACACTTCCGGCTCCATCGCAAGCGCGCGTGCAATTCCAACGCGCTGTTGTTGTCCGCCTGATAATTGGAACGGATATAAGTCCACTTTATCTGCTAGACCCACTTTTTCAAGGAAATAGTTTGCTTTTTTCTTCGCTTCTTCTTTCCCCATCTTTTTCACTGTAACGAGCCCTTCCATTACATTTTGAAGTGCTGTTAAATGCGGGAATAAATTATGGTGCTGGAATACCATACCTGTTTGCGTACGAAGATTGACAATATCTTTCTTCGTTACTTTTTGAGAGAAGTTAAGCTCTTTATTACCGATACGAATATTACCAGCGTTTGGCGTTTCTAATACGTTAAGGCAACGCAGGAATGTCGTTTTACCAGATCCAGACGGCCCGATAATAACAACAACCTCGCCCTTCTCAACTGTTAAATCTATATGCTTTAGTACGGTATTATCTCCGAAACTTTTTTGTAAGTGCTGAATTGAAATCATAAAAACAAAAACTCCTTTTGTAAAAGGATTATTTTAATGTGTAGCGTTCTGAACGCTTTTCTAACATCTGTTGTACGATTGATAATAAGAAACAAATAACCCAATAAATAAGACCTGCTTCAAAATAAACAATTAAAAACTCGTAGTTCATTGCCGCAATTTCCTGCGCCTTTCGGAACATTTCTGTTACTAAAATTAACGATGCTAATGAAGTATCTTTCACTAAGCTAATAAATGTATTCGAAAGCGGCGGAATTGATACGCGCGTTGCTTGCGGTAAAATAACACGTTTTAACGCTTGCGGATATGTCATCCCAATTGTGTAAGCTGCTTCCCACTGCCCTTTCGGAATGGAAAGGATAGAAGCACGAATAATTTCAGATGCATACGCACCGACATTTAATGAAAATCCAACAACTGCTGCTGTATATGGCTCAACTTCAACATTAAGAGTTGGCAGACCATAGAAAATAATAAATAACTGTACAAGAAGTGGCGTTCCGCGAATGATAGATACATAGATACGAGCAATCCATTGTAAAATACGACTACCTGAAATACGTGCAAGCGCCGTTAACGTTGCCAGTATAAGACCGATAATAAATGTAATAAGCGTTAATGGAATTGTCGTAAAAACAGCTTCCTTCAGCATAGGCATGAAGGAAGTCTGCATAATATCTATCCAAGTAGACAATCGATCTGAAATCAATGCACTACTTAGATACATTTTCACCAAACCATTTTTTCGTTATTTTGTCATACGTACCGTCTTTTTTCATATCTTCTAACGCTTTATCTACTTCTTGTACAAGCTTAGTGCTACCTTTACGGAATAAGAATCCACTTTCTGAAGCTTCTTTTTCTGTATCTACAATTTTAATTTTCGCATCTTTTTTCGTTTCTAAATAATTTAACACTGATAATTTATCATTGATTGTGAAATCAACGCGTCCTGAAGCTAATAGTTCTGCTGCTTGGCTAAATCCTTCTACACCAACGATTTCCGCACCATTTTTCTTAGCGATATCTGCATAGTTACTTGTTAAAGATTGTGCTCCTTTTAATCCTTTTACATCAGCAAATGTAGCAGGTTTATCTTTATCTTTTGCGATAACTAATGCCGCTGAAGATGAAACATACGGTTTAGAGAAGTCATATTTCTTTTGACGGTCTTCACGAATACCAACTTCGTTTGCAACCATATCGAAACGTTTTGCATCTAAACCAGCAAGTAAGCTATCCCATTGCGTTTCTTTAAATACAGGTTTTACGCCTAAACGTTTTGCAACTTCTTCTGATAGTTCAACGTCAAATCCAGTTAATTTATTGCTTGAATCGTGGAACGTAAATGGTGGGTATGTACCTTCTGTACCAATTACAAGTTCACCGCTTTGTTTAATCTTTTGTAACGCGTCTTGACTAGCTGTATCTTTTTTCTCTTCTTTACCGCAGCCGGCTACAATCCCGATCGCTAATGTAGTTACTGCAAGCACTGAAAATAATTTCTTCATGATGGTAATCCTCCAAGTATTCTGATAGGAATTTAAAAACTATATTGATTGTATGCAATCTTGAACAATTTTTCAATGAAAATGTTCTTATTTAGTTTATCCTTTTTCTTCATAATCAAACAAAAAGGAAAAATAATGCTACATACAAAAAATAAGTAACATTTTTTAATATAGCATTTATTGTACGAAAGGTAAAATAATACTTCTTATTTAATTGCCGTGATTCACTAAAAAAAGAACTTGTGAAAATCACAAGTTCCTCCCCATACCTATTAAGCGCTCTGATTCCCTTCCATTTGCGTTTTGTACATATCGTAATAACGCCCGCGCTTTTTCATTAATTCATCATGAGACCCTTTTTCTAAAATCGTCCCTCTATCAAGCACGATAATTTGATCTGCACTTTTAATTGTTGAAAGACGGTGGGCAATAATAAATGTCGTTCTTCCTTTTTTCACAACTTCTAGCGCTTGTTGAATCATCGCCTCTGTTTCTGTATCGATACTAGATGTCGCTTCATCTAAAATTAAAATGGCTGGGTCAAAAGCGAGCGCCCTAGCAAACGATATAAGCTGACGTTCTCCGGTTGAAAGTGTACTTCCTTTCTCCGTAATTTCTTCATTTATATTGTTCGCAAATCTTTCAGCACCTACATCACGCAATGCTTTTACAATGCGCTCTTTTGAAATATTTTCATTTTCTAAATTAACATTAGATGCTACTGTTCCGCTAAATAAAAACGGATCTTGCAATACGATTCCCATATGTTCACGAGTTGCTTGTTTCGGCATCTCTTTTACATCATGACCGTCAATCGTAAGCTTTCCTTTTTCAAACTCGTAAAACTGAAAAAGTACATTCATAATGGAACTTTTTCCTGAGCCAGTATGACCGACAAGTGCGACTGTCTCGCCTTGTTTCGCTTCAAATGAAATATTTTTTAACACTTCATCTTTTCCATTATAAGAAAACGACACATTATCAAACTTCACATTTCCTTGTAAGCGAGGTATACGTTCTTCTTCTACTGCTTCCCCTTTTTCCTCTAACAATTCAAAAACACGTTCTGATGCAACGCGCGATTGTTCTAAGTTAGCAAGCTGATTCACCATATTTGTAATCGGTGAGAATAATCGTGTTAAATAATCAACGAACGCATATAGTATCCCTAGAGAAATGACGCCTGTAGCACTTAATGAAGCACCACCGAAATACCAAATCACACCTGTGAAAGCGATATTTCTTAATACACCTACTAAGTTATGAGAAGTTGCTGCATTTAAATTCAAAATTTTATTTTGATACTTAAAATAATCGCCATTTAATTCTTCAAATTCTTTTTTCGTTTCACGCTCTTGACGGAACGCTTGAATAATTGGCATCCCTTGAATGGATTCATTCACTGTTCCGTTAATATCAGATAAACGCGAACGCATTTTATGATTGTATACAGACGCGTACTTTCTATATAAAATAGCCCAAACAATTAAAATTGGGATGATGAGTAAACATAACGTCGCCAATTTTACATCAAGTAAAAATAGCGCAGCGAATATCCCAATAATATAGATGATACTTGAAACGAATGTTGCAAGCACCGTTACATATAAATCACGAATAGCCTCTGTATCATTCGTTACACGCGACACAATTTTCCCTGCTGGTAAATGATCGAAATAACGAATTGGCAACGTTTGAATATGAGAAAAGACATCTTCCCTCATAATTTGAATAATTTTGTTCGCTGCCTTCTGTAAGAAAAACTGCTTTCCGTATGCAAACAATGATACGACTACTAATAAAGCAAAATAGCCACCACCAAGTAATAATAGTCGGTTTATTTCTGGTTTATAAAACGCAAACACTTCTTCTTTCGTCAATGCTTTCGCTTTATACACTTGCACCGCCTTACCATTTTGAACGGTAATCATATCACCTTTTACAGTCCGTGACCCTTCCGCATTTACTTTATTCGGTACAAAATAATATTGAAAACCGACTTGCATCACGCGTACTTCTTTTCCTTTTTTCTCACCTTCCTGGAAGCGATCGCTTCGCTTATAAAAGGTGCCATTATACGAAACAGCCTCTTCACTCTTTTCTGTTTCATACCAAGGTTTCTCTATTCCAACGATATGATCATCAATCATCGTTTTCGCGACGAAAGGACCAGCAAGCTCTGCGATGACGAAAATAAATAACATTAGCATCGCTGCAAAAATCGTCCCTTTTACTTTCATTGCGTATTGAAACAATCGTTTTGAAACGCTCATATTTTCACCCCACTATCCGCACTTTCACTTTCTCCCTGTTGTCTTTCAAACTGTTCCGCATACCAGCCTCCCTTTTGGATAAGCTGATCATGCGTACCTTCTTCTATTACTTCTCCTTCATCCATCACGAGAATCCAATCCGCATGTTGTACGGCAGATAAACGGTGCGTCGTAATAATCGTCGTCTTTCCGCCTCTTTCTGTTCTTATATTTTCAATGATCGCTGCTTCCGTACGAGCATCAACAGCTGATAAAGAATCATCTAAAATTAATATTTCCGGATTTTGAATAACAGCTCGCGCAATCGAAATCCTTTGTTTTTGCCCTCCTGATAAAGAAACACCTTTCTCTCCGACGAGCGTTTCTAACCCTTCTGGTAAAAACTCTAAGTCTTTTTTAAACGCTGCAATTTCAATCGCTTTCTCGAGTTCCTCTTCAGTCGCTTCCCTATTTCCGAATAAAATATTTTCCCTCGCTGTTTTTGAGAATAAAATATGTTCCTGCGGTACATAACCAATCCACCCAAGCACATTTTCATTCGTCATTTTATCTAATGTCACATCAGAGACTGCAATATCTCCATCTCCAAGCGGATATTGGCGAAGAAGCTGACGTACGAGCGTCGTTTTTCCGCTTCCTGTTTTTCCAACAACCCCAAGCGTTTCCCCTTGTTTTAATGTAAACGAAACCTTTTTTAAATTTGTTTCAGTTGATGAAGGATATGAAAAGGTAACATCATCAAACTGAATATAATCCGGCTCTTGTACAAGCTTTGGATGTTTCGGATCCTTTACATCTGGTTCATACGCTAACGTTTCATTTACACGGTCGAGTGACGCATTTCCTCTTTGCATAACATTAATTAATTCCCCAATTGCAAACATCGGCCAAATCATCATCCCTAAATACACGTTAAAGGACACAAGTTCACCAAGTGTCACCTTTGATTGGAATACAAGATATGCGCCATACACTAAACCAATTAAATAACTAAGACCGACAAGCATTTTCACAGTTGGCTGGAATAGTGCATCAATTCGAGCTACTTTCATATTCTTTTCGTAGACGTCATCTCCTAAATGATGAAATCTTTCCTGATCTGCATTCTCTTGTACATACGCACGAATAACACGCACGCCCGCAATCGATTCTAATACTTTATCGTTCATATCACCGAACGCATCTTGCGCAACTGTAAATCTTTCATGCAATTTCTTTCCATATATATTCATCGCATACGCCATAATTGGAAGCGGTATAAGCGCCGCAAATGTAAGCTCCCAACTAATTGTAAATCCCATCATAAAGACAATCGTAAGCATATATAAACTCGAATCAACGAGCGTTAATATACCGAAACCAGCTGTCATAGCGATTGCTTTTAAATCATTTGTCGCTCTCGCCATTAAATCACCAGTACGATTTTTTTGATAAAACGTCGGCGTCATTTTAAGTAAATGTCCCATAAATTTAGAACGCATCGTCTTCTCTAGTACGAATGCTCCGCCAAACAGTTGATGTTGCCATACGAAAGTAAGACCATATCCAATGATTGTAACTCCTATTAAAATAAGAATAGACTGTATAATAGCTTCGTTCGATAACGTTCCTGTTTTTATATTATCTATCGTAACCCCTAACACTTTCGGGGGGATAACTTCCACTATATTCACAATTAAAAGAGCTCCAATGGCGATACTATATCTCTTCCAGTGCTCCTTAAAAAACCACTTTAACTTTAGTAATACTGAAAACAATGTAATCTCTCCCTTCTCGTTCTCGTTTATCTCTCATTTCTTTATCCGCTATCCAGACCCATTACATTTACATTTCGTAACCCATACAATCTCATCACATTTTTCCACCTTCCAAAGTTTTATTTAGTAACATGGAAAATAAACAAAAAAAAGCATACCGCCGCTTGACGATATGCACAAAAATGCATAAAAGCGTACGTTACGATATACGCAACGTACGCTTTTTATAAGACAAAAATGCCCTATATATCCGCACGGGTTGCGTAATGATATAAATGTTTTCTGCCATTTAACAGAGCTAAACCCATTACATTTACGATTACAATCATTACGCACACCCCCTTCATTTATTTTCCATTTATAATCTTATAACTTTATTGAGTATTCTGTCAATTATTTTTTTTACAAATTGAATAAAAATATATGATCCATCATTTCGAAATAAGGGAATGTTCTGTAAGAAAGGGTATACAAAATAAAAACTTCATAAGAAATCGTTTTCACAAATATTTCATTTGAAAAATGTTATCAAACCCCATACAATCACCTTATACTCACTCTTACAAGTTGCTATTTTAGGAGGACTAATCATGACAACTAGCAATACGTACAAATTTTATTTAAATGGAGAATGGAGAGAAAGCTCTTCAGGAGAAACAATCGAAATTCCATCTCCATACTTACACGAAGTAATTGGACAAGTACAAGCAATTACTCGCGGAGAAGTAGATGAAGCAATTGCATCTGCAAAGGAAGCTCAAAAATCATGGGCTGAAGCTTCTCTACAAGATCGCGCAAAGTATTTATATAAATGGGCTGATGAGCTCGTAAATATGCAAGATGAAATTGCCGATATCATTATGAAAGAAGTCGGTAAAGGATATAAAGATGCGAAGAAAGAAGTTGTTCGTACAGCTGATTTCATTCGTTATACGATCGAAGAAGCTTTACATATGCACGGAGAAAGCATGATGGGCGATAGCTTCCCGGGCGGTACAAAATCAAAACTTGCGATCATCCAACGCGCACCACTTGGTGTTGTATTAGCAATCGCACCATTTAACTACCCAGTAAACTTATCTGCTGCAAAACTTGCACCAGCATTAATTATGGGTAACGCTGTTATTTTCAAACCAGCCACTCAAGGTGCAATTAGTGGTATTAAAATGGTTGAAGCACTTCATAAAGCTGGCCTTCCAAAAGGTCTTGTAAACGTAGCGACAGGACGTGGTTCTGTAATTGGTGACTACTTAGTAGAACACGAAGGCATCAATATGGTATCGTTCACAGGTGGTACAAACACAGGTAAACATTTAGCGAAAAAAGCTTCAATGATTCCACTTGTATTAGAACTTGGTGGTAAAGATCCTGGTATCGTTCGTGAAGATGCTGACTTACAAGATGCTGCAAACCATATCGTAAGCGGTGCATTCTCTTACTCTGGTCAACGTTGTACAGCTATTAAACGTGTACTTGTACACGAAAACGTAGCAGACGAGCTTGTTGGCTTATTAAAAGAGCAAGTAGCTAAACTATCAGTTGGATCTCCAGAACAAGACAGCACAATCGTTCCATTAATCGACGATAAGTCTGCTGACTTCGTTCAAGGCTTAGTTGACGACGCTGTAGAAAAAGGTGCTACAATCGTTATCGGTAACAAACGTGAGCGTAACTTAATTTACCCAACATTAATCGACCACGTAACTGAAGAAATGAAAGTTGCTTGGGAAGAGCCTTTTGGCCCAATCCTTCCAATCATCCGTGTTTCTTCAGATGAGCAAGCAATTGAAATTGCTAACAAATCAGAGTTCGGTCTGCAAGCAAGTGTCTTCACTAAAGACATTAACAAAGCATTTGCAATTGCTAACAAAATCGAAACTGGTTCTGTTCAAATTAACGGACGCACAGAGCGCGGTCCTGACCACTTCCCATTCATCGGTGTAAAAGGTTCAGGTATGGGCGCACAAGGTATCCGTAAGAGCCTTGAGTCTATGACACGTGAAAAAGTAACTGTATTAAACTTAGTTTAATCTTATACAAAGAAGCTGATCTAATTTTAGGTCAGCTTCTTTTCTATATAGATACTTCCCAAAAACGAAGTATTTCGTTCTACTTCCGATTTGGTTTTCCAAATCGAACTAAAACATGCCATAATAATTTTAATTCCTGAAGCACTTCTTCATAAGTTCCACGATCACTCCAAGATAATGGATTGCGTTTCAAATCCGCTACAGCAGAACCGATTATATTTGCATCGATACAATGATTCCGTGCAATGCGTCTTGCTAAAGATGGCATTTTTGAACCTCTAAAATCCATTGGAACGTCGTCTACCATAAGTACAAAACCTGTATGCCAATACAAATCAATAGCATACTTCAGGCAAATTTCTTCTAAAGTTCTTCCTACATCCGTACCCTTAATTGAAATGACCTTAATCCTTTCAATTAAAAGTGCATTTTTTCCTTCTTATGCAACTAACCTAATTTATTAAACAAAAAGTACTTTCATACAGTCTAATTACAGATGCGAGCATTCTTTACGGGTAAATCCACACATTCTACAGAAATGTGATATCCTAGCCAACGCTCAGCAATATGTTCAAATGATAAGGCAGAGCCTGTTGTAAAAAATCGATGCTCAGGATTCAGATTGTCAGACAAAATTCCTTTATGCTGTAAAATTGTGCTTAACTCTATCGCTGTTTCTTCCGCAGAGCTAATAATCGTTACATCTTCCCCTAGTTCCTTTTTAATATAGGACTCTAAAAGTGGATAATGCGTACATCCGAGAATTAGCGTATCTATATTTTCTTTCATTAATGGCAGTAAAGCTTGTTTCACTTGCTCGGTTACATATGCTGTATCTTCTAATTGATTTTCTACAACTGTAGCTAAAGTCGGGCACGCGTGACTATGCACTTTCAAATATGTATCAAGCTCATGCAATGCTTTTTCGTACATATTAGATTTTATCGTACCTACAGTTCCAATTACTCCGATTTCCCCTTTCTTCGTCACTTTAATAGCCGCTCTCGCTCCCGGATGTATAACGCCAATAACCGGAATAGAAAGTGCTTCTTGCAACGCAGCCAATGCAGCAGCTGCAGCAGTATTACATGCTACAACTAGAGCTTTTAACGGAAACTGTTTAAGGAACTCAACCATTTCAAATACGAAAGATTGTACCTCTTCTACACTTCTTGGCCCATACGGACAACGCTCATTATCACCAATATAATAAATGCTCTCTTTAGGCAATTGTCTTATAATTTCGCTCGCAACTGTTAATCCCCCAACTCCCGAATCTAACACACCTATTACTGAATGTTTATGACATACAGCCATATACTTCATCCCCTTTTCAATCATCTAGCGCCAACAACATTTATTATATTATGAAAATTCAATATTACATAATAATCCCTCTTACTTTTAATCACAAACTCTTCTCTATAATCTGATTATTACTATATCCATTGACGTATAAAAATTCATTTGTTACTCTTAAATACGTTAAATTAATATTTAAATCCTCATTCGTATCTCGGTGAGGTAGAGGTTGCAATCATTAAGAGTATCATTTCAGGAGATGTAGTGGCATTGATGAAAGAATGAGAAAGGAATGATTGCCGAAGTAAGCCCGTGTCCACCATGCACGCTTGCTGGGTCTGCATTTAATAAGTGCAGAACTGTCACAAACGTTTCGTTTGTGGAGAGCTATCGAGAGGTATGTCGTGGGTTTCTTATAAGATAGAAAGCATGTAGCGGCAAATTACGTGCTTTTTTTGTTTTGTTTGGAACTTCTCTTCCTGACTCAGGAAGACATACATATCTCCTCGCTTGACTTGGTTATACTAACTTTGGAGGTATTTTCTATGCAACAAAAAAAATGGGGCTTTTGGGTACTCACAGCTTTCGTTGTCGGTAATATGGTTGGCGCTGGGATTTTCATGGTGCCAAGTACGTTGGCACAAACAGCAAGCCCTCTCGGTGTCACTTTAGCTTGGTTAACAACAGGGTTTGGTGTTTTAATGCTAGCTCTTGTTTTCGGTAATTTAGCAATTCGTCGTCCTGATTTAACGACAGGACCACAAAGTCATGCATATGCTTTATTCTCAACACCAAAAAAGAAAAAAATGGCTGGTTTCAGTATGGTATGGGGATATTGGGTTGCAAACTGGGCAAGTAACGTTGCCATCATTACATCATTTGCGGGATATTTATCACTCTTCTTCCCAATTATGAAAGATACACGACTACTATTTTCAATCGGTTCGTTTAACGTAGAAGTCGGAAAACTAATTACATTTACGATTTGTTCCATCTTACTTTGGGGAACTCATATTATATTAACAAACGGTGTAAGCGGAGCTGGAAAGCTAAACTTCTTAGCAACAACAACGAAAGTAACTGGATTCCTATTATTCATCGTCGTTACGTTATTTGCATTCGAAGCTTCTAAGTTTGGACAATGGTACACACCGATGATCGATAAATCAGGTGTATCACACGGCCTTCTTTCACAAGTAAATTTAGCTGCTCTTACAACGCTTTGGGCATTTATCGGAATTGAATCAGCCGTTCTTTTATCAAACCGTGCTGTTTCTCCAAAAACAGTAAAACGCGCAACAGTTGCTGGATTACTTATTACAGTTGCGATTTACTTAGGAATTACAATTTTAACAATGGGTGTACTTCACGTTGATACATTACAAGCCTCAGAACGTCCGTTAGCAGATGCATTAAATGCTGCAATGGGTCACGGCGGCGGGAAACTGATGGCATTACTTGCTCTTACTTCCCTCTTCGGTTCCATCTTAGGCTGGATTTTATTAAGCTCAGAAGTACCGTATCAAGCAGCAAAAGAAGGTTTCTTCCCTTCCTTCTTCGCAAAAACAAACAAAAAAGGAAGTCCAATTTATTCATTACGATTAACAAACATTATGTCGCAAGTGTTCTTATTCTCAACATTATCAGGAACAATTGCGGAAGCTTATACATTCGTTATTACCGTATCAACACTCGCCTATCTCATTCCATATCTCGTTTCACCAATCTTCCAGTTAAAACTAGTCGCTACTGGTGAGACGTATAAAAATGAAATGCGGGCAAGAATTACAGATGGTATAGTCGCAGTAATTGCACTTTGCTACGCACTATGGGTTATTAAAACAGGCGCAGCCGATATAAAAACGTTCCTTCTCGGAATTGGTTTATTCGTAATCGGCTTTGCTTTCTATCCATTAATGAATCGTGATCAGAAAAAAAATAACGAAAAGAAAAACGGGCAAGTTGCATAACGCAATTTGCTCGTTTTTTCTTTTCTAAAAACATATATAATAGAACAAAGAGGTGAAAAACATGTCAATCGAATCACTATGGAGCAGCCGTTTCCAACAACATATGCAAAATATCATTACATACTTTGCACGTATGATTAACGGTTTACTATATAGCTTTATCTTTATTTCATGCGTTGGCGCATACTACTATGCTCAGTTTCTAAAAGCAGCTCCTTCTAAAGGAATATCTTTACTACTCATCACGATTGTACTTACATTCATTATAACGAGATGCCCTATCCGTACATTTATTCAAAAACCTGACGCTGTCTATTTACTAGCACTAGAAGAGAAATTAACATCTTATTTCAAAAAATCTCTTCTATATAATTACATCATTCAGCTTTTCCCATTATTATTTACGTTCCTTATTCTCGTTCCACTTGCACTGCAATCATTACAATTAACTGTACCTTTCTTATGTACAATCTTTATCGTTTTAATGGTTACGAAAGCTTGGAACATATACATACATTGGATGTGGCGTGATAGTCACGAAAAAAATATATGGCTGATTATTCGTATTGCTTGTAACGCCCTAGTCATTTATATGCTGTTTTATGTAGCAAATGTTCTCATATTAGGTGGATTACTCTTACTACTTGCTTTCCTACTTCTTTATACGAAAAAACAGCCTACAAAACGAATACCGTGGGATTACATAATCGAGCAAGAAGAAAAAATGAACGTTCGTTTTTATCAATTTGCTAGCATCTTCACTGATGTTCCGCAACTAAATAAGCAAGTAAATAAAAGAAAATGGCTTACAACTTGGATTGAACCTTTATTACATAAAAAACGAGCAACTTTCTTCTATTTACATACACTCGCATTTTTACGCGGGAATGATTATTTCGGTATATATATTCGCTTAGGGTTGATCGGTGCCTTCGCCTTATATTTTATACCAAACATATACGTAAAAGGCGCCATCGCATATATCGTCCTATATATGATTTCTATGCAGCTCCGTTCCCTATGGAAATATTTTTCGGGAAATATTATTGTAGCATTATATCCAATTGATACTGAAAAACGAATGAATCAATTTCTTCACTTAATCTTTATATTGCTAAGCATTCAACTTGTTGTATTTTCAATTGTTATACTCATTGCTACTGTACAATTTTTACATAGCCTTATCATTATGATTATCGGGTTACTTTGGATCAAATTTATTATTGTACCAAAAACGAAGCAACGTGTTTCTTCGTTTTAACGAAAAGAGTTATCTTAAAAGCCAAGGAGAAAATAAACGATCTCCTTGGCTTTTTTATTTTCCTTCCTCAAACAAGAATCACCAGCACAATCGATATTTTATAATTTTACATACAAAAACGATAATACATGTTTACGTCCTAATAAAAAGGGTATTTATTAATTAACAGCGTAAAGGAGGGGCCTATATTGTGAATAAAAAAATGGAACAATTGAAGCACCACGTTACCGACAATCAACGCAAACATGCTTTAACAACAAACCAAGGAGTAAAAATAGCCGAAGATGAATTCTCTTTAAAGATGGGCTTAAGAGGCCCAACCTTAATGGAGGATTTCCACTTTCGCGAGAAAATGACCCATTTTGATCACGAGCGAATTCCCGAAAGAATTGTTCATGCACGGGGAGTTGGTGCTCATGGTTATTTTCAGCTTTATGAATCGTTAGAAGCATATACGAAAGCAGATTTTCTTACTAATCCTTCCAAGAAAACACCTGTATTTGTACGGTTCTCAACCGTTCAAGGTTCTAAAGGATCAAACGATACAGTAAGAGATGTACGCGGATTCGCCACAAAATTTTATACAGATGAAGGTAACTATGATTTAGTAGGTAATAATATGCCAGTATTCTTTATCCAAGATGCTATAAAATTCCCTGATTTTGTCCATGCAGTTAAACCAGAACCACATAATGATATTCCTCAAGGAGCTAGCGCTCATGATACATTTTGGGATTTTGTTGCGCACAATCCCGAGTCTACTCATATGGTTATGTGGCAGATGAGCGACCGGGCTATTCCGCGTAGTTTACGAATGATGGAAGGTTTTGGGGTTCATACATTTCGACTTATTAATAAAGAAGGAAAAGCCCACTTCGTAAAATTTCACTGGAAACCTACCCTCGGAGTTCATTCATTAGTATGGGATGAAGCTCAAAGAATTGCTGGGAAAAACCCTGATTTCCATCGTCAAGATTTATATGAAGCAATTGAAAAAGGGGATTATCCGGAATGGGAGCTTGGATTGCAGCTAATTCCAGAAGAAGATGAACATGCATTTGATTTTGATATTTTAGATCCAACGAAATTATGGCCAGAAGAAGAAGTTCCTGTAAAACTAGTTGGTAAAATGACATTGAACAAAAATGTTGATAACTTCTTTGCAGAAACGGAGCAGGTAGCTTTCCACCCTGGCCATGTCGTACCAGGTATTGATTTTTCAAATGACCCTCTTCTGCAAGGAAGATTGTTCTCCTATACAGATACACAATTATCTCGTTTAGGAGGCCCTAATTTTCACCAAATTCCTATTAACCAGCCCGTATGTCCTTTTCATAATAATCAACGTGATGGCATGCATCAAATGCAGATTCATCGCGGTCAAACAAGCTATCATCCTAATGGCTTAAATAATAATCAACCAGCAACCGTGCAAGCTGAACAGGGCGGATATGAGCATTATCAAGAAAAGATTGATGGACATAAAATTAGAGGTCGCAGTAAAAGCTTCCTTAACTTTTATTCGCAAGCTAAACTTTTCTACAATAGTATGAACCCTATTGAAAAGCAGCACATAAAAGATGCATTTTGCTTTGAAGTTGGGAAGTGCAAATCAGACATGGTGAAGGCAAATGTAATTGCTCTTTTAAACCACGTCGATCGTCAATTAGCAAAGGAAGTCGCTAACATGATTGGAGCCCCTTTGCCTAAAGAAAATCACGAAATAAATTCGGATGCAAAATCACCTGCACTAAGTATGTCCAACACTATTTTTAAAGCTAATTCCAAAAATGTGGCAATTCTATTGAATGGTGACCCAAGCGTCTCCCTTCTGTCCGAATGGATTCAAGCTTTTGTACAACACCGAATGAACTATAGCATCATAGATAATAAAATTCATCAATTCAATGATTCCATTAAAGTAACGGATACTTATACAACAGCAGACTCTGCACTTTTTGATGCGGTATTAGTGTTTAGTAGCGAATCTGTCATTCAACCCCCTGTTTTAGAATTTGCAGAAACTACTTTTAAACACTTTAAACCGATAGCCTATGTCCTTAGTAATCCTCATGCTTTGGACAATAGTAAAATTAAATTAGATGGAGCAGGAATTTACAACTTAGCAAACACTTCAATTGAATCATTTATAGAAGGCATTGCCCAAGGACGATTTTGGAATCGATAATATAATATAAGGAGCGGATTAGAATGAGTAAAAAAATTGCTACTTTAATAACAGATTATTTCGAGGACACAGAATACACAGAGCCAGCAGAAGCTTTTAAACAAAAGGGATATGAATTAACAACTATTGAAGCAGAAAAAGGGAAAACGGTACACGGTAAGCAAGGAAAAAGTGAAGTTGTAATTGATAAAGGTATCGATGATGTTTCTCCAGAAAACTTTGATGCGCTCTTCATACCGGGTGGATTTTCCCCAGATATACTTCGTGCAGATGAGCGTTTCGTTCGCTTTAGTAAAGCATTTATGGATGCGGAAAAACCGGTTTTTGCTATTTGTCACGGACCCCAATTACTCATCACTGCACAAACACTTGAAGGACGCGATGTGACTGGATATAAATCTATTGAAGTTGATTTAAAAAACGCTGGCGGAAACTTTCACGATAAAGAAGTAGTCGTATGCCAAAATCAGCTGGTCACAAGTAGACAACCTGAGGACATCCCAGCTTTTATTGAAGAATCGTTGCGTATATTGAGATAGTTATTAAAGATTAATCAAAGTAGCTATTTAGCTACTTTGATTAATCTTTTTATTTGTATGAAAAACAAAAAAGAACCTTATTTTAATGATCTTTTCATCCCCCCTCTTTTCTCTCCCTGGAACTTCTAATCACTTTTCATAAGCAGTTCTCATATAGTGAAAATGACTATACAATTCCTATCCATAAGTTAAATCATGATTTTACACATATATAAATACAAAAGATGGGAGCCTTATTTATGAATAACAATCCACCTTCAACGCCCCCAAATCCAATGGAAACGAATAATAATGAAGTGAGCTTACAAACGTTACGCGTCATCGGACTTATTGTACTAATTAGTGGCTACATATTAGTCACTCTTTCTGAAGTAGGAACGTTAAAAAATCTTTTACTACAACCGAGCACTACTCCAAATTTAGCTGAAGTTGATCCGTTTTAAAAGCCATATGAAAAGCGATTTCTAGCATCGCTTTTCATATCGTTTTATCCAATCTGAGAAACCTCCCCCTCATACTTCTCTCTCCCAATCGCCTTCATAAATAATAAAATACTGCTCATACCAACGATAAAGTACAGAGCACTCATGCCCCAAGATGCGATAAATGAACCTAGCATAACACCCAATGCCCCGTTCATTTTTGCCACTTGAAAGACCATTCCGTTAATCGCCATATATGAACCTCTCGCCTCATTTGGTACCATATCTGCCATAATAGATTGACGCACTGGCACATACATCATCTCGCCTACCGTTTGGAAAAGCCCTGCAATTAATAAAATCCATAAACTATTGCTCGTTCCGAGTATTGTAAATCCAATTGTATAAATGAATAAGCCTACATATAAGATTTTCAAATCGTTGAAGCTTTTCAGCAATTTAATAAGAAGTGCTGAACATAATACAACTAAAATTGTATTCTCTGCAGAAATCCAGCTCAGCATGCGAATACCTGTTAAATCAAACGTAACACCATTCCCGAATAAAAAGTGCACCGTTTCAAATTCCTTCTGCAAGCGTACTCCTAAATAATTATTAATTTGAAACTCTAACGATAATGTACATATACTTGCTGCACAAAAAATTAAAAACGCTCTATCTTTCATTACGACTTTATAACTATCCGCCATATCTTTTAATACATTTTTCTTCTCCACCGTTTTCCGTGCTATATACACTTCTTCCATATATACAGCCATCACATATAAAGTAATAACTGCAATCACTGTTAATCCGATAAACAATTGCAATCTATAGTTCTCAAATAGTAATCCGCCAAATATCGCTCCAATCGCAATGGATAAATTAATTGCCCAATAGTTAATGCTGTACATCACTTTTCGATTTTCAGGTGTACTTACATCAATTAACATTGCCTCTGTCGCAGGGTTCATAAGTCCAGATCCTAAACTATTCACTAACATAAATACAAATGTTAGCCACGGTGAATCTACATAATCGGAATTCGCAATCCCCATACAAGCAATGGAAATGACTTGTATACTTTGACCGATAATCATAACCTTTTTACGACCAAGCCGGTCTCCAACATATCCACCGTATAAACCAATTACTAACGAAGCTATGACATTAATAAGTAGTAACGCACCAGCAATCGCACTACCTAACTTTATTGAAAAATAAATCGCCATAAATGGAAAAATCATCGTGGATACAGTACGTGTTAAAAACGAAGTTATAATTCTAATTTTTATATTTCGATGCATACTCCAAAATCCCATTGTTTCCCCCTCCTTATGCTTACTTATTTTACTTTGAAAAAAAGGAAGAAAAAGGTTAGAATATTCTAAAGAGTTTCCCCTTTTATAATAGAAGGAAGTGTATATATGAAAATTATGGACTATTACATTAGACTAAGACTACATGCACAAGATCAACAACATATGCGAAATAGCTTACAAGAATTAGCGGATGTTTTATATTGCAGTACGAAAAACGTAAAGATTTTATTAAAGAAAATGAGCGAGGAACAATTAATTAGCTGGACTCCAGGGCGAGGACGCGGAAATAAAACAGAAATTCTATTTATACATAATTTCGTAGAAGCGATTGAGTCCTATACAGATGAAATGTTAGCGCGAGAAAAATTAAAGGACGTTTTTCTTCTTTTAAAAGAACCCCTACCCCTTGCACTTCAAAAAAAGATAGAAAATAAACTACATCATCATTTTGGATACGAACCTTCAAATGATATGTACGACATACTAAAAATTCCTATATCGAGAAAGATAGTCCCATTAGATCCGGCTTTTGTGGCTGTAACTACAGAGAGCCATCTTACGAATCAAATTTTTGATACGTTAGTCGTTTATAACGATGTTACGGAAAAAATGGAACCACACATTGCGCATACGTGGGAATTAAGTGAAGACGGGCTGACGTGGACTTTTTATTTACGAAAGGATGTATATTTTCATAACGAAACAGTTTTAACTTCTAAAGATGTACGATTTTCATTTGAAAGACTAAAAGAAGTTCACTCTCCTTTCGAATGGTTAACAGAAGAAATTGTTCAAATTGAAACACCATCACCACTGCAAATTCGATTTCATTTAGCAAAACCAAATTTATTTTTCTTACACTATGTAAGTTCCATACAACTAGCAATTTTGCCACATGATGCAGTTATTCAAAATCATCATTATATAGGTACTGGACCTTTCAAACTTGCTCATTACTCTGAAGACAATATCGTACTCGAAGCGTTCACTCATTATTTTAAAGAGCGCGCGTTATTAGATCGTATTGAATTTTGGGGTATTCCGGATCATGTACAAATCGATGCTGATTATGAACTACCAAATGAAGAAGAAAATGAAAGGCATGATATACAAATAGAAGAAATAGGTTGTATTTATGCTGGCTTCAACTTTACAAAACCTGGTCCTCATCACGACATTTACTTTCGAAAGGCTTGGAGAGAACTATATGACGTTGAAATGATACTTCGTAACATAGAAGGAAGACGAACAATTGCTGCATCAAGCTTTTTCCCTGAAAGAAGCCGCCAAGCTCCTAAAAGATCTTACTCTTTAGAAAAAGCGAAAGAGTATTTAAAAAAGAGCACTTATAATGGAGAGACGATACATATTTACTTCTTCGCATTTAAAGATAGTGCAAATGATGCATATTTCTTAAAAGAACGATGTGAAAGTTTAGGTATACAAGTAGAGCTTCACCCATTTCTCGTTTCAGATTATATGAACCGTTCTATCGATCAACATGCCGATATTATTTTCATGGGAGAAGTGTTTGCTGCCGATCATGAACTTGCATTCTTAAATGTATTTAAAAATAAAAGTTGCTTCGTAAACCGGTTTATGGACCCGCATTATGAAAAACAAATTAACTGCTTACTTGATACATTTTTATTAGAAGAAAATAAAGAAAAGCGCTACGAGCTCATGTATGAGATCGAAGAATTTTTACAAACAGAACACATCATTTTATTTAACTATCACGTTTTAAAAAGAAAGACATACCCTTCTTCTTTAAAAAACGTAACAATTGATTCATTCGGTTGGGCAAATTTTGCGAAGTTATGGATACAGCCATCCACTTATTAAATTATGTGGGCTTTTATAAAAGGAGAAAAACATGAAACGTATAAACTTATATTTTATGAGTTTATACACTATTAGACTTCTCCATATATGTGCATCAACTTAAAAATTTTATAATGTCCCCACAAGATAAAATCTATATTTTTTCTTGTGAGGGTATACACGCAAAGCAACTAAATCTTTGGCTTGTTATTTACTGGTTCGTTGCACAAACTAAACAACTTTAAAGAGCCATTCCACAATAAAAAGTAGAATGGCTCTTATATTTTTATATCAAAATTTATATTGATTTTACAAACACAAAACTTAGGGGCATAAATATTAGTAATTGTTTTTATGAAAGTATTAGTATGACAATGGAGAGTTTAGAGTAATACGAAGTTTCACCCGATTAAACAATAAAGTGCCCCCAATTATTAGCATTAAATAATTCATTTTTTCGTTGATCATTACTATGAGTATGGATACGCAATATATTCTTTTCCAAAGTACAAAAAATCCCTAACATATTATATATGATAGGGATTCATTTCATAATCATTTTATAAATTGAACCTTGATAACTCTGATAAGGGGTTTTATTACTTCGCAAAACTCTCAGCTAACTGTTTCTCTCTCCACATAAATGTAATAGCGAGACCAACTATTAAGACAACTCCTGAAAATGCATATGGATAATGAATATTCATATCAAATAATATTCCGCCCATCGCTGGTCCTGCTATATTTCCTAAACTCGTATAAGTCGAGTTCATACCAGCAACGAATCCTTGCTCTTTTCCAGCTGCTTTTGATAAAAACGTCGTTAAAGCTGGGCGAAGCAAATCAAATGCAAGGAAAATAAAGCAAGTAACGAGAAGTACAATCCAATAATTAAAGACTACAGTTGAAACGAACGCTAATACTGCACCTACAATTAAACAGATTTGAATTAACACTTTTTCACCGAACATATCAACTAATTTACCAAACATAAATACTTGCACAACTACCCCAAAGATTGAACTAATTGTAATAATTGCCGCAATATCTTTCGGTGTGAACCCAAACTTATGATCAGAAAACAGACTAAACACAGTTTCATACGCCGATAAACCAAATGCAAGGACAAATACGATAATAAATGCGATTGCATACATTGGATGTAATGATTTCTTTAAATCTCCAATAAAACTTGATTCTTTCGTATTAGAAGAAATCTCTGCAAGCTCTTCTTTCGTTAACGGCTCTTTTAAAATAAAAATCGAAATGACACATGCTATAAAAGCAATTGCTGCTGCAACGAAAAACGGCACACGTATACCGTATTCTGCAATAAATCCGCCGATTCCAGGTCCTATAATAAAGCCGGTACTAATAGCAGCAGATAAATATCCCATCGCCTTTGGACGTTCCTGTATAGATGTAATATCCGCAACATATGCCGTAACACCAGGCATAATAAACGCAGCACTAATTCCGCCTAACACCCTCGCTGCATAGAGCATCCATACATCTGTTCCTAATCCAAACAGAAGCTCTGAAACACCAAAAATAAATAATCCAATGATTATCATTTTCTTTCTACCATAAAGGTCGACCCACCGGCCTGTAATAGGTGAAGCAATAAGTTGAGCCATTGCGAATACTGCAACGAGATACCCCATCGTCTTCCCTGTTAAATGCATATCATTCATAAAAGACGGCATAACCGGAATAATTAATCCAATCCCTAAAAAAGCGATAAATATATTACTCAAAAGAATGACCAATACCATCTTTTGTTCTTTTATCGGTTTCTTCACTTTTAACACCTCTTCCCGTAAATTCCTCTCAAAAAATAATGCCCAAGAAGCTTTTTCTTTATCCTGCTATTTATGGGCTAATAATGAGTGAAGATGTCCCACTCATTAGAATTTCACTCTATCCTTCCACACATACATACGCATTAGGTGAATGACTATCATTCAGTTTTCCTCAAAAATGAACCTACCTTTTCAGACAGGTTCATCCCACTATTTCTTTATATGTAGTGCATGTGTTAAAAAATCTAGTACTTCTGCCTTTTGCAAATCCACTTGCTCATCATCTTTATGATCATATAAATAAACTTGTTCCGCTGCTGATTCAACTAGAGCGATAAATAACTTCGCTGTTCGCTCTGCGTGTACCGACTCACGAATTTCACCCGCTTCTTTCGCCTCACCTAAAAATTCACTTAGCCACATATAAAGAGGCTCATACACAGCTTCCCATTCTTTTATATGTTCTGTAGATGCAAGACCCGCATACATTAAAGCTTGTATTTCACGATATTCCTCTATGAAGTGAAACACCGCATCTATTACTTGCGTTACTTTACTTAAGAAAGGCGCATCGTTTTGCACTTTTTCTTTTACTGCAAGTATCATCTTTTCAACCATCACTTCTGCTATTGCAGGCATAACAGATAACTTAGAAGGAAAATATAAATAGAAAGTTCCTTGTGCAATGCCAGCTAATTTCACGATATCAGAAATCTTCGTTTTTTCAACGCCCTTTTCCTGAAATACTTCAATCGCTGCATAGACAATTTTCTCTTTTTTATTCATCATCTAAACCCTTTCACACGCGTATTGAATGACTGTCACTCATTTTATAGAATAACTAGCTGTACTGTCAATTATCGTGTACTTTTTATAATAAAAATCTCCTAACGACTTGTTAGGAGATACAGTATATCTTTACGAAAGAGCCTTTAATCCTGTCACTCCGCATACAATAAGAGCCACACTAATGATACGCGCTTTACTTTTCGACTCACCAAACAAGAACATGTTTAATAAAACGGCTCCCGCTGTTCCAATACCAATCCAAACCGCATACGCGACACTTACTTGTAAAAATAAGAAAGATGTATACAAGAATGCGAAGGATGTAGCAAAGCCACCTATATAAAGTGCCCCATTTGCTAACGTTTTATCTTTACTATACATTTTAAGACCGATCACACCGACTATTTCACTAATTGCAGCACAAAATACGAAAAACCAACCCATTTTTAAGCAGCTCCTTCCACAGTTTCTTCCTTATTATCAGCTAGCTTTAAACCGATAACGCCGGCTACAACCATCACGATAAAGAATAATTTTCCTACACTGAAACTCCCGCCAAAAAGGAAGACATCCATTAAGAAAGTACCTACCGTACCAGCTCCGGCGAACACAGCATATACGGTCCCTGTTGCAAGATGTTCACACGCTTTAGAAAGGAAGTGAAAATCAACAGCGATAACTCCTAAAATGATAATCCAATGCCACCAAGTATTGGCCGTATTAAAACCAAACACCCAAAAAATTTCAAAGATACATGTTAATATGACATATAACCAAGCTTTATTTTTCATACCTCTCACCTCTTATGACTGACTATCAGTCATTTTGTTTTAAAAAAATATGCTCTTTCATCACTACTATATATAAACAACTATCATCCTCATTTACCTTTTGTATTTGTTCCGTTTTCAAACTAACTACATCCTGACACAGAATATGACTGAATGTCATTCATATGTATTGTACATGAATATTTTAAAAACTGTCAATGCCGAAAGTTTATTTAAAATTTCTTTCATCTGATTTGTATATTTCCTAATAATCTGTCAATACTGCTAGTAACATAATATTTTCTCCACTCCCCCTTGGAGAGATCCCTTGAATAGAGCAGTTAGCTTTTGCTAGCTGCTCTTATTTCTTTTGCTTCATCCAACGTACCGAATCATCGCCACCTCATCACAATAATCTACCTTTGGACAATGTCTACAATCAATCCATACCTTCTCTGGTAACGCCTCTCTATTCACAAAATCAAACCCGCACTTTTGAAAAAATTCCGTTTCATATGTTAAAGAAATAACTCTGCTCACTTTTATTTTCGCTGCCTCATTTATTACATGGTTTACTAACATACGTCCGATACCTTTCCCTGCATAAGTATGCGAAACGACTAACGATCGTACTTCTGCAAGGTCCTCCCCTAATACATGTAAACCAGCAACTCCGACGATTTCCCCCTCTTTTTTCACAACATATAAACATTGTAAATATTGATAGAGAGACAAAAGAGAACGCGGTAAAACCACTCCCTCTTTTGCATAAACTTCAATGAGACTATAAATTTCTTTCACATCACTCGTAACCGCATTACAGATTTTCATATGCTATCCCCTTGCCCCCGATATTAATATTTATAACCCAAAATGAATTTTAATACATAATTTTATATAATAATACATCTCTCTTTTCTTCTCGTCAATCACTTTATACAAACAAAAAACCAAGCAATCTAATCGATGCTCGGTTCCTCATTTCGTATCGGTAATACCGTCGAATATTTAATTTCACGTAGTGCTAAACTCGTCTGTATCCTTGTAATACCAAGCTTATTTAGCTTTCTAATAAACTGTTCCAGCTCTTTACGATCACGATTTGCAACCTTTAATAAATAATCATACTCCCCTGTTAAACAGTGACATTCTAACACTTCCGGCATCGCTTCTAATTCTTTTTCCAACACTTCAAGTTTATCCGATTGATGAATATTCGTACTCATAAAAATGAAGCATAACAAATCAAAACCAAGCTTTTCTTGATTTAAAATAGCTACTTGCTTATCAATGAATCCTTCTCCATCTAATCTTTTTATTCTCGCATGCATTGCAGCTGGTGATAAATTAACACGTCGTGCAAGCTCTGCATTACTTACTTGTGACTCCTTCTGCAATATATCTAAAATTTGTACGTCTAGATCATCCAACACTTTAATAACAGACGACTCCATCGAAATCCTCCTTTTTATTACCGATGATTATTCGAAAAAACACCTTATAACTTATATAAAACTGAATATTTTTCTGTGAATTTCATTTATAACAAAACATTTTATCGACTTTTATTCATTATACAAAATAATATATTACACAATAAAGAAAAATGCTAAAATTATTTACAATTCACATTGATTACAACAAAGGGGATTTTAATATGCCTTATTTTTATGTATTTTTACTATTACTAACGAGCTTATTATGGGGAGGAAACTTTGTCGTTGGAAAATCACTTGTTGATCACGCATCTCCAATGACACTTACAAGTTTAAGATGGATGATTGCGATTGTTTGTTTATTACCAATGGTATGGTTTAAAGAAAAGAAAATCATTCCACCACGCGCTGCGATACTTCCGTTAATATTGATGGGAATTTCAGGGGTTGCTCTTTTTAACATCTTTCAATTTCTAGCATTAGAAAAAACATCCGCAACAAATGTAGGGCTTATTTCTACATTAAACGCGATTTCCATTGCACTATTTTCTGTCTTATTTCTAAAAGAAAAAGTAAATACACTTCAAATTTTATCTATGATTCTTTCATTCTTCGGGGTTATCCTCGTCCTATTAAAAGGTAACTTTACCCTTTTATTTTCACTACATTTTAATAGTGGCGATTTATGGATGATCGCGGCTGTTTGTATTTGGGGAATGTATTCTGTTTGTAGTAAATGGGCAACAAAGACAACAACACCACTTATGGCGACGCTATACTCTGGTATTTTCGGCGTTATTTTATTACTGCCATTTAATATAGAGAGCTTCACTGTTACAAATATAAATACTTCTTTCATAACTTCACTTTTATATACAGGGCTTATTTCCACAGTTCTTTGCATGGTATTTTGGAATATTGGCGTACAAAAATTAGGAGCAACTACATCAGGTATTTTTCTAAACTTCAACCCCATCTTCACAGCTATTTTAGCATTCCTTTTCCTCGGAGAAGAATTAACGTGGATTCAAATTTTAGGGACAATGATCGTTGTGACAGGATGTTATTTATTTTCCCATTTCAAAACGGTTACTGTTCAGCCAACTAGAGCTTTAATGCGAAAACATTCTTAATCCAAAAACATCGCCACCGAAGTGGCGATGTTTTTATTTACGTTTCATTTCTTTCACATACTGCTTTTCTTCTTCTGGCGATAAACGTTCTGTCGCCTTTCCAGTATCACCACCTTGAATTTCCCACAAAAAGTTATGCTCCTCAACCGTTTGTGAAAAATCCCCTTTCTCCCAGCGCTCCAAAGTAGAAAGTAACTCTGACTTATATTTAAAATTCGTACTGCTTTCTACTGCGTTCTTCGCACCACGAATTTCCTTATTTGTCATTTCAATAAATCCCCATTTTTCAGAGGATTTCACTTTTTGATGTACCATCCTATGCATTGTAGAAATAATTTCAGCTTCACTAACTTGTTGCTTCTCTTCCTCTGCTTTCTTTCCTTGTTGTCCCATTACTTTTTGTGCTTTAAGACTCTTCTCCTCTTCTTCTATATAATTAATACCTTTAGTAACACCGAATACAGCTCCTATCGCAATTACGATCACTGTAATTGTCCCTATAATCCATTTTTTCATATTATGTATTCCCCATTCCCCTAATAATCACATAAACAAATGGAATCGCCTGCACACAGTCGATTCCATTTGTTTCCTTATTTCATTTTAAACCTTAAGCGCTTCTCGCACAATATAACTATCCACACATTGCTTGAATTTTATGATTTTTCCATTTTCAAGTTGCCATACATGAACAAATTCTGCTTCAAATGATTTTCCTGTTTCTTTATAAACTCCTGAATAAACACCTTCAGCAATAATTACATCTTTTTCACTTACTTCATGATACGTATTTACACTTGCTTTATAAGCATCCCATTCTGATCCTAATCGGCTAAATACATTTTCCATTATTGCTTCTACACCGATATAAGTTCCCCCGTACGGGAATCCTTCTGCCTCTGTCCATTCTACTTTTTCAGAGAGGGCTTCTGCTAAATGTTTTGCATTCGAAGAAGCTGATCCTTCATATGTACTTCGAATAATTTCTAAATTTGATTTAGACATGTTACTTCCTCCCGTTATATTTATTTTTCGCACAAGGTGTAACCAAACGTGTTACAACTTGTGCGAAAAAATATTTAAATTATTTTATTCTTAATCTAAGAGTTGTAATTATTATAGTTACAATAATGATTCAAGTCAACAATTTATAAATAGAGTCTACTGCGTTTTCATTACTTTCTCTTTTATGAAACGGTCTACATATCCTTCTGCTTTTACAACGAATAAATACGCACCCATTGCTAATAATGCAAGGTCTAATTCATATCCTGGATTCTTTCCATCTCCTAATAATCCTGCTGCTCCATTTACCTTTACGATAGCTCCAGCTAAAATAAGAGCGAATAACAATCCTAAATATTTTACGCCTAAACCGATAATTAATAATATACCACCAACTAATTCAACTGTTGCTACGCCATATGCAAGACCGCCTGGTAAGCCAATGCTTGTAAACCAGCCTGCTACATTATCGATACCTGATTGAAACTTCGCTAAACCATGTGCAAAGAACGTTACTCCTAACACGATACGAATAATTAAGTTACCAATGTATTGATTCATTTTGAACTCTCCTTTTTGTTTTGTTATGGTGAACTTTTATTTACAAGTCAAAACAATACGGTATTTCATTTCATTCGTCAAATACTTTTTTAAAGAAAACAAAAAACATTATCCCTTTTACGGATAATGTTTTCTTACAAAATAGCGCTAATGCAAGCTTTTACTCTATCGCACAAAAAAGTTGAAACATTTTTCCAGCACCAACATACGGCAATAAAGATATATCCTCTTCTACAACGATGCCAACAACGTTCACTTTCTCATCTGCAGGTAAATCATGTATAGCAACTTGCATCTCTCCTGCATATCTACCGTACAATTCATTATCAATTGTAACGCTGCCTTTCTTTCTTAAAATTGCATTCATCGGCTGTAAGATCACTTTATTTTCTTCTCGTGATTCTACAGAACGAATGACATCACGCGCTGGATCTAGTCTATTTGTATGCACTTGTTCTACCATTTTTAACACTTCACTTTTCTCTATCAATGGCTCGTATCGCAGCGGAATAATTCCTCTACTCGCACTCGCTATTTCTTGTACACTTTCTATACTTCCGCTTATATCCCCGATTAACACTTTATCGACACCACAATCTTGTACAAGTTCTAAGTACGCTTCAAGCGGGCGCATATAGCGGTGCTTTTCTAACGTTGGTAAACCTTCACATAACGGACCGCGTTTTTCACCATCTCCCGGAATAAATGCCATCGTTTTTATTCCACACTCATGTAAATATTGATTTTGCTGTTGCAAGAAGGACTTTGCTAGTCCTGTTTCTGGACGCGGATAAAAATTATGCCATGCTTCTACATTCTCTACCCGTATCTTTTCAGTGATTAACTCTTTCCAAAATGAATCTGTAATCGTACTCGCATTTAAAGCTACTTTCATTTTATGGGATACACGTGCGATTTCTTTCGGCGTGATGCCATAGTCCATTCGTAAACCAGTAATTCCCCACTCTACTAACTCTTCCACATTTTCGTACGTCATTCCTAAATGGTGTAGCGATTTTGGGGAAACATCAACCATTAATTCCATTTCATTTTCAAGAGCCTGTTTCCCAAGTGTTTGAATTAACTCTTTATACGTATTTGGATCATCTTCTGGTATATGAAGTGATGTAAAAATAGATAAAAATCCGTTTTTCTTCGCTACTTTTAGCCATTCTTCTTGCTTCTTTACTCGTTCTTTTGCAAGGTAAATTGAAACTCCAATCATATGAATCTCCCTTTCTATGAATAAAAAAAGAGAAAGGAATCCCTTTCTCTATATGTTTTCTGCCATTTCTTCTTTAAATCCGAAGAAGTACGTAAAGATGAATCCGAACGTATATGCCACTACTAATCCAAGGAAATATAATAAATATTTATTATCAGCAATTAACGGAATTAATGATAATCCAGATACACCGATTCCGAGTGCAGCTGTTTTCATAACTGCTTGGAATGCACCGCCAACTGCTGCTCCTAAACAAGCTGTAAGAAACGGTTTTCCCAGTGGTAATGTAACCCCGTATAATAACGGTTCACCAATTCCTAAAAATCCAACTGGTAATGCTCCTTTAATTACGTTACGAAGTCGTTTGTTTTTTGTTTTTACAAAAATAGCAATCGCTGCTCCTACTTGCCCAGCGCCAGCCATTGCAAGTACCGGTAATAAAGGCGTTACGTGCGTTTGATTAATAAACTCCATATGAATCGGTGTTAAACCGTGATGTAATCCGACCATAACGAGCGGTAAAAATGTTCCAGCAAGTACTGCTCCCGCAAACGCTCCGCCAATATTTAAAATGCCATTAATTCCGTTTGTAATTCCTTCAGATAAGAAACCTGCTACCGGCTGAATTGCTAACATCGTTACGATACTTACCACTAACACAGTAATAAGCGGCGTTACAATAATATCAACTGCATTTGGTACAGCTTTTCGAACTTGTCTTTCCACTACAACCATAAGCCACGCTGCAAAAATAACTGCAAACAATCCGCCCCGTCCGGGTACGAGCGCTTCACCAAATAACTTTACGTTCGCCATCGCCGGATTGAAAATTAAAATACCAGCAATTGCCCCAAGAACTGGTGTCCCGCCAAACTCTTTCGCTGTATTCCAGCCCACTAAAATGCCTAAGAATGTAAAGATACCGCCGCCAATAAGTAGTAACATTTGTAGCCATGTTGCATTCGGATCAGCGCCTGCGTTTTTCGCAAAGTTAGCAACCCCGTTTATAATACCTGACGCAACAAGACCCGGAATTAACGGAATGAAAATACTTCCTATTTTTCTTAAAAAGTTTTTCACCGGTGTATTATTTTTCTTCTTCATCTCTGACTTCATCTCTTGCCCAAGATCTTCAAGGTGATGATCTGCCACCTCACCAATTCGCAGTCCCGTTAAACCTTCCATCTCTGCTGCTACTTTATTTACCGTTCCCGGACCAACGACAACTTGAAGCGTCTCATCTTCAATAACGCCCATAACCCCTTCAACCTTTTTCAAAAGGTCCATGTTCACTTTACTTTCATCATGAAGCGTTAATCGTAGTCTCGTCATACAATGAGCGATGCCACGAATATTTTTTACTCCCCCAAGTTGCTCCGAAATTTCTTTCGCCATTCTCTCTTCTTTCCTCATAATAGAATCCCCCTCCCTATTATTTATAGTGCCTTCTTCACAAACCCTTTCGCTTCTTTTAGTTTCTTCAGTGCTTCCCCATACTCACACTGCAATAACACCATAACAATCGCAGCTTTCACGTTACGTTCTGCTTTTTCATAATGCTCTGCCGCTACTTCATAACTAACCCCTGTTGCTTCCACAATAATTCGTTTTGATCGTTCTATTAACTTTTCATTCGTAGATTGAACATCTACCATTAAATTTTTATATACTTTTCCAACACCAATCATAGAAGCTGTTGAAATCATATTCAGTACTAATTTTTGCGCTGTACCAGCCTTCAACCGCGTTGAACCTGTTAAAATTTCTGCGCCTGTTTCTACTTCCACATTTAGTTTTGCATATTTACTTATTTCAGCATTTTTATTACAAGAGATACTAGCTGTACTCGCTCCTACGCTATTCGCGTACTTCAAGCCGCCAATTACATAAGGAGTTCGGCCACTTGCCGCAATTCCAATCACTGTATCTTTCTCGTTTAATCCAATACTTTTTAAATCTTCTTCTGCTAATTCTTCGCGATCTTCTGCACCTTCTACCGCTTTAGTAAACGCTTTCAATCCACCTGCTATAAATCCTTGCACCATTTTATCGTCTGTGCCAAATGTCGGCGGACATTCCACTGCGTCCAAAATACCTAAACGGCCACTCGTACCAGCCCCAATGTAAATTAATCGGCCCTCTTCTTCGAAAGATTTAATAACAGTCTGCACAACTTTTTCAATCTGCTCTATTTCATTTTCAACTGCTAATGCAACAGTTCGATCTTCTTCATTCATACTTTGCAAAACTTCTTTTATGCTCATCTCATCTAAATTCATCGTCTTCTCATTGCGATGTTCTGTCGATAAATTTTCTAACATATTCCCACCTACTTTGAAATTTAATTTCATACTTTCATTATAACTTCAAGAAATTTAAAATCAATATCACTTTATTATTTTATGAAATTTCATTTCTTTTCATGACGAATTTATGTCCGTCCGTATGCAAAAAAGATGGGTTTCCCCATCTTCTCATTTCAGCTTCCGTAATCGCAAAGCTTCTTCTCTTGTTTCCATAAATTGATCCAGCACTTTATTACCAATACGATTAAACGTAATCACATATAGAGCATCTATCATGTTCAATTGCGTCATTCTTGAAGCAATACTTGCAATACGATGATCTTGTTCTACATCTGGCATACAAAGACGAATATCCGCCTCTTTATATAACGGTGATGATTGATCAAGCTTTGTAATCGCGATAACTGTTGCACCCTGTCTCTTCGCATATTGCGCCATTTCAAGTACATCTTTCGTACGACCAGATGTTGAAATCGCCACAAATATATCGCCTTCTTTTAAATTCGTCACAAGCGGCAACATCATATGAAAATCAGATAGCATCATCGCTGTAAATCCGAGCCTTGTAAATTTATAAGCTCCGTCCATCGCCGGAGTAGCTGATCCGCCTACTCCGTAAAAGATAATTTTATCGGCATTTACAATATGATCTGCAGCTTTTTCAAGTTCTTTTTTATCTATCGCCGTCACGCTCGCCTCAATTGCAGCTTTATTCACATACGTAACTTTATTAAACAAGTCGTACGGGCCATCTTCCGTATTCATCACTGAAAAATCATTAATATTATAATCAGCAATCGTTAATTCACGAACGAGAGCGATTTTAAATGCTTTAAAGCTCCCAATCCCAATCGACTTACAAAAACGAACAACACTCGCCTCACTTGCGCCTGCATTCGTTGACACTTCTTTCGTCGTTAAGTTCGGAACAATCTCTGCATTCTCCATTATGTACATGGCAACCTTCTTTTCAGCTGGTGAAAATTGATCCATATTACTTTCAATTTTAAATAGTAATGTTGAAGCTTTCACTATTTAACCTCCACTTCTTACGGTTGCGTTCACTGATTTTCTCTTGCTTCAAGAAGGTAAAAACCATCATCGCCAGGAGGATGAAACACATTTACAATGCGATTCCCTTTTTGATAAACAGTTCTTTCCCCTTCTGTCCACTTCTTTTCCCAACCGTTCATCCAAATCGCAACATCAGGTAAAAAAGCGGTATATTTCAGCTTCTGATCGTACTCACCATCTGCTTCTTCCGAGAAAATAGAAACCGGAAAATCTTTCACTTTTGATTCTTTCCATGCAGTAAATGGTATGCACAATAAAAGAAGTATAATTACACCTATAATCTTTCCCTTCGTAATCCTCAAACACATCCCTCTCCTTGTCATATCACATACATAGATTTTACCATAATTACAAACCTTTCATGCCACATGACTATTGCTTTTCCAATAAAAAAAAAGCTTACCCACATCAGATAAGCTCTTCCTCTCTATACAAAATACTTCTTCAAAAGCGGCGGGGTAATAATCGTTGTCAATATAACAACAATAACAATCGCTGTGAAATTTTCTTTCGCTAATAAATTCGCCGTAAGTCCATTCGCTGCGATGATAAGTGCTACTTCTCCGCGCGACACCATTCCCGCACCGATACTAATAGAAGATTGAAGGTTGAATCCTGTTAACCTTGCTCCTAAACCTGAACCAATTAACTTTGTGAAAATCGCAATAAGCGTCATGATGATAATGAACCAAAGCTGGCTTCCGATACCTTGAAATGTAATTTCCATTCCGATACTTACGAAGAACACCGGTACAAATATTGCATAAGCAATCGGTTCAATTTTATGTTCTACTTCGTGCTTATACTCTGTTTGAGAAATGGCAATTCCGGCTGCAAATGCTCCAATAATGCCTGCAATTCCCATCATTTCACTGTAATAAGAAAAAGAGAAGCAAATAATAAGAGCCGCGCTAATTAACGCTTCTGTTACACGAAGCGGCACGAGCATTTTCATAATCCAAGGAACAACTTTCCATGCAATAAAAACAATGCTAACAAAGAAGATAATTTTCTTTACGATAACAAGTGTTATATTCACATCTTGCGTTCCTAAAAAGCTCATAACAAACGCTAATAAAATAACGACGATGACGTCATCAAATACGGCAGCACCTAAAATCGTTGTACTTTCTCTCGTATTCATTTTCCCTAAATCTCTTAGCGTCTGCACTGTAATACTAACTGACGTTGCGCAAAGTAATAATCCTAAAAAAATGGCATGAGATTGTATTAATCCAAACAGCAATCCTGTTACATAACCACCGATGAAAGGAAAAATAATTCCACCAGCTGCTACTGCAAATGATGATTTCAAATTCCGATTTAGTTCTTCTAAATCTGTTTCAAGTCCAGCCATAAACATAAGGAGTAAAACACCAATCTCACTCAGCTCATCAATCAGTTCAGAACTATTTATAATACCAAGTACAGCTGGACCGATAATAATACCGATAATTAATTTACCAAGTACAGAAGGCTGGCCAAGCCTCACGCTAATATCACCAGCTAATTTCGTACAAAGTAAAATGACGACAAGTTCAAAATAAAATAACATAACATCTTCTCCTACTTTAACTTTAATCAGTGGGGCGTTAACCCTCGTCCATTCCTGCAAGTAGTTTCTCCTATTCATCCGCATTTTATTTGTCATATTTTTATTTGACAAAATATTCTGAATTATATTAAGATTAATCCAGCAATTTTAAAAAACTACGCACCATAACTGTACCTCCATTTCCTTACATACTCTTTTCTAGTGGGCTCATACTACATTCGCAGTTATGGAAATGAAAAACGGGGGGAGAGTCCAAAGTGAAATCATTATTACGAAAAAAGGCGATTACTACTGAATCACCACGACAACTACAAAGAACATTAACCGCACTTGATTTAACGTTTTTAGGAATTGGCGCCGTAATTGGGACAGGGATATTTGTATTAACAGGTATTGTTGCAGCGAAACATTCTGGTCCTGGTATTATGCTATCATTTCTTATTGCTGCATTTACTTGTGCTTGTGTAGCCTTTTGTTATGCCGAATTTGCTTCTTCTATTCCTGTCTCAGGAAGTGTGTATACTTACGCATACATGACAGTCGGTGAAGTCGTCGCCTTCATCGTCGGATGGTGTTTAATGCTCGAATATTTACTTGCCGTTGCAGCAGTAGCTGTCGGTTGGTCTGGTTATTTACAATCTTTACTACAAGGATTTAACGTCCATCTTCCCGCCATAATCGCCTCGGCTCCTGGCGTAGGAAAAGGTGGTCTCATTGATTTACCAGCTGTTTGTATTTTACTACTCATTACTGGACTTTTAAGTTTTGGTATACGCGAAAGCGCACGCATTAATAATATTATGGTTCTTATTAAGTTAGCCGTTATTATCGCCTTTATCGTAGCAGGTGCAAAATATGTAAAACCTGAAAATTGGACACCGTTCATCCCATTCGGATATGACGGTATTATTACTGGGGCTGCTACTGTATTCTTCGCCTTCTTAGGATTTGATGCAATCGCAACCGCTGCGGAAGAAACGAAAAAACCACAGCGTGATTTACCAATCGGCATTATTGGCTCTCTTCTTATTTGCACTGTTTTATATATGATCGTATCTTTCGTTTTAACAGGTATGGTTCCTTATACACAATTAGATGTTTCTGATCCAGTTGCATTTGCCTTACATTTCGTTGGCGAGGATACAATTGCAGGACTACTCGCTGTTGGAGCGATGACTGGAATGACAACCGTTCTCTTAGTCGTTATGTATGGACAAGTTCGCGTTTCGTATGCGATGAGCCGTGACGGTTTACTTCCAAAAGCGTTAGCACGTGTAAATAAAAGAGTGAAAATCCCTTTATTAAACACGTGGATTACTGGTGTTGTTGCCGCTTTATTAGCAGGACTTTTAGATCTGCACGTATTAGCGAATTTAGTAAACATCGGGACATTAACAGCCTTCACCTTCGTTTGCTGCGCAGTACTTATTTTACGAAAAACACACCCTGACTTAAAACGCGGATTCCGCACACCTTTCGTACCTGTACTACCAGTTGTCGCAATTCTTTGCTGCTTATATTTAATGATCAATTTGTCTAAAACAACATGGATTAGCTTTGCCGTTTGGCTTATAGTCGGCTTATGCTTCTATTTCTTCTACTCTAGAAAGCATAGTCACTTAGCGACCGAAAAAACGAATGATGAAAAGAAAAAAGCATAACAAAATAGCTCGCCGTTTTAGCGGCGAGCTATTTTTCTGTACTATTATATTTTTTCGTTAACGATTGTAAAATGAAAAATATGCCGATGCAAGCTGTAAACGATGCCCAATTTCCTATTGGTGTTGCGTATTTCACAATTCCAATACCTACAAGTAATAGGAAAATAATCACCTGATATATGAGCTTCCACTTTTGCATATATTCCCTCCTTTACTTCGTTCCCTTCTTTTTCTTCTTCCATGCATTTAAACTATCAAAGAAGAAATTAATAAATAACGTGCCTAAACCCGCTAATAAAAACGTCATTAAAAATAGAACCCATATACTTTTTTCTTTTAAGAAATAATATCCTACAAGGAGCACAACCGCGATCCATACATATTCAAGAATTCTTTTTAGCTTTTTCTCTTCCAAATTATTCGCTCCTTCATTCTATGCTATTTTTAGTATAACAAAAAAGAAGCCTATCATGATAAGCTTCTTTTCTTCTCTCTTATTTGTTTATGCTTTTTTCAACAAGTGAAATCGTATACTCTAATGTACGATTCATCGTTTCTACTTGTGCATCCTTTACTTTTACATCTTTCACTACAGCTTCGGCCACTGTAATTTTTTGACTCAGTGCTTTCACTGAACCGTCCGTTACATTTGCAGCTTGCGCTTTTTTCACTACTGCTTTTGCAGATTCAATATTGATTTGTAATTTTTCTTTCGGTGTTTTCGGTTGTTCTACTACTTTAGATTGTACAAATGTTACATTAGCTGTTTTTAATTCGTTATACGTTTGAACGATTTGCTCTCCCGTACTCCCTACATTTTCAAATGCTTGCTTTGCATTATTATAGCTTTTCTCTAATTCTTGAAATGCTTCCTTTGAATATTGACCTGGCTTATCACCAAACTCATACGTACCAGCTAGCACTTCTTTTACTTTTCCAAGCTCTTCAAATAACGCATTTACTTGCTCTAATTTCGTACGGTTAGAAAACTCATTGTACGCCGCTAATACTTCTGAAGAACTTAACGCTTTACTATATAATCTTGCAAGCGCGATTTGTCCGTTCAACGGAATACCACCATTTCCGTTACTATCAGGGTCAGCTCCAAATGCAAATGGTACGTTCGGATGAGACACTTTCCCTTTAGCTGGTTGGCTATTTACTTTTTTACCATCGACATAAATAGCTACTTCACTTCCGTTATACGTTCCTGTTAAGTGATATGTTTTATTTGCTTCTAATTGAACACCAACGCGTTTATAACTGCCGCCAATGTGAGCCCATAATTCAACATATCCACTTCCTGTAGATTCAAAACCAATTCCGCCACTCTCTGTATTTTGCAAAATACCTTGTCCGCGAATTTCATTCATTGAAAATACAGTTTCTAGCGTGAACGTATTTGCTACTTTCTCTTTTTGTGCTGCTGAAAATGGAAGGTATCCAAATGTATTAGCTTGTCCATTCAATTTCATTACATTTGTTTTTAAAGCTTTATCGTATGCAATAGATACATTTCCTTTCACATCGCCCTTCGTTCCAAACGATGAGTTATCTTTAAATGTACCATCTAAGAAATTCACATCAAAAACATCTGCCTTTGGCACTTTTACATTCGGATCAATATTATCTTTTTTCGTAGTAACTTCTGCCGTTAACGGCTGCGAACTTTCATTACCGAACGAATCGATTGCAACTACTTCAAGCGTATATGTTTTTCCACCATCTAATCCTGCAAGCGTAAACGTAAGATCTTTTGGCACTGGATCACGATAAAACTCTGAGAATGCTAACAATTTATTCTTTATTTCGCCCGTTTGCTTATCTCTAGCTTGTACACGATAAGAGTGAACAAGAAGGTTATCCAGCGCTTGTGGGAATGTTACTGTTGCTGCATTTTCTGTTACATTTGATACAGCGAGCTTTGCATCCTTAGCAAAGTAAGGTTTTTCTTTATCACGATCTTCTACATGTGTAAAAGTTTCTTTCTTTGCTGGTAATTTAATTTTCCAAGGCTCACCTGTCCAAGAATTTGTATGGAAATCACGACGGTTAATCGTTACTTCTTCATCATCTACTTCTACTAATAAACCTTGGCTTAATGTACTAGCTCCTGGCGGGATATTCCCCTGTACTTTACCACCTTCAACTTCCATGTAACTTATAGAAGATGTACCAACGGATGTAAAGTCTTTTTGATGAATCGATCTTGGATCATCTAGCGGATAATGTGAATGACCTGAAAACGTAATAGCCTGCGGATATTCTTTTAATACCGCATTAATTTTTGCACTATCTTGCGTCCCCCATTCATGACTACCGTATACTGTCTCTTTAATGTGTTGATGTAAAAATACGAAAATCGGTTTTTCTGGGTCATCTTTTTGTGCTTTCGCCATCTCTTCTTTTAACCAATTAATTTGCTTGTCTGAATAATATCCGTGTGTTGTCCCATTTTCTGGCGACATAACAAGGAAGTGATACCCTTTCACCACTTTATGATAATAAATCGATTCCATTCCTGTTTTTTCTAAGAAACGCTTCTGTGCGCCCTCTACAGATAAACCGTTCCAATAATCATGGTTACCAAGAGAATTCATTCGTACGGCATCTTTATTTGCATTTTCATTATACACTTGCATGAAACGATCATATTGCTGCAGTGACCCTGTATCTGTGAAATCACCTACGATAACAAATGCATCTTGCTTTGGTGCAAGCGTATTGAGCTGTTCAATCGCTCGTTTCCAGCGAAACGTATCATCCGTTCCACTATTTTTAATATGTACATCACTTACAACTGGAAAAACGATCTTCTTTTCACTAGGTACCTTTTCTTGCTTCTTCTCTTCCGCTTTAACTGATGTACTCCACGGAAATGATACAAATGCTAATACAAAAACCATTAATAATCCAATAAGACCTTTTACTTTTCGTAAAGCAGTTCTGTCCACGTGTATCCTCCTCATAATAATCGATTCATTACAAGGGCTATTTTATCTAAAGCATATTAATGTCGTTTAAATAATAAATGAATTTTATTAGATTCTTGTAAATATACAGTTAATTAAAGGTTAAGTCCAACATTCTTCTTACTATTGTGTATACAACCACTTTTTGTCTAAAAGAGTCTGAGCATTCTTTTCCCATGTTTATTCACATATAATCTTTTCTATAACATGAATAATAATTTAAGTTTTAAGCCTGTTAGACAATCTTAATTTTTAACATTTCCTTCTTTTTTTAACACATCGGCCATGCTTCTACATTTAATAGTAGTAAAAGACTACTTAAAAAGGAGGGGGTTGTATTGAAGAATAAAAAAAACATTGGCTGTTTTGCTCCTTTGTCTATCATTTGCCCAGATCCTTGTCCACCTCCCCCTCCTCCAGATCCAGATTGCGAGCGAGTAACAAATGAATTTGCAGGAAATTTCCTTATAACGAATAACAACATTCCCTCCGCCAAAGATGAATCGCAATCGATGATAATGTGGCAAAGTGATGGAATGCTGCCCCTGAGCACTCACAAGACATAGTTGTTTCCCCTCTCTTTTATATTCCCTATATGTGTATGTCCCTCAGAGTCTTTTGCCTGTACGATTCATCTATTTTCAAAAAATATACAAATATCAATGACTAGATAGATTCCGTGCTGTTCCTTTTTTTCATAAATTTATAGGTTAATATACCACCGACAACGATAACGACGACTAGTAATATCGGTAGCATATATTGCCCCACAACATCCGCCGCTTTTTCCCAATGCGGACCTAATTTCATTCCAAAATAGACATATAAAGTTGTTAACGGGAACATTGCTACAAATGTATATATACTAAATTTCCATATGTTCATTTTCGCCATACCACATGGAACAGAAATAAGCGTTCGAACGCCAGGTACAAAGCGTCCAACAAATGCTACAACTGGTCCATATTTCTCAAAGAAATCATCTGCTTTTTGAATTTGTTCTTCTTTAATAAAGAAGTATTTCCCGTACTTTATTAATAGAGGACGACCACCGTAATAACCGAGTGCGTATAACGTTAACGGTCCTGTCGTTCCGCCAAGCGTTCCAGCTAATACAGCTAGCCAAAAATTCATATCACCCTCGTACACCCAATATCCAACCATAGGCAAAACGACTTCTGCGGGAATAAATTCAAACGTTAAAGCCAATACAACTCCAAAATAAGAAAACTGCTTTAAAAACTCAATTATATCTAAAATAATTTGCTCCATATTTTAACTCCTATCCTACATTTACGTTATGCTTTTCTTGTAATTGAACTGGAGCCATTTTTACAATTCGGTTCAAAATAAATAACACAATCCCAATATCATCTAAAATACCGATGAACGGTAAGAAGTCTGGAATTAAATCGAGCGGCATCGCTACATAACCAACTAAAAAAGCAATGGATAAGATTTTCTTCTTTATTGAAACCTCTTTTGAAGTAAAAAAGTCAAATAGGAATGGAACAAATCGGCGAACATGAAATACAACTCTTAATCTACTAATAAGTTTTTTCATTTTTATATCTCCTCTCCTTGTATACAAAAAGGCCCCTACCAAATATGGTAAGGGTCCTAAAAAAGACAATAAGGGGCCTTTACCATTGCTGGTAAAGGTCTCACTAACAACGAAACGTTGCCAATAAAGCCGAGGGTTTCTCCCTGTAATGACGACTTTACTGTAATAAGTTACTCCCCTTTATATACACAATTTTATACAATCACATTAAAATATTTTAGAGGGCTTGTCAATATATTTTATATTCCAATCCCTTCTGCTTACCCTTCCATAAAAAACAAAAAACGTATAGGAAATTTCTTACTATCTCATAATATACATAATCATTTTTGAATGAAAGGAGAGGCTTCATTTGCATACAGTATGGAAAGGTGCACTTTCACTTGGACTATTAAATATAGGAATTAAACTATATAGCGCCGTAGATGAAAACGATATAAAATTTTTAAGCCTCCATAAAGAATGCTTAACACCTATTAAATATAAAAAATTCGCTCCCAATTGTACAGATGAAGAAGTCGATGATAAAGATATTGTAAAAGCCTATGAATACGCACCTCATAAGTACATTATTATGGATGAAAAAGAATTAGCTGCGTTACAAAAAGCTCATGAACCACGATCTATTCGTATTATATCTTTTATCCAAAATAACGAAATTGATTCTGTTCTCTATGATCGTTCTTATTTTATAGGCCCTACTCCAGGACACGAAAAATCGTATCTATTATTAAAAGAAGCTCTTGAACGTACGAATAAACTTGGTCTTATCCATATTTCCATTAGAAAAAAACAACATTTAGCTATTATCCGTAACTTTGAAGATGGACTTATGTTGCAAACTATTCACTATCCTAATGAAATTCGCGATATAACAAATATACCTAACTTACCAAGTAACGAAAATTATCCGATTCAAAAACAAGAACTCACCGCAGCAATCAACTTAATTCATCATCTTACAAACCCTTTCGAACAAGAGTTATATACAGATGAATATAAAGAAGCCCTTACCGAATTAATAGAAAATAAAATTGAAGAACAGGAAAAAACGGAAACCATCTCTCCTGCTCCAAACATCATCAATATTATGGAGACATTACAGGCAAGTATTGAACAAGCAAAAATAAAAAGAGACAATAAAACAGAAAAAGAGGCCAAATAAAATTGACCTCTTTTTCTTTAAAGCGGATTACATTTCGGCATTTCGAGTCCAGATGATTGGGCTAATTTTAATAAATAATAACATTCCTCTCTTGCCATATGATCTGCCATTCTCGCTGATAATGCACTTAATATTTCATTTGATAACTCTAATTCTTCCACTTCATGTAAAAAATGCGAAAACAATTTTAGTTCAAGTGAAACATCTTTTGTAAACTTCTTTAATGCAGGAAAATGATGAAGCTCTGTTCTTAAATACCCCGTCATTTCAACTGCCTTCAAATAAAACTGTTCAAAGTGCTTCTCGAATTCTTCACTTTTCTCTTTCAACCTTTTTTCAACAAGATCTAACCCACCAGAAATAGAGCCTGCATGACCAGCTGCATCTGTTAACCAAACGAGATGATAATGCAGTTCATGAAAAACAGGTGGAACTTCCCCCTTCTTCAAAAACTCTAAAACCGTTATATACTCTTCCACTTCGTTTACCATATGATTAATAAAAGTCGGCGTAAAATGAATAGTAATTCTTCCTTCCAACTGTTTCTGTATAATATTTAATTTAAACATTCGTATTTCCTTAGCGGCTTGTTCCGCCTCTTTGGAAAATGCCATGAGATTCACATTACGAACTTTATTTAACAGATTCGTAAATGTTTCAACAAAATAAGTAGCTTTTTTTATATCTTCTTTTTCCTTTGGGGCTAACGCATCAAGTAAAAATTGCGAATGATCACTCAGCACTTTTAGCCAAAATTGATGCTCGAACAACGCACTTTCTTCATAATTTCTCTTCACCAAATCCCCTCCGTTTATTCATCCTTCTCCACCACTTGAAGTTTATATCCATCTGGGTCTTGTACTACAATACTCTTTGCACATTCATTTTCTGTATATAAAATTTCATAAAACGCTAGCTTCTTTTTCAATTTCTCTATGTTAGAAATCGTAAATGTTAAAACCTCGCATGAATCTGTAACACCTTTTTCCCGCCCACCTAAAATACGATCCATGACAAAACTAATTCTCTTTGAATCAGAATCATACCAAACCCCCGTTACATCTAATTGAGGTCTTTCTAAACTAGGTTTAATTCCTAAAATCCCTTCATAAAAATACAAAGTTTCCTTTAAATTCTTCACTTCTAATACAATACATTGCTCCACATTCATTCCCCCTGTACCTATTACCTTTTTATATGTGTCATAAATGCCTATTATGTCTGAATACAATACGTAGTGATGAAGAATATAGGGAGGTTTATTAATGGATAAATATATGAAATCATATGTGCCATACCATAGTCCTCAAGATCCTTGTCCTCCTATTGGTAAAAAATATTACTCTACCCCTCCTAATTTATATTTAGGTTTTCAACCGCCAAATTTACCACAATTCTCACCGAAAGAAGCACTACAAAAAGGAACTTTATGGCCTGTTTTTTATGACTATTACGAAAATCCTTATAAAAAAGGGCGGTGACGACTGACGTGAACCAGCCACTACCAGAAGAATATTATCGACTTTTAGAGAATCTCCAAGAATTAGACTTTGTACTAGTCGAACTAACGCTTTACTTAGACACCCACCCAGACGATACAGCAGCTATTAATCAATTTAATGACTTTTCCTATAAACGAAGAGTACTAAAACAACAGATGGAAGAAAAATATGGACCACTTCAACAGTACGGAAATAGCTATTCTAATGCCCCTTGGGAATGGAGCAAAGGTCCTTGGCCATGGCAAATATAAAGGAGAGAAACTATGTGGATTTATGAAAAAAAATTACAATACCCTGTTAAAGTAGGAACTTGCAATCCAGCACTTGCAAAATTATTGATTGAACAATATGGCGGTGCAGATGGAGAGTTAGCTGCTGCACTCCGTTACTTAAATCAGCGTTATACAATTCCTGATAAAGTCATTGGCCTCCTTACCGATATTGGTACAGAAGAATTTGCGCATCTTGAAATGATTGCTACAATGGTTTATAAACTAACAAAAGATGCGACTCCTGAACAGATGAAGGCAGCTGGTCTTGATCCTCATTACGTCGACCATGACAGCGCACTTCATTACCATAACGCGGCTGGTGTTCCATTTACTGCAACCTATATACAAGCTAAAGGTGATCCAATTGCTGATTTATACGAAGATATTGCCGCTGAAGAAAAAGCACGTGCCACATATCAATGGCTTATTAACCAATCAGACGATCCCGACATAAATGACAGCTTGCGCTTTTTACGTGAACGAGAAATTGTCCATTCACAACGTTTCCGAGAAGCAGTTGAAATTTTAAAAGAAGAACGCGATCGAAAGATTTATTTTTAACACACGTATCCTAGCGATATGTGTTTTTTTTACGTTTAAAGTTAAATCCTTCCTATTAAACATATAAATAGTATATTTATTCGATTTAATGCATTATTTTTTAATTTTTTCAAAATTCCCTATTGCTTTCTAGTCATCAGACCTTTAAAATAATAACAGTTACTCGACAAATTGTTTGAATTTTCGACAAAAACACTCAGTAGGAGGATTTTCTTTATATGCGTACAACTTTAAAACCAGCGCAAATACTTTCGATTAGTTTATTACTATTCGCAGTTTTCTTCGGTGCTGGTAATATGATTTTCCCGCCCCTTCTCGGCCTTTCTTCCGGAGAAAACATGTGGATTTCCATTACAGGATTTATTATTACAGACGTCGGTTTATCTTTACTAGCTATCGTCGCTGTTGCCCTTGCCGGTGGTAGTTTTAACACTTTAGCAAGCCGTGTTCACCCAAAATTCGCAGCAGTATTTGCTATCATTATTTATCTTTCAATCGGCCCACTATTTGTTATTCCACGAACTGGATCTGTATCTTATGAAATTGGGATTGCACCACTTTTCCCAGACCAATGGTACTCTATGTTAATCTTTAGTGCGATTTTCTTTACAGTCGTCTACTTCTTATCATTAAATCCATCAAAATTAGTAGATCATATCGGAAAAATATTAACACCAATTTTACTTGGAATTATTGCGATTATGGCAACAAAAGCAATTCTTTCACCAGGAACGTTTGCAGAACCTGTTGGTGACTATAAAGAAATTCCGTTTTTCAAAGGATTTCTTGAAGGATTTTTAACGTTAGATGCAATCGGTGCACTCGTACTATCAACGATTGTTGTAAATGCAATTCGCCAAAATGGTATACAAGAGAAGAAATCAATTGCGAAATATACAATTATTTGCGGAAGCATTGCCGCTCTATTTTTAACAATTGTGTACTTCTTACTCGGTTATATCGGGGCTTCAAACGGCAACTTAGGACAATTCGAGAACGGTGGTCAACTATTAGCAACTGTTATGTATCACTTCTTTGGGACAAGCGGTAATGTTTTATTAAGCATCGCCATTATCTTCGCTTGTTTAACGACAGCAATTGGTGTTGTAAGTGCATTTGCAAACTATTTCGCAACAGTACTAACAAATGTTTCTTACAAAAAGCTCGTACTATACGTTTGTATTTTTAGCTTCGTGATTTCAAACTTAGGATTAAGTTTACTAATTAAAATTACTTTGCCTGTATTAATTATTCTATATCCAATTACAATCATTTTAATTTTCGTATCATTTATCGATAAATATACGAAACGTAAACCTTCTGTCTACATCGGGGCAATGATCGCAGCATTCCTTATTAGTTGTATTCATGCACTTGATAATGTGGGAATGATACCAAACTTTATTGCTAATATTGTACACACCATTCCTTTTTATAACTTAGGAATCGGTTGGATCGTTCCAGCAATAATTGGTGGTATAATCGGATACTTTATTCCGCAAACAGAAGCTGAAGGCGAAGTTTCTACAAAATAAAGAACAGAAGCAAGCATGAAATACATGCTTGCTTCTTTTTATTTTCTATCGCTACATACTGTATTTGTGTATGAACGGACCGTTAACGTATAGTAACCAAAGTAAATGATGATATACACCCCTATACTACCTAATAAAGGAATGCTATATTCAAACATACCTGTAAATCCCATCAAGCTTAAAAATGCAAAGAATGTATGACAAATCGCAAGAAGTAATGGCATTAAAAATATCGCACCTACTTGCTTTCTTACAGACTCTCTTGCTTCCTTTTTCGTGAGTCCGATTTTCTTTAACATTCCGTACGCTGGACGCTCTGCCATCGCTTCTGTTATTTGTTTAAAGTATAAAATACAACCTGTTGCAAGAATAAAGACAATCCCTAAAAATACACTAGCAAACAATAATACTGCCCCATCTTGCAATTCAGATTGGCTCGCCTCTTCAAAGGATTGGAATTTCGCTTCTTTGGAAAGGATATTCGCTAGATTTTTCGTTACCTCTGCATTACCATTTCCTTCAACAATAAATCCACTTACTGTTGAAATAGCTTTCCCTCTTTGCAACTTATTAAATAACGAATCTTGAACAACAAGTCCAACTGGTGCAAGTTTTGCGCTAACAACTGTTTCTTCGCGGTGATCAGCAATTATTACCTCTCTCTTCATCCCTTCAAAGGACACATTATTTCCTTCAAGCGAATTCTTTTCGATGTTATATGATTTATACGGATCTAATAAAACAACTTCCTTTTCAGAACCTAAAACAGCTTTTTTATTACCTAATATAGAAGCTGCTTTATTATAATCTGACTCTTTTATAACTTGTACATTGCCATCACTAATTAAATATCCTGTTAACATACTCGAACCATCTATATTTACTTGCCCCGAAAACAACTCTACTTTTGTTTCACCCTTAATGATTCCTCCATGTTTTTGTATCTCTTCTCTAACTTTCTTATTTAATTCCTTCCCAGTGGTTACATATTCATAACTAACTGGATTCATAAGTGTTGCTGTTTTCTTTGCTCCATAATACATACTAGAACTTATACCAATTGTGCATAGTGTTACCGCACTTAATAAAGATAGTAAAGCTAACATCTTTACGTTTCCTTTTATTCTAAAGAACAATGAAGAAACCGATAAAATGTTCGTTCCATTCCAATATTTCGTTTTATCTTCCTTGATTGTATGGAGTGATTTCACTGTATATTGCTCAAATAGTAAAAACGTACCTTTTACAATACAGCCAAAAATAAGTAGACCTGTAATAAAAATTGCTCCAAATCCAAAAACTTGTGTAAGTAGCGCAATGATATAACCTGTAATTAATAAAACAATCGCTCGTTTTGCCTTCTTACTTGAATACGTAGGTGCCTCTTCTTTTTGATTTTCACCATATAGTAATTCAACTAAACGATGCTCATAAATTAACTTTTTACTTTTCCATGATGCAATAAAGAAAATTGCTCCTATCGTTATAAGAACTTCTACTATAGATAAAAATGAAATCGTAAATGTAAAAGTAAATGCACTTCCCATTAACTTTACGAGAAACCCTGCGCACATATTCGCTATAAATAAACCAGCAAGAATACCTAACACACTTGCCGCAGCACCAACTAATAATGTTTCATAAAAGAGTAATTTCGCAATCTCCTCTTTACGAATACCTAATAAACTGTATAGTGCAATTTCTTTTTTCTTCTTTCGTAAAAAGAAGCTATTACAATAAAAAATAAATATCGTTAAAAAGATAATCAACAATATTTGTGCAAACGTAAATGTCGTTTCCACCTTATCTGATTCTTTTAAAAGAGCTACTACACTTTCATTTCGTTTAATCGATACGAATGTAAAATAAATAATAATGCTGCCTACTAATGAAATAAAGTATAGAAAATAATCTTTCATATTTCGTTTTATACTACGTTTTGATACTTCTAAAAAATCCATCGTATACCTTCACCCGCTCTCGTATTTCTCTATACATGAAGTGTATACGAAATTGTATTTCTCCCCTATCGATTTTCATTACATCTCTCTTACGATATTGTAATATAATAAAATAAAAAGAACCTAGTCTCCTAGGTTCTTTACATCGTATGTTTAAACGTAAACAACTCTTCTTTTGAATGCACAGCAGATTGTTCCTCTTCTACAATGTCCTTCTTTATCTCTCCTCCCAACCTTACTTTCATCATCGCCTCTTCTATACTTTTTACAATCATATTTCCTGAAAAAATAGTAAGTCCAAAAAATGTAATAGGAACGAGAGGAATCCACGGATTCACTGTTAATGACCTATAGTATACTCCAATTAAACCTGACCATTCATGCGTATAAGATTCCACCTCTTTTATTTGTCCACCAAACATTACAGTCCCACCAAAGAACACTTCAAGTAATCCTAAGTGCAGTAAAATAGTAAGAGTCTGCGTAAACTGCTGAAGAAATACGAGTATAAACGGCATATAGAGATGCGGAAAAAGATGCTTTATAACAATATGTCTTCTCGATCCACCTAATATGCGCGCGGCATCAACAAATTCTTCCGTTCGCAATTTACGAACTTCCTTCGCAACATACAGTGCAATAACTGGCATTACAAGCAGTACAAGTAATACCACTTGAAACGAAGCCCTTTCAAAAAAGGTTGTTGTCTCCTCTCCGCTTCCAAATGTATTTGCAGATTGAAGAAAAAAATACGCAATCATAACTGTCGGAATAACTGTAAAACTATCAAAGAAAGCCTCAATTTTTGAAAATCCTCTTTTTATATACGTTCCGAGTACGACACCGAAAAACACACCTATTACCATTCTAAGTGCCGCAATTAAAATAGATATACCAATCGTCCACTTCGCGCCCTCAATGACTAAATGTAACAGGTCATACCCTTTCCGGTCTGTCCCGAGTAAAAATTGTAATGAAGGTGGAAACGGTGGCACTTGTGGATTTTCATCCGCATCATATTGCAATGTAACTTGTCTAATATGTCCATCATTCCATAACGTATTTCCGATGCTCAAAAGAACTAATAGGAGAAGAAATCCAATACTTATCCAAAATCTTTTATCACGTTTTATATACGTCCACATATTATAATCTCTCCTTCATCGCAGCCGGAATGAGATAATGAAACAATTTAAATAAAATAAAAATCGGAATATATATAAGAAGCACACTAACAATGAAAACCTCAACTCTAATACCGAAATACGATTTCAAAAACATAAAAATACCACCCGTATTAAAAATCCATTCTATAATATATAAATTAGATAACATAAAAAAGATATTCGTTTTCGCAAAGAATAATGTACTAAGCAACACATTTCGTAAAATATGACGATTTAAAATATGAAAGCGCCCCAGCCCTTTCGCCTTAGCAAATAGTACATAATCTTTTTCTAGTTCATTTTCAAAACGAAGCACGACCATTTTTACAAACATAATCGTAGTCGGGATGCTCAAACACAATATTGGCAACCCCCTAATCGACTCGCCTCCAATTGAAGCAATTTGAAAAGGTAAAAAACCTGTTTGTTTAAAAAACCATACAACTAAAATTTGTGATACTAAAATAAGAAGAATATCTGGAATGGATTCTAGGAAGATAAGAAATGATTTAATTCGATGTTGTATACGCGGTGAACTACTCATAGTCACATAAACAATACAAAATGCTACAAATAATGAAATGAAAAAAGCAGCTAAAAATATAACAATTGTTTCTTTATAATGGACAAACAACTGCGGAAATAAAAATTTATCTCCCACATATTTAAAATTGGAGATGTTCATTAAATTCACAAACACTTCTTGTAAACTCTTTATGTACTGTGATGCATGCAGCTCAAATCCATAAAATAGTTTCGGCAATGTCCCTAAACAAATAATACCCAAAATCGAAATAAGAAATTGAATCGTCACTTCCATCCCATTCAAAAATACTTTTTTGATCATTTTCGCCCTTCTCTCTCTATAATTTACCCTTTAATTTTATTCTTAATTTTCTGAATTGTAAATATTTAATATATAAAAAATCGCTAGGTTATGACCCTAACGATTCTTTATGTAACTGTTTTTCTCTTTTCGCAAATGGCATATACAAAATAAAACATCCAATAAGCGCAGCTATTTCTAATGAAATAATATAGTAAGGATGCGGCCCTAACATATCGAGTAATGAAGCAGTTTCTGGCTTATGAGCTAAAAACATATAATTACCGCCTGTTTTGTAATTTACAAACGAAACAATTGGAATCAATATGTTTAAAAATATCATTGTGCGTTTAATAGATTGTACTGTCGGACGATATCCTTCCACCCAAGTCATAAAGAGTGGCGCCCAAATGAGCAATATATGCGCGATAAAATATTCAATGAACCGAAAATGCGGAAAAGCATACTGCAAGTTTGGCGTTAAAATGGCTTGTGATGCACCAATAATTCCTGTAAAAAATACAATCTCATATATACGGTAACTTTTCGTTATGATCATAATTGACGCTAACAACAAACTAATCGTACACAACTCGAATGGTAATGAAGTAGCTAGCTCAAAAATCCCTGCTTTCCACTCCCACATATGAAGTCCAATTTCACTCCCTATAAATAGAAATGCAATCGCATATCGAACCGTTATATTCCACTCATTTTGACGTAATACATCTTGGTATTGATATAAAAAAACGATTCCCACCAACAGAATAAATAATATAATGGCATGTTGCCTTGAGTAGGGAATAAACGGTTTTAATGGATGCGCACTAAAATAAGCTTCCATCTTCCTTCCTCCTCTCCTTCATACAATATTATTGTAAGAAAAAAAACAAGCGTCAATTCATTTGCTTAAACTAAGACAACCTCTACCTTACATTTACATATTCATACCTTACAAAACTGTAAGGTTATTGTAAGCTAAAACGATTTGTCAGATTCTTCACCTCTTCTATACTGAATGTAGATACTAAAACGAACGAAAAGGTGATAAATAGATGAAGAAGAAAAATAAAGTGTTAATTACTAGTGTAGTAGCAATCGGAATTGCAGCTGGATCATACTTTGCATTTGCTGGCGGCGGTTCAGAAGTAGCAATGGCATATAGCGGATATAAAGTAACAGAAAAACAGATTGAAAACGCGCAAAAATTTGGCGGTGAAGTTATTCCAAACGGCATCGAAACAATTTCATTTGATCCAACAAAAGGAACGTATGAATTAGCTGTAAAAAAAGGCGATGAAGTAAAAAAAGGGCAACTCCTTTTTAAATACAATGACCCTGCTGCTAAACAAGGTGTAACAGAAGCAGAAATGCAAAAGAAAATCGCACAAAAAGAAGTAACATTGTTCCAAAAACAAATTGATGCAGCGAAACAAAAATTACAAAAAGATAAAAATGCAGGTCTTCCTGCTGAAGCATTAAAAGCATCAGAAGTCGAAGTTGGACAATTAGAATCACAACTTGAAATGAAAAAGTTTGAAATAGAAAAAGCTGATGAAATGATTAAAACGGCAAAAGAGAGAGTAAGCAATCTTTCTGTAACAAGTCCTGCTGATGGCATAATTGATGATATCGTAAAAACTGCTGATGAAAAAACAGGTATGAGCGGTATTACACTTCGTCACGCTGGCCCATTTAAAGTAAAAGGTCAACTTTCTGAATATGAACTTGCTAGTATGAAAGTTGGGCAAGAAGTAACTGTTTCTTCAAAAACGGTCGCTGGTAAGACTTGGACAGGAAAAGTAACAGAAATCGGTTCTACACCATTAAAGAGTATGGACGAAAACAAAACAGTTTCTAACTATCAATTCACTGTCACATTAGATAATAGTGAAGAATTACAAAACGGCTTCCACGTTTACGTAACGAGTAAATCTGGCGAAGCAACTGGCACAATTGTTCCGAAAAGCAGCATCGTGAAAAAAGGTGACAAAAATGTTGTCTTCGTCATAAAAGACGGTAAAGCGAAAGAACAAGCAGTTACTGTTGAATTCGAGACAGATAGCGAAGCAAAAGTTTCTGGAGTGAAAAAAGGAGAACAAATTATCTCTAAACCGGAAAAAGACTTAAAAGATGGTATGGAGGTTGTCGTTGAATGATTAACTTAAAAGGCATCACGAAATCCTTCCAAAATGGTGCAGAGTCCGTTCAAATATTACACGGAATTGACGTAACACTGAACCAAGGAGAATTCACTTCTATTATGGGACCATCTGGTTCTGGTAAATCAACATTAATGAACATTATCGGTTGTTTAGATAAACCAACGACAGGTACGTACGAACTAGCTGGACAAAACATTTCAAACATGTCTGAAACAGAACTTGCACATGTTCGTAATAAAGAAATCGGATTCGTATTCCAAAACTTTATGTTATTACCGAGACTTTCAGCACTTCAAAATGTAGAGCTCCCTCTTATTTACGCTGGAGTCGATAAAAAAGAAAGGCGCGAGCGCTCATTAGCTGCTTTAACAAAAGTAGGTTTAGCTGATCGTGCTACTCACCTGCCGAACGAACTATCAGGTGGACAAAAACAGCGTGTCGCTGTTGCACGCGCAATCGTAAATAACCCGAAATTTATCTTAGCCGATGAACCGACGGGGGCACTTGATACGAAAACAAGTACACAAATTATGGACCTCTTTTACGAATTAAATAAACAAGGCTCAACAATTATTATGATTACCCATGACCGTGAAATCGGGGAAGCTGCAGCACGTCAAATTGTAATTCGTGACGGAAATATCGTCCAAGATTGGAGAGGTTAATTTTGAACACGAGTGAAAATATACGCATGGCCCTTTCCTCTATCTTTGCTCATAAAATGCGTTCTATTTTAACGATGTTAGGTATTATTATCGGTATTAGTGCCATCATTACTATCATTTCAATGGGTGATGGTACAAACGCAAAGTTTAAAAAAGAGTTAGGCCAAGGAAAAGATAACGAAGTAACGATTTACTACAACAATCCTGACTATGGAACAGATAATGCCAAAATTACAGCTGATATGCTAAACCGACTGCAAACTGTACCAGGCGTTAAAGATGTGTATCCAGATGTAAGTATGAAAGTAAAAGCATCTGCTGGTTCAAAAGATGTAAATCTTGATTTAAAAGGCGGAACAGGCGCCTTTATGACAGATTCGAAGATAAAATTAGTTCACGGTCGTGAATTAAACGACAGTGAGCTAAACCAAGCAATCCCTGCTGTTATATTAAATGAAGAAGCTTTCAATAAATTATTTAGTGGTTGGGAATCAAATCAATACACAGATATAAAAGGAAAGCCGTATAAAATAGTCGGTGTATACGAAACGAAAAACGACTTCGGAATGCCTATGCCTGAAGGTTATACATCACTTGAAAACGCGCCTGTCATTTCAGGAGTAACTGAGTATGACTCTGTCAGATTAACAATGACCTCTCCGGCCGAACGTAAAAGTGTAGAAAAACAAGCCGTTTCTGTTTTAAACGAAATGAAAGCTCCTAAATTTGAGCACAAATTCGAAGCACAAGATTTAGGTGAATTTACGAAGCAATTAGATGAATCAATCGGTATGATGAAAATGGTATTCGGTGGTATTGCCGCTATCTCCTTACTTGTTGGTGGTATCGGTGTAATGAACATTATGCTTGTATCTGTAACAGAGCGTACACGTGAGATCGGTATTCGTAAAGCTCTTGGTGCAACGCGTGGTAAAGTATTAACACAATTCTTAATTGAATCTTGTATTTTAACAGGACTCGGTGGTTTCATTGGTTTCATGCTCGGTATCTTCTTCGCTTGGATCGTCTCCATCTTTGCCGGATGGCCACTCGTTGTCTCAAAAGAACTTGGACTTCTTGCAGTAGGTATCTCCATGTTAATCGGTATTATATTCGGTCTACTACCAGCTAACAAAGCTGCAAAACTGGATCCAATTGAATGTTTACGATATGAATAAACAAAAACGTAGGAGTTTACACTCCTACGTTTTTTATTTATCTATTAAATCATGTTTCTTCTATTATATATGTTTCACGTTATAAACATCTTTCATTATTTTAATCTACTAAATCTATTATAGAATCCTATTATTGCAAAAATACTATGTGAAAGTCGAAAATCAAGGCGTAATTTTTTCCATACCTCGACTTATTTTGTAACAATTATAGCGATATTTTATTAAATTTCACCTCATTTTTATTTCTCCACAACTAAAATAGTTATTTTTACATAACTACTTTTCTGTTCCGACAGCAAAATACGTCATTTTTGTAATGATTACGAAATAATTACGTAATACTATAGAAATAATATTAACCTATCAGAAATTGAAATACTACCTTTTTTATGCATCACATGCTCAAACCTCCCCTAAAAACTATAAGAAAGCGCTTTTAGGATATTACTGGAATTATTACAAAATATTAATGACCCGTTACGAAAGCTTTGTAATTTTATGTTTTTCGCAAATAAGAAAATAATGGTTGCTATAATGAGGTCAACGAAAACAAATGCAATGGAGGCTATTATGAAAAAATTTATGGGTATAGCAACAGCAGCGGTTTTTGGTCTTGGGATTTTCACAACATCTGCTAAAGCAGAAACGTTTGTAACGACTGATGTACTAAATGTACGAGAAAACCCAACTACTGAATCAAAAGTTGTAGGAAAATTATTAGATGGATATAAAGTTAACGTTTTACATACAGAAAACGGATGGTCAAAAGTAAAATTGAATAGCGGTAAAGAAGCTTTCATTAGCGCTGACTACACAAAAGACACTTACTACGTAACAGCTAACGTATTAAACGTACGTGCTGGTGCAAACACAGACTCAGAAATTCTTGGTAAATTGAAACAAGATGATGTAATTGAAACAACACACCAAGTTGAAAATGATTGGATCCAATTTGAATATAACGGAAAAACAGCTTACGTTCATGTTCCTTACTTAACAGGTAAAGCTCCAGTTAAAGTTCAACCAGCAGTAAAAGTTGAAAAAACAACGAAAGTTCAAGATACAGCTAAAACTGTAGCAGCAACTAAAACTCGTGAAGTAGCTGAAATGCAAGCAAAAGCTAAAGCTCAGGAAGCAACTAAAGCTCGTGAAGCAGCTGAAGCTCAAGCAGCGGCTAAAGCTCGTGAAGCAGCTAAGGCTCAAGAGGCAGCTAAAGCTCAGGCAGAAGCTAAAGCTCAAGAAGCAGCTGAAGCTCAAGCAGAAGCTAAGGCTCAAGAAGCAGCTAAAGCTCGTGAAGCAGCTAAAGCTCAAGAAGCAGCTGAAGCTCAAGCAGCGGCTAAAGCTCAAGAGGCAGCTAAAGCTCAAGAAGCAGCTGAAGCTCGTGAAGCAGCTAAAGCTCAAGAAGCAGCTGAGGCTCAAGAAGCAGCTAAAGCTCGTGAAGCGGCTAAAGCTCAAAAACCAGCTACACAACAACCTGTTGCAAAAGAAACTGAAACAAGTGCACCATCATCTTCTCGTGAGTTACGCGTTGTAGCAACAGCTTACACAGCAGATCCACTTGAAAATGGTTATAAAGCAGGCGACCAAGTAAAATCAGCTTTAGGTCACAACTTAACAGCTAATCCAAACATGAAACTAATCGCAGTTGATCCAAGTGTCATTCCATTAGGTTCAAAAGTATGGGTTGAAGGTTACGGAGTAGCAATCGCTGGTGATACTGGTGGAGCTATTAAAGGAAATAAAATCGACGTTTTAATGCCAGACAAAGGTACATCAAGTAACTGGGGACGTAAAACAGTTACAGTTAAAGTATTAAACTAGTTTGTAAAAAAAGAGTCAGTCTCATTGAGGCTAACTCTTTTTTATAATTCTTACATTCTCTCTTTCTCTTGAAAGTAAGTAATATTATCTCGAAGCCATTTCCTCTCCGACACAAACAAGTTTCCACGTTTTTTGTACACTTTATCAAATGTCTTTAGAACTTCTTCATGATTAGCAAACTTATGTAAGAAACGAAGAGCAATGAGGATTTCTGATTCATCAATAGACTCTACTTGATTTTTACGTCTTCTAGAAACAACTTTCGTTACACGTTCGCAAATTGGCTTAATCGCCATTTCATCTCCATATGCATAAATAGCTCGAATGGCCTCATATTTCACCATGACACTTCTATCAGATAAAGCATCAATATAAACTATTTGTAAGTCTGTTCTTCCGATTTCTGCCAAAGTCTCAATGGCTGCCGAACGAATATAAGCACTATCGCTGTGTAAAAGTTTCGTTAAAGATAAAATTGATCGCTTTGTTCCAATCTCATGTAAAGTAGCACATATATTTATAATATCATCTCGATTCTCTTCCACTGTAAGTAACTTCAATAAGGCATCTTCTGCTTCTAACGATTTACACAACTTTAAAGCAATGACAGCGGAATAACGAACTCCACTATTTTTATGATATATGTAAGGAATAATTTTATGTGCATTGCTCGCTTCCGATAATTTACTTAAATCTATAAGCATACTATCCAACACTACCCTGCTTTCTTCACTTTCTAACCGATTTATCAAATAATCTGCAATATACATCTCTCTAGTATTTATTGCAAGTTGTGTAATTAAAAAATAAAGGCTCGTTTTTATATATACTTTTCGTGCTTCCGTTACTTTCTCTTGGAAACAAGAAAAAAGCGATAAATCATTTAACTCCCTCGCTTCTTCATACGCACATTGCCGAATACCTGCTTCTTCATCATCCATCCGCCTTAATAAATCATCTATATACTCTTCCATCTCCTTCTCTCCCGTCCAAATTAAGTCTATCTCTTTGCATTCTATATACGATAGACTACCATTTCAACAGAAAAAAAGGATGCCACAGCATCCTCTCCTTCTCTCCCCTATTCCACACAAGTAAACTGCGTCCAAGCTCCTACATAATCTAGTAAGAATAACTCTTCTTCTGCAATTGTACCGACAATATTTTTCCGTTCATCTATCGGCATTTCTTTTAGAATGATTTGTAGTTCACCTTTATACTTACCAAATGAATTGTTTCCAATTACAACTTGCCCTCTTTCCTGTCGTACACTTTCGCGCACCGGGAAGTCATAGTCTTTGTATTTCTTACGTACTTCTGTAGAACGTACCATATATTCTGTTATGTCGCCGCGTCTTACGTGTAACTCTTGCAGTGTCGCCCTCTTCTCTACTTCAGTTACTTCGTCTACAAAGTTTACTTTCAGCTGTAACATGTAACGATTTAAGTTTCCTAGTTTCTCTAACTCTTCTTCACTCGCATAAGCATTTCCGATAATAACGTCATCAATAAGCCCTGTCGCCCATAAATGTTTCGCTTGTACCTCAATCGGTAAGTTACGATGCTCTTCTAATGTACATAATCCGTCGTTAATATCCCATGGGCCGATGTTAGCTGCATGTGACGTAATAAATGCTGCTGTGCGAATACCATACTTTTTAAAGCGTTCACTACAGCGAATGAAATAGTCATACGGAAGTCCAGTAAATTTTTGCGGATAGAAGTTATGACAACCGATTAAAGCTGACTTATTCGCTTGATGCGAAAGAATATTTTCTAAGTACGCAATATCGTTACTTACGTTTAGCTCAATTTTTAAGCCGTACGGATTATTCGTCATTTTCGCTTCAGTTAATCCGTCAAACCCTAAATCTAATCGAATACCGTCTGCACCTAACTCTGCGAAGAATGATAGATCACTATAACTAATACCGAGCTGATCAAAGACAGCTGGAGCTACATCTAAAATAACTTCCATATTGTTATCTTTCGCATGATGAATAATTTCTTTAAATTCAGCTACAATTTCTTCTTTCGGTCGATTCACAGACAATAGGCATGTGAATATTCTTGAAAAACCGTGGCGTGCCGCTGCCGAAATGTATGCCATATCTTTTTCTTTCGTTGAATGCTCTGGATAAAGTGAAATTCCTAATTTACGCTCCATGCTTTTGCATCTCCTTCACACGTTGTATTAATGCCATGCTCGTAAATCTATATTTTGCAGATAAACATGTTGCACATAAAATCGTTGGTACAATAATTACGTACGGTGATTGTAAGCTTAGCATTACATAGGCACCCATTGAACTACCGATAAATACAATTGATACTAGTAGTAAAACTAATAAAGATTTACTTTGTACCCATTTTGAATAATGTGCAATACACTGCCCCGCTACAAATGTAATTAAGATGATAATTGCTCCGAGCATTTTTCTTTCTCCTCTCCTGCTAATTGTTGTTTCTCATACATTTTGAAGAACGGATAGTAAATAACGAATGAGATAACAAAGTTAACAAGTACAAGTACACCAGCCATAATTGTCCAGTCCGTACTAATAATCGCTGCAATTGGTGCTAACATCGTAAATGGCAGTTTCGCCATCATCATCGGAATCATACCTGAAACAACTGCGAAATATGATACTGTCGTTGTCACTAACGGTGTAATAACGAACGGAATAATTAAGATTGGGTTCATTACAATTGGTGCCCCGAAAATAATTGGTTCGTTAATATTGAATAAGCCTGGCACGAATGATAATCTACCTAACTCTTTTAAGAACTTAGATTTAGAGAACATAAACATAATTACTAAAGCTAACGTTGAACCTGATCCACCAATCCATACGAACCATTGAATAAATTGCTCTGTAAATAAGTTTGGTAATTGATGTGCATTTCCTGTAGCTGTGAATACTTCCATATTTTCAAGAATTGCAGAATCCCACATTGGACGAATAATCGGTCCTAAAATCGCAGGGCCATGTATACCGAATGACCAGAAGAATACGATTAAGAATACTGTTAATAAACCGCCGAATAAATTATTTCCTACTAATACTGATTTTAGTGGTGCGATTAAATATGTGATTGTTGTATTTACATCAAATTTCAAACCGTAGCGAATACCCCAGAATAAAAGAATAACTGCTAACGTTGGAATTAATGCTGCAAACGAATTTGAAACTGCTGGTGGTACACTATCTGGTAATTTAATTGAGATATTATGCTTAATCATAAAGTGATAAATTTCTACTGCAATTAAAGCTGTAACAATTGCGCCGAATAAAGATGTTGCACTTAATGTTCCTACTGAAATATATCTACCTGCATCAATAACACCTGGTACGGCTTTCGTAATTTGAATTGGTTCAACTGATGCTAGTAAAAAGGCGAGTACAGATAATAACCCTGCACTTAACTGATTGAGCTGATAAAAGTTCGCGAGCGAAGCCCCTACCCCAAATGCTGCATATAATGCCATTAGTCCTACCGTAAATCGGAATGGAATATCTAAAATATGGCGAAACGGTGCAATCCACTCCATATATGCATCAATTGGTAAGTTTAAAAAGATAACGAAAAATGATCCGACAATCGTTAACGGTAATGTAGAAATAACCCCGTTTCGAATTGCTAATAAATGTCGCTGTCCGGCAATCTTTTGTGTTGTTGGCATAATCTTTTGTTCCATAAAACTCATAAAACCATTCATCAAAACCCCTCCTCTTTCTCTTTTCTATGAAAGAATGAAATAAAGTTATAACATTATAATGTTTATATTTAAAAAAATATAATTATGCTAAAACTAATTGTTCTGCTTGTTTCAATACTTTCAAACCATCACACATGCCATAATCTCGTTGGTCTATAATCGCAACTGGTATATTGTATGAATTTGCAAGAAACTCTACGGCTGGAAATAAATATTTCACTTGCGGACCAATTAAAACAACATCAGCATTTTTTATTTCCAGTTTCACAAGTTCTGAATCAACTGCTTTAATTTTATAATCCTTCCCTTGTTTCATTGCCTCTTCTTGCATTTTTCTTACAACCATACTCGTTGACATGCCTGCTGCACAACATAATAAAATGTACATCTTATACTGTCACTTTCTCTTCTATTCGTTTATGAAGAGTGATAAATTCTTCAGCAAGTTCTTTCACTGTAATTGCATTCATTAAATGATCTTGTGCATGCACTAACAGTAAACTGATTTCTGCATGATTTCCTCTTGCTTCTTCTTGAATTAAGTCTGTTTGAATACGATGAGCTGCTGAAATTTCTTCCCTAGCAAGTGTCATCTTTTCACTCGCACTCTCAAAATCTCCTTGTCTTGCAAAAGCAATTGCTTCAAGTGACGCGCTTCTCGCGTTGCCACCATGTAAAATTAACGCAAATGGAGTTTGCATATTAGTCATTTTAAATTCCCCCAAGCCATCTTTTTTCTATATTGTTATCTTATTATGAAAACGCATACAATTAAACATAAAAAACTTCCGTTGTGTAACGGAAGTTTTTATATACTTCTCTTATAACGATAATAATATCTCTTGAAAATCTTCAACCACTTCAGCCTGAGCTAATTTCTCTATCGTATTTTGATTAGACATAATATCATATAAAAAATCATAAAGCTTTTGTAAATCTTCATTATTATTGCGCTTTACACTAAATAAAATAATAACTTGTACTTTCTTATCTCCCCAGTCAACCGCTTTATTAAGTGTACAAAACATCAAAAATGTTTTCTCACTTAATAACTGCATCGGATGTGGAATCGCAACTAAATTCCCAACTGCTGTAGGGGATGTATTCTCTCTTTCCATAACAGAGTCATAAAAGTGTTCTGGTACATAGTTTTTCTCAGCGGCTTTCTCACATAAAAATTGGATAACCTCTTCCTTCGTAGAAGCAATATGATTTAAAAAGATTAAATCTTCCTTCATATATTGCTGTACACTATTATTCACATGCGTAAACAACTGCTGACCAATTGACTTAATCTCTTTATCATCAAATATTGAGTTTACTTTTATAACAGGCACAGGTAAACCACTTGGTATATGAATCGTACTAATAATACAATCTATCTTTTCTTTGTAGAGATCTTCTACTTTCAATTGATAATAGCCTGTAATCCCTACAATCTCTAATTTATCTCGGAACTGTGATAAAACTTTATATTTCAATAGCTGGGCGCTTCCTTGACCAGTCGCACAAACTAATAAACATCTCTTCTTTTGATTTTGTTCCTGTAAACGGCTCATTGCTCCGCCGAAGTGAATGGCAATATAACCAATTTCACTTTCCGGAATCGGCTCACCTGTATATTCACCAATTATATCCCCAACGAGAACCGCAATTTCAAAAGCATACGGATAATTCTTTTTCACTTCTGCCAAAAGAGGGTTTCTCGTATTTAACTTATACTTCAAACGGTTTAATAACGTTTTTAAATGAACACCAAACCCGAATAATAATTCTTCATCATAATAAAAAATAAGATTCCGTTCTTCCGCTACTTTAAAAAGAATATGTTGCATGAATGCATATAGATCTTTTCCTAATAGTTCTTCCACATTTTCATAACGATCTTTCGTTGTAACAGCAGTGCTTAATAAATGCATCGTCACATATAAAACTTCTTCTTCTGGGAATGAAAAATGCAACTCTTTCTCTAACTCTCCTAAAATCTCTTTCGCAATTGTATATTCTTTCTTTATTATAAATTCAGCTTGCTCTACATGTAGTCCTTTCATATAATGTTGATCTTCACAACGCTTTAATGCAATTGCAATATGAATGACTAAATTATCAATTTCTATATCTGATAAATATATCGCTCCTCCTTCGATATACTTTAATATAATCGAACGGATAAGCGGTATATGAGGTAACGATAAGTATGTATCACTCTGCTCAAATTGCTCATGAAACGGAGTATGGTCATAACGCGGTAAACCATATTGTGATAAACAAGAACGAATATGAAACTCCTCTCCAACAATACGTATACCATAATAAGGTCTCTTTTCAATTTGTAATTGATAGCGACCACATATATCTGTAACATCTTTCATAATTAAATTTACAGTCGATTTACTTACATAAATCTCCTCTGCTAACTGTGAAAGCTTCACATATCCCTCGGTGGTTAAAATACGTTGCAGAATGTACGCTATCCTTTCTTCATAAGAAGTTGGGATTTTTTCTGTCTGTTTTTGAAATAGACTCACGCAAAACTCTTCAAACTTCTTCGCTTGTATAATTTCTAGTTCATATCCAGTCCCTCTTTGCGATTCAATTTTCGCTCCATTTTCTTCCAATATATCATTTAATAATTTTATATCTTTTTGAATCGTCTTCGTTGATACATGTAAACGGTTCGCTAAAAAAGCTCGATTTAACATCGATTTCTCTTCTAAAAACTCCTCTAAAATAGAAACTAATCGCTGATGCACCTTTGTCATAGCTCTTCCTCTCGCAATTTATATATAAAAAGGAAAAAGCTGCTGAGATCAGTAGTTTTTTCCTTTTTTTAACTTATCTATTTCTTTAATGTAAATCCGAATTTATCCCATGCTTGCAAATAATCTAATAAGAAAATCTCTTCTTCTACAATTCGACCAACTACATTTGTTTTTCCTGTATTCACCATATCTTTTAATGCAATTTGCAATTCACCTTTATATTGGCCATATTGCTCATTATCAATTAGAAGATCGCCGCGCTTAATTTCACGTGTATGATGAGGTTTAAACTCTTCTTTTTTATATTTCACACGGCTTTGTGTAGAGCGAATCATATATTCAGATACATCCCCGCGATAAAAATGAGGTTCGTCTAATACGATAATTTTTTCTAGTTCTGTCGTTGTATCATATAACTCTATATCAAATGTTTGTTTCTCTTTATTTAATGCACCTAGTGCTTGTAATTCTACTTCTGATGCATAAGCATTCGCAATAATAACATCATCAATTAATTCTGTTGCAAATAAATGCTTCGCTTGTGTTGTCATTGGTAATTCACGATGCTGCTCTAACGTACATAATCCTTCTGTTACTGGCCAAGGTCCATATGTTGCATCAAATGATGAAATAAAAGCAGCCGTTCTCATACCGTAATCTTTAAATTGTTTCGAGCATTTCATAAAATGATCATATGATAATCCAGAATAACGATGCGGATAAAAATTATGGCAACCAATTAAATTTTCGCGATTTGGTCTATGACTCATAATGTTATCTACATACTTCGTACCGTTACTCATATTGATCTCAATTTTTAAGCCATACGGATTGTACGTCATAATTGATTCTTCTAATCCTGAGAAACCAACATCTAAACGAATACCGTACGCACCTAGTTCATGGAAAAACGATAAATCGTTATATGAAATACCTAATTGCTCAAAAACAGCTGGACTAATATCAACTAACACTTGGAATCCTAATGCATTTGCATGAGAAATCGTTTCTTTAAACTCTTCTATAATTTTCTCTTTTTCACCATCTACAGATAATAAACATGTAAATACACGAGTAAATCCGTATTTACTTGCTAATGTTAAATACTCTTTATCTTTCTCTACTGTTGAATGTTCTGGATAAATAGAAATACCTAATCGTCTCATATGTACACGCCTCTTTCTTCATCATATTGTAAACCTTTTCAAATATATGTAGCGAAAAAGTATATATCCCCTTCTCATTCACTACTTTTTGAATCCGCTTTCTTTAAAGAAAAAACAATTTCTATCATTCATAGCAACTACCAGTCTATACATCTATACTTTACATCTTTTTTTCATAGTTGTGTAGTCTTTCCACAAATTTGTCAGTTTTTTACCTCGAAAATTGTTGTACGTTTTCAAGGCACCTTCCTTGACTGTTACATTGGCCAATACATATACTCGAAAGAAAAGAGAAATTTTTTATATAGGGGATGAATACATGGGAGAAGCAATACTCGTAAAACGAGAACCGTTATGGACGAAAGAATTTGTCGCGCTAATTCTAGCAAACTTATGTATGTTTTTAGGATTTCAAATGTTAATTCCGACTTTACCTGTTTATGTGAAAGAAATTGGAGGTACAAGTTCCAATATTGGATTTGTTGTCGGTATGTTTACTGTTGCGGCACTTTTTGTTAGACCGCTAACTGGAAATGCCTTGCAAAAATTCAGCAAAAAAATCATTTTAATGATCGGTACTGCTATTTGTTTACTCGCTATGGGTAGTTATCTTTTCGCTTCAACTGTTTTCCTATTGCTTGCCGTTCGAATTTTACACGGAGCTGGTTTTGGTATTACAACGACTACATATGGAACTGTCGTTTCCGATTTAATTCCGCAAGCTCGCCGCGGTGAAGGCATGGGATATTTCGGTCTTTCTGGAACGATTGCAATGGCGCTCGGTCCACTTATCGGACTTTGGCTTATGCAAACATATAACTTCACGATTCTTTTTTTATGTGCACTTTCCTGTACAATTGTTTCATTAATATTAACGAAACTACTTCAAATCAAAAAATCGCCGCAATCACCACAGCAAACATCTGGTACCTTTCTCGATGGATTTATTGAGCGCAAAGCTTTACTTCCTTCATTATTAATATTATGTATTACATTAATGTACGGGGGAATCGGAAGCTTTATTACGTTATTTGCTACGGAAGTCGGCATTGCTGATATAAGCCTCTTCTTCTTATTTAATGCACTTGCAATCGCTATTACTCGTCCATTTTCCGGAAAGTTATATGATGCGAAAGGTCATTCCTTCGTAATTATTCCAGGAGTTATTATTACGTTTACAGGTATTATTTTATTGTCGTATACAACTACCATTCCAAGCTTAATTATTGCAGCAGCATGCTACGGAAGTGGTTTCGGAGCGATTCAACCTGCACTACAAGCGTGGATGATTGACCGAGTAGCACCGCACCGACGAGGAGTCGCAACAGCTACATTCTTCTCAGCATTTGACCTTGGAATTGGTGCTGGCGCGATTATTTTTGGATTCATTGCACATTTTACAAACTACGCAACTGTATATCGTTATTCCTCTCTACTACTTATTGCTTTCCTGTTCATTTACATTACAAGTGTAAAAAAACAAAAGCATGGTGATAAAAATACGGAAAAAGCTGCTGGATAATTTGAAGTGCACCCCAATTGTTAGACACAGTCTAACAATTGGAGGTGCATTTTTTATGGCTAAATTTTCTTCAACAGAAAAAATTCAAGCAGTGAAACGATATTTAGATGG